>JBKJSC010000197.1:0-17590 GCA_046593035.1 Limisphaerales bacterium | reverse complement strand
CGGACTGCGGACTGCGGACTGCGGACTGCGGACTGCGGACTGCGGACTGCGGACTGCGGACTGCGATTTATGTAATCCCCACCACTCATGTTGCGGATTGCATTACCTAATCCGGTTTCAACAAGCAACTCTATTTTTATGATAAACAGCGCGGCCCTGGCGGAGCCGCGCTGATCGATGGCGGAAAAATGGATTAACCCAGATTGGCGTTCACCACGTCCCAATCAATGAAGTTCATGAACTCGTCCACATACGCGCCGCGCGCCGTGAAAAAGTCGGCGTAGTAGGCGTGTTCGTAGGTGTCGAGCGCCAGAACCGGCTTCACGCCCCAGATCGGAAACGTGTTCTGTGCGTCGCCCAGATAATTGAACAACAAGCCGGTGGTCGCGTCGTAGCCGGTCCACACCCAGCCGCGCGCGGCGATGGCCGTGGCCTTCAAATCCTTCTTATAGGCATCGAAGCTGCCGAAGCTCTTGTTGATGAGTTCCGCAACTTTGCCGGTGGCCGGGCCGCCCTTGCCGCCAAGGTTGTTGAAATAGATTTCGTGGTTGATGATGCCGCCGAGGGCGAACGAAAAGTCCACCTTGCGCGAGCGGATTTCGCTGTAGATCTGGTTTGCGTGCGCGGGATTCGCGGGGTCGAGCGTCGCGGACAATGTTTCCAGTTCCTTGAGGATGGCATTGGTCTTATTGACGTAACCGGTATAGAGCTTGAGGTGCTCTTCGTGCGTTTTGTCGGAGATTTTGCCGGTCTTGCCTTTGACTTTGGCGAGCAGCGCTTCCTGTTTGTTGACGTATTGGTAAGCCATAGAGGGTTCTGAGTTTTGGGTTGTTTGATTCGGTCTGCGTTAACATCGCATGTTGGTTGACTATAAAATACCGGCGGCCGAGCGCAAGTGGTTATTTGAAATGCGACGCCGCAAGCGGATTTGGCCTTTACCATCGGAGCGTTCACCAAGTAGAAGGGCGTTGTGCTGGCGAAAATCTGAAATGAAAACAACATTGCTCCTGCTGCTCGTGCTACTGGCATGGTCTGTTTCCTCGACAGAACCGGCCACCACCAAACCTGGCATTGGGGTTGGATTCGCGCACTACTCACACGCCAAGGTTTTGGCAACCATCATAATCGATTCCTCGGAAGTCCCGGAACTTGCCGAGTGGGGCAAGCAGGCTGGCAAGTTGTGCGCGGAATGGTATCCGAAGATTTGCGAACTGCTCGCCAACGAGGGTTTCACGCCCCCCGCGTCTGTGCAGCTTCATTTCCGCAAGGACATGAAAGGCGTGGCCGCCACGGGCGGGAACGTCATCCACATCGCCGCTGATTACGTCAAAGGCCACACCAACGACTTCGGCATGGTCATCCACGAACTCACGCATGTTGCGCAATCGTATCCGCCCGGCGGGCCGGGCTGGCTCGTCGAAGGCATCGCCGACTACATCCGGCTCTCGCATTTCGAGCCGCAAGCTCCGCTGCCCCGAATCGATCCCGACCGCGCCAGCTACCGCGATGCCTACAAGACCACCGCCATTTTCCTTGCGTGGATTGAGAAAAACCACGACCGGCAAATCGTCAAGAAACTAAACCGCGCATTGCGGGAAAAAAGCTTCAAGCTGGAACTGTTTCAGGAATACACCGACAAGAACCTCGACGACCTCTGGCAAGACTTCACCCAATCGCTCCGGAAAAATAAACCATGAAAGCCGCCCTGCCCTTTTTCGCCGCTTGGCTTGGCGTAGCCCTTGCCCTCACGGCTGCCGAACCGAAACCGCCATCAGCCGCGCGTTCGGTTCATCTGTTTTATCCCGCGCCTCCCGGCACGATTTTCTACAACGAGCTGACGGTGCAGGAATCGCAGCGCGGGACTTACTTCATGTCCTGCGGTTTTAGTCAGGGCTATTTCGGCATTCAGCAAATTGGCGCGGAGACCAACAAGGTCGTCATTTTCTCCGTCTGGGATCCCGGCGATCAGAACGATCCCAAAAGCGTGGCCACGGATCAACGCGTGGAAGTGTTGCACGAGGGAGAGGGCGTAAACGTCAGCCGGTTCGGCGGCGAAGGTACGGGCGGAAAGAGCATGTTTCCCTATCAATGGAAGAACGGCGAAACCTATCGCTTCGCAGTCCATGCCGTGACCAATGAGAACAAAACGGCCTATGCCGCTTACTTTTTCCTGAACGACAAGAAAGAATGGAAGCACCTCGCCACCTTCCGCACGCGCAGCAACGGCAAACCGCTTTCGGGCTATTACTCGTTCATCGAAGACTTCCGTCGCGACGGCAAAAGCCCGCATGAACGCAGACGCGCGCAGTTCGGCAACGGCTGGATCAAGACCGTCACCGGCGATTGGTTGGAGTTGACCAAGGCCACCTTCACCGCCGATGGCACGCCGCTCGATAACATCGACGCCGCCGTTCGAGACAAGCGATTTCAACTCGCCACCGGCGGAGACACGATCAAAACGACACCGCTTCCTGCCACCATCACCCGCGCCGCGACCGGACCGAAGCCGGTGGATTTGGAAAAAGTGATTGGCCTCCTTCCGGCAGTGAAGCCATAATCAGCAGTATTCTTTGGCCACGGATGAAACACTGACGGGATAATCGCTTGATTCTTGTGGCTGGTGTCGGGGCGAACTTTCCCAGCCGTGAGTACCACCTGCAGACGTCTCGCAACCAGCAGGTCGGTCCTCCGTGTTCCATCCGTGGCTCAACTGCACGGTTCCGGGGCCAAGCCCACAAACTCTTGGACTTCCGCGTTGGCTCCGTGTTTCATCGGGGCTGCTTTATGGACGAAACGAATTCACTGATTGAACAGCGCAAAGCCAAGCTCAAGGCGCTTGAGGCCAAAGGCGTTTTCCCGTTCAAGAACAAGTTCACCACCGACCGCTCTTGCGATGACGCGCGCTCCAAGTTCGACAAGGGCGAACTCGCCGAGGGCGCGCGCGTCTCCGTCGCCGGGCGCATCACCGCGCATCGCGACATGGGCAAGTCCATCTTCATCGACGTGCGCGACCAGTCCGGGCGCGTGCAGGTCTATGCGCAGAAGCAGGCGCTGGGCGACGAGCAGTTCGACATCTTCAAGCACCTCGACCTCGGCGATTTCATCGGCGTGACCGGCACGATGTTCCGCACCAAGACCAACGAGCCGAGCCTCAAGCTCGAAGCCTTCACCATCCTCGCCAAGGCGCTGCGTCCGCCGCCGGAGAAATGGCACGGCGTCGCCGATACCGAGATTCGTTACCGCCAGCGCTATCTTGATTTGATGGGCAACGACGAGGTGAAGAAAGTTTTTCTCCAGCGCAGCGCCATCGTGCATGAGATTCGCGCGTTCTTTCACGGGCGCGGCTACGTGGAAGTGGAGACGCCCGCGATGCAGGCCATTCCCGGCGGCGCGGCGGCGCAGCCCTTCAAGACCTTTCACAACGCGCTTGGCTGCGACTTCTACCTGCGCATCGCGCTGGAGTTGTATCACAAGCGGCTGCTCGTGGGCGGCATCGAAAAGCTATTCGAGATTGGGAAGAACTTCCGCAACGAAGGACTCTCGCGCCGGCACAATCCCGAGTTCACGATGCTCGAAGCCTACTGCGCGTTCGGCGATTACGAGTCGATGATGGAGACAGTGGAGGCGCTGATAACGGAGGTTGCGCAGAAGGTGTTGGGAACTCTTGCGATAATGCACAGGACTGAATCCTCTCACGTTAAGGAACCATTTACAGACGTCATCAGGGAAACCGAACGAACGACCATTATTAGGATTGGTACAGTAGAAACTTTTGAGGTTGTCAAAAAGACCATCGATCTCACGCGTCCCTGGAAACGCGCGAAATACAAAGACCTCGTCAAAGAAAAGGCTGGCGCGGACTGGTTCGACATTTCGCCCGCCGAGCGTCGCCAGCGCGCGCGTGATCTCGGCGCGGAGATCGGCAAGGAATACGAAGACTTCGAAGTCACCGGTGCCGTCTTCGAGAAGCTCATCGAGCCGACGCTGATTCAGCCAACCTTCGTCACGCATCTACCGAAGGAACTCGTGCCGCTCGCCAAGCTTTCGCCCGACGACCCGACGACCGTCGAAGTCTTCGAGTGCTGCATTAACGGGCAGGAGATTGCGCCCGGCTACACCGAGCAGAACGATCCCATCGCGCAGCGCAACACGCTGGAGCATCAGGCCGGCGGCGAGCAGCAGAAGCTCGACGAAGATTTCCTCATCGCCCTCGAACACGGCATGCCTCCGGCGGGCGGCATCGGCATCGGCATCGACCGCCTGTGCATGATGCTCCTCGGCCAGGAAAGCATCCGCGACGTGATATTGTTCCCGCAGTTGAAGCCGAAGTGAAGGCAGGCTTGAATTCTGCGTGGTGCCTTGCAATAGTTTCGCCATGAGTTCCAACGAAGCCACCGCAGAAGTCTTTGTCACCGCGTTCAAATCCTTGAAGCCGCGCCAGCGCGAGGCTGTGTTGGAACGCATGCTGGAAGATGAAGACATTTCTTCCGACATCGCCGACACGCTGGAACTTGAAGCGCGCCGCCACCAGCCACGCCAGCCGTTTCGTCAGGTGATGAAGGAACTGAGCATCAAGGTGTGAGCTGGCAAATTGAGATCGCCCGCGATGCCCGCAAGGAACTCGCCGGTTTGCATCCGCAGACGAAGGTTCGGATTTCCAAGGCAATTCTTTCGCTCGAAAAAAATCCGTTCCCATCCGAGTGCAAGAAATTGAAAAACCGTGACGGCTTTCGCATCCGCGTCGGCGACTACCGGGTGCTCTACTTGGTGGACGCGAAGTTGAAGCAAATTGTCGTCGGTAGCATCGGACATCGGCGCGAAATCTACCGGCATTGATGGTCTGTGCGTGATGACCCGGCCAGGAAAGCATCCGCGACGTGATTCTCTTCCCGCAGTTGAAACCAAAGTAACCAAACGTGGTGGGGGACGATTACTTCCTGCCGGTTAATCCGCCAGTTCCACGAAGTTTTTCAGCAGGGTCAGGCCAACCGCCTGGCTCTTCTCCGGGTGAAACTGCGTGGCGAAGACGTTGTCCTTCCACACGGCGGAGGCGAAGGTTTCGCCATACTCCGTGCGCGTGGCGATGATGGATTCATCTTCGGGCTTCGGGTAAAAACTGTGGACGAAATAAACGTAGCTGCCACTGGCAATGCCTTTGAACAATGGACAGGCCGGCTGCGCGAATTCAATCTGGTTCCAGCCAATCTGGGGAATTTTCAATCCCGGTTGCGCGGTAAAGCGAACCACCTTGCCGCGAAAAATGCCCAGCCCGGCGGCGCAACTGTTGAACTCCTCGCTCTTCTCGAACAGCGCCTGGTAGCCGACGCAAATGCCGAGAAACGGCCTTCCCGTCTGGATGAAATCTTTCACGCCGCCGAGCAGTTCCTGCCGTTGCATGGCGGTGATGCAGTCGTCGAACGCGCCCACGCCCGGCAGCACGACGGCTTGCGCGTCGCGCATCGCTTCGGGACTGCGCACCACGCGCACGTCCGCGCCGACTTTTTTCAGCGCCTTCTCGACGCTGCGGAGGTTGCCAGAGCCATAATCAAGAAGTGCAATCACGGGACAATTAAGAATGAAACATGCAAAATGTAAAATGCGGAGTCGCTGAAGTTGGAGTTCAACCTTCAGGTTGTTCCCCCGCATACAAGCTAAAGCTTGGACTCCAACTCACGTTCGGTCTTCAGCCGCAACTGCCCGCACGCAGCATCGATGTCGCCACCCTTTTCACGGCGGAGAGTGGCGATGACGTCCTGTCGCTCCAGCGCGGCGAGGAAAGATTCTTGCACGGTCTCCGTCGGCCGCGCCCACGGCAAACCCTCGACGGTGTTGTACGGAATCAAATTCACCTTCGCGTGGAGACGGTGCGCGAGCTGCGCCAGCGGGCGGGTCTGATCGGAGCCGTCGTTCACGCCGGCAATCAAAATATATTCGAGCGTGATCATGCGGCCCTTCTTCTCCTGATAATATTCGCAGGCGGCGGTCAGTTCCTTGAGCGGATACTTTTTATTAACCGGCATGATCTGGTTGCGTGTCTCGTCGGTCGCGCCGTGCAACGAAATGGCAAGGCGAAACTGGAGCGGTTCGTCGGCGAGCTTGCGGATTTGCGGGGCTAGACCGCTGGTGGACACGGTGATCTTGCGCGCGCCAATGGCCCCGCCCCACGGCGCGTTCAAAATCTTGAGCGCCTGGAGCAGATTGTCGTAATTGGCCAAAGGCTCGCCCATGCCCATGATGACGAGATTGTTGATCAAACGCTCACTCGTACTCGTCCGCTTCGTCGTCCTCGCCACCGAAGTCGGCTCGGATGCGGTCGAGGAGGAGGACGACAACGAGGACGACGACGATTCGTGCCACCGCTCCACGGCGAGCACTTGCTCCACAATTTCATGCGCGCCGAGGTTGCGCTTCCAGCCGTCGAGTCCGCTCGCGCAAAACTTGCAGCCGTAGGCGCAGCCGACTTGCGTGGAGACGCAAAGCGTGTGGCGATCGCTGGCTTCGCCGTAGAGCGCGGGATTCGCGGGGATGAGGACGCTTTCGATGAGCGCGTGATCCGGCAGCCGCCAGAGGAATTTTTGCGTGGTATCGCGCGCGCCCTGTTTACGGACGAGTTCAAGCGAGCCAAGCGTAAACTCCTGCGCGAGCCGGGCGCGCAAGACCTTGGGTAGATTCGTCATCGCGTCCCAGCTCGTCACGCGGTGGACGTAAAGCCACTCCAGCAACTGGTCGATGCGAAAGGCGGGCTGCTCCCAAGCCTTGAACCGGGATTCCAACTCGGCGCGCGTCTGTGATTTGATGTCCGGCAGCACAGGCGTTTCGCTACCGGGTGAGGTAATACTTCTTCGTGTATTCCTGCACCATGCGCCAGGTATTGAATTGTGGGACGAGCGTGACCATGGCGCGGCGGATTTTTTGAACCCACTGGCGCGGGATGCCGCTGGCGTCGCGGTTGAAGTAACACGGGATCACCTCCTCGGTCAGCGCCTTGTAAAGATTTTCACTGTCGAGCCGGTCTTGTTCATCGACATTGTCCGGATGCGAGTCGTCCCCGATGGCGAAACCGTTGGTGCCATCGAAACCCTCGCGCCACCAGCCGTCGAGGATGGAGAGGTTGAGGCAGCCGTGGCAGCCGGCTTTCATGCCGCTGGTGCCGCTGGCTTCGAGCGGACGGCGCGGGTTGTTGAGCCAGACATCGCAGCCACTGACCATTTGTCGGGCAACATGCACGTCGTAGTTCTCGATGAAAACGAGATGGCCCTTGAGTTCGCTGAATTTGCTGAGATGAATGATGTGCTGGATGAATTTCTTGCCTTCGTCGTCGCGCGGGTGCGCCTTCCCGGCGAAGATGAATTGCACCGGGTGCTGCTGGTCGTGACAGAGTTTAACAATGTTCTCGAACTGCTGGAAGATGAGCGGCGCGCGTTTGTACGTGGCGAAACGGCGGGCAAAACCAATCGTGAGCGCGTCGGGGTGAAGCAGGGCATCGAAGACTATGTAATCACCTTTCGTCAGCCGATGGCCTTGGATGAGCAGCCGGCGGCGACAGAATTCAATCAGCTCGCGCCTCAACTTGAAACGCAGCGCCCACAACTCCTCGTCGCTGATGAAATTCGGATCACCGATCTTCGCCCAGAACTCCGGCGAGTTGGCCTCCGATTCCCACGAGGTCGCTGGTTTCCGGTGCCAGAACTGTGTGCTTTCGCCGGTGGCCACGGGTGCTTCCACCAGTGGCGGCGTAGTGCTGAGTTTGCGCCGCCAGAACCGGCGCAACGGGCCTTTCATCCAGCCCATCAGATGGACGCCGTTGGTGATGTGACCGATGGGAACCTCGGCGACGGTCTTGGAGGGATGGAGGCATTGCCACATTTGCCGGCTCACCTGACCGTGCAATTCGCTGACGCCATTGGCGGCGCGCGAAGCCTTGAGGGCCAAGACCGTCATGCAAAACGGCTCGTGCTCATTCGTCGGATCCACCCGACCCAGCGCCATTAATTCTTCGTGAGAAATTTTGAGCTGGCTGGCGAACTTGTTGGCGGCGTAATTCACCAGATCGCTGCTGAAACGGTCGTGGCCGGCTTCGACGGGCGTGTGGGTCGTGAAGATACATTCCGACTTGGTGCCCGCCAGCGCTTGCTCGAAGGTCTTGCCTTCGGCCATTTTTTCCCGGAGCAACTCCAGCGTGAGGAACGCGGCGTGGCCTTCGTTCATGTGGAAGACGGACGGCTGCACGCCCAGTGTGCGCAACAGCCGCACGCCGCCGACGCCGAGGAGAATTTCCTGCATGATGCGCGTGGAGCTGTCGCCACCATAGACGCGAAGAGTGAGATCGCGGTGGTGTTGTTCGTTTTCCGGGCGGTTCGCGTCGAGGAGATAAACGGGGTTGCGCCCCACGTTGACGCGCCACGCCTGGAAATAAACCTGGCTCATGGCGATCTTGACCGAGCAGACGAGCGGTTCGCCGTGCGCGTTCAACACCGGCTCGATGGGAAGATTCTTCGGGTTGAGGAGCGTGTAATACTCCGTCTGCCAGTTGTCCTGGTTGAAGGCTTGTTGAAAATAGCCTTCGCGATAGAACAGGCTGATGCCGACGAAACCGATGCCGAGGTCGCTCGCCGATTTGGCGTGATCGCCCGCAAGAATCCCCAAACCACCCGCCGCAATGGGCAGCGTTTCATGAAAGCCGAACTCCGCCGTGAAATAAGCCACGGGATTGGTCAACATCGCGGGGGCGTTTTGCCGGCCCCAGGTATTCGGCTCTTTCAGATAGGCGTCGAAATTCCGTAACACCTCACGCACGCGCTCCGCAAAATCCGTGTCTTGCAAGCGCACCCGCAGCTCGTAATCTGAAACCTCATGCAAGACGGCGACCGCGTTATGGTAGAGATTTTGCCAGCCGCGGGGGGAGAGTTCCTGAAAGATTTCCTGCGGCTCCTGGTTCCAGGTCCACCAAAGATTGCGGGCGAGGCGGTTGAGGCCGGCGATCAATTCGGTAAGTTCACTGGCGGAAAGCGGGGTGTTGCTCATAGTTTCGGTAACAAATTCAATTCGTCGCTCAAATCCAACGCGCCAACGGTAGTTAGGCCCGTGTCCCGCCGCAATTAAAAACCAGTTCGCCGCCGAACCGTCCGCAGGTTCCGCCGCATAAAAGAATGTCTGTTGACAGCAGCATGGATTTCATTATGATATCAACTTGATATTCAAGACCGCTTGAAACGCCAAACTGAAACAACCCTATGAGCACACCCAAAATCAACCAATCCCATCAGGAGTCAGAAGCCTTTCCGCACAGCGGCTGGACGATGCTGCCCACGGTAATCGTGATGCTGCTGGCCGGCATCACGGCCTTCATCACCGGCATCGTCACGCTCGCCAATGCAAATGCCGCCCGGCAGACTCCCCCGCCGCTGGGCTTCGTGCTGTTGTTCGGCGGTCTCCTGCTGGGCATCACAGCGATCATCTTCTTTTCCGGCTTCTTCACCTTGCAGCCGAATCAGGCGCGCGTGCTGACGCTCTTTGGCGATTACCGTGGCACCGTCAAAAAGGACGGCTTCCATTGGACCAACCCGTTTATGAAAAAACTTCTGGTCTCGTTGCGACTGCGCAATCTCGAAGGTGAGCGTCTCAAGGTCAATGACAAGCGCGGCAACCCCATCGAGATCGCCGCCGTGGTTGTCTGGCGCGTGCATGAAACGGCGCAAGCCACGTTTGACGTGGACAGCTTCGAGAACTTCGTGAAAGTGCAAAGCGAATCGGCGGTACGCCACCTCGCCAATTCCTACGCTTACGACCACGGTGAAGCGAACGAGGTCACGCTGCGCAGCGGTATGGATGAAGTTTCCGCCGCCTTGCGCGATGAACTACAGGAGCGGCTCGCCAAAGCGGGCGTGGAAGTGGAGGAAGCGCGCATCACTCATCTGGCCTACGCGCCAGAGATTGCACAGGCCATGCTCCGCCGGCAGCAAGCCGAGGCTGTGATCGCGGCCCGCAAGATGATTGTCCACGGCGCGGTCAGCATGGTGGACATGGCCCTGCGGGAACTGGCGGAGAAAAACGTCGTTACCCTCGATGACGAACGCAAAGCCGCGATGGTGAGCAATCTCCTGGTGGTTCTGTGCGGCGAATCCGAGGCGCAGCCGGTCCTCAACACCGGCACGCTTTACAGCTAAAGCACATCGTGGAAGAACGAAAAGCGTTTCTGCTGCGCGTTGATCCCAAGCTCTGGAACGAACTGGAAGCCTGGGCGGCGGATGACTTGCGTAGCGTCAACGGGCAGGTTGAATACTTGCTCCGGCAGGCCGTACAGAAGCGCAAGTGCAATGACGATACAACCATTACTGGTACGAACCGCTCCAATAAGTAAGCCACGTCCTTTCATTACCATGTCCAACACGCCGTAATGTGGCCTTGCTCCAAACGCGAATCCCGGCATAATCATTTCTCAATGGTTGTCATCAGATTCGTTCTGCGCGGCCCTGGCATCCGCAGGGGCAGCGTCGGAACGTCATTTCAACCGGCACGTTTTGTCGATGTGCAATTTCGGTGGCGCTCGTAGCTCAGTTGGATAGAGCAACTGCCTTCTAAGCAGTCGGTCGTGGGTTCGACTCCCGCCGGGCGCACCATTCCGTTGCAGTTGTCTGGCTTTGCGGTGAGATCTGCTCAGGAAACATTTCCCGCAGATTGGTTTTCCTCACCAGCACCGCTGTCCGCAGCCTTCAATACTCGACGCACTTCCATCAACAGGTGGTCGAGCGAAAGCGTCTTGCTGGCGTAGCCGTTGGCTCCCTTTTTCAATGCTTCCGCCAGCAGCTCGTTGTCAAAGCCCATCCCCGTCAGCATGATGACCGGCAAGCTTGGATGGCCGGCCCGGATGGTTTCCAGAAAGGCCATGCCATCGGATCCGCCGAGATCAATGTCGAGCATCACGAGCGAAGGCGTTTGCTGGGCCAGCGACTGCTGGGCTTCATCTACCGTCGCGGCCATGCGGGTCGCGTAGCCCTTCAAGCGAAAATATTCAGCCAGCAATTCCCGAATAGCGGCTTCGTCATCAACAAATAAAATCTCTGGGTTCATAATTGATTAGCCAAGTTTAACCAGAATAAATGTCATCGAGGCGAGGTGTTCGCTTGGGGAAGGAGCCGCGCCACGGCTTCCAAGATCGCTTGGCTGGAAAATGGTTTGGCCAAGACTAAATCCGCGCCCAGGCTGCGCGCCCAACGCAGGTACTCATCAAGCGAACTACCGGTGATGGCAATGATTTTGAGTTGCGGATAACCACGACGCAATTCGCGGATAGTACTCAGTCCATCACGTTCAGGCATATGAATGTCGGTGATCATCAAATCGACCACTCCTTCTTGCGATAGTGCAACGGCCTCGTTGCCGTTGTGGGCGACACGGACTTCGTGCCCCACCTGTCTCAGCGTTGCTGACAAGGTCACACACATCGCCGGTTCGTCATCCACCACTATGATGCGGGCCATAAGCGGGATCTCATTAATACAGTGTACAGTGACCTAATTGTGCTTCATGAAAGGACTTTTGCAAGAATTCATTCAACAAAGCCCCGCGGATGCGCCCCGCTCGCGGGACGCTCCTGAGATTGGGAAATCCCAGCAATGTCGAGGCGGCGGGCGAGGAGCAAGGGATTAGTCCGAATTGTTGCCGAGGCATCATTTCCCCCTTACTTCCCGCTGCCGTTGAGTTTGGCCTCGATTTGCGCTCGCAATTCCTTGGTGCGCCTTTGCGCGGCGGCGACTTGCTTCGGTTTCATTTTTTTCAGGATGTCGTCACGCAAGCTCGCCGCCGATTTATCGGTCTTGGCGACCTGATCACACCACGCGTACGCCTCCGCGTAATCTATCTTCACGCCCAGGCCAAAGGTGTAGCAGTAGCCCAGGTTGATGTTCGCCTCGGCGTAACGGTTCTGCTCGGCCGCCTTGCGATACCACTTCACCGCCTCCGCATAATCCTTCTTCACGCCTTGGCCGTCGGCATAGCTGTTGCCCAGTTTGATTTGAGCCTCGGCGTAATTCTGCTCGGCCGCTTTGCGATACCAGTTCACCGCCTTCGCATGATCCCGCCCCACCCCTTTGCCAAGGGCATAGCATTGGCCCAGTAGGAACTGCGCCCGGGCATCGCCCTGCTCGGCCTTGGCCTGGTATTCCGAAAATTCGTTCTGGAGTTGTTTTTGAGTGACGTCACTTTGTTGGGCGGGCGCAAAGGGTACGGCCGGGGCGAGGACACAGAGCAGCGCGGCGACAAGGGCGGGATACAGCCGCCCGGCACGGGTGGAATTGGGGTGAAGTGAGTTCATGGCTTCAGTTGCAGGCCGGGGGTGGGTGCCTGCAACCTGGATGATTTCACGGACTTCTTTCCGTCGAGCAGATAGGAGCGGATTTCGCCCAATCCTTTGCAGGCGACCAGGCCGCGTTCCGTCAGTTGAAATTTGTCGCGCAATAATTCCTCCGTGCTGGCCGGAACTTGGATGCGATTGGGCAGGCCGGAGGACTCCATGCGGCTGGCTAGGTTGACGGTGTCGCCCCAAAGATCGTACGTAAATTTTTTACGACCGATCACTCCAGCTACCACCGGTCCCGAGTTCAGCCCGATGCGCAGTCCCAAGCTGATGTTGCGCTCACAGTTGATCTCGGTCAAGGCGCTCAACATCTCCAACGCCATCTCGGCCACGGCTTCGGCGTGATCCGGGCGCGGCACCGGCAACCCGCCGACCACCATGTAGCAATCGCCGATGGTCTTGATCTTTTCCAGCCGGTGCCAATCCGTGAGCCGGTCAAAGTGGGAAAAGAGGTCGTTGAGCAGCGAAACCATTTCCTCGGGATCCATCTGGTTGGCCAGGGTGGTGAACCCAACAATGTCTGCGAACAGCACGGTGACATTGGCGTAGCGCTCGGCAATATGACGCTCGCCGTGCTTGAGCCGATCCGCAATGGTTTTGGGCAGGATGTTCAAGAGCAGTCGTTCGGATTTTTCCTGCTCGAATTTGAGGCGCTGTTTTTCCTGGTTCAATTCAATGACTCGCAGCCGTTCGAGGTCACGCAGGCGCTTGCGTTCGAGCGAGGCGGTGATGCGCGCGCGGAGCAACACGGGGCTGACCGGCTTGGGCAGGAAGTCTTCCGCGCCCAGCTCAATGCAACGCACCACCGAGTCGAGTTCACCCAGGCCGGAGGTGACAATGATCGGCAGGTGACTGCGAAAGGAGTCGTTCTTCAATGCTTCCAGCACGCCAAAACCGTCCAGGCGCGGCATCTCGATGTCCAGAACCAAGAGGTCGAACGCCCGCCGACGGAGAAATTCGAGTGCGGCCTGGCCGTCCACCGCCTCGGAGACGTTCTGGTAGCCCAGCGCACGCAGCATCAGCACCATGACGGTACGTAGTGGTTCGGAATCTTCCGCCACAAGGATGGCCGCCTGCTTGCCCGTGATATCGGACTCGGCGACCTGCAACTGGGTCAATTGCTCCACCGAAAGCCCGCCCGTCAGATCCTTCCGCAACAGGTGGAAGGTGCGCGTCTCGTCGTGCTCCATCGGTGTGTTCACGGCTTGATTTGTAGCCGAACCCTGCCACTCAGCAAAGGATTTCATTTCTGGAGAACGGATTTCAACGCCACCACTAGCGTCTCCTGGTTGAAGGGCTTGTTGATCTGTGCGTGGACGTAGCCCAAGGCTTTGACCGCCAGTTCCATCAAAAGAAATGGTTTGGCGATCAGATCGTTGCCTCCGCTCAACGCGGAGAGTGTGCGACTTTGAAAATCACTCAGGCTGGTGACGAAAACGACGGGGGTCGTCTTGTTCGCAGGCAAGGTGCGAAGCTGGGTGCACAGTTCGAAACCGTCTAGGCCTGGCATTTCCACGTCCAAAAATATGAGGCTGAATGTGTTTTCTTTGAGCAACTTCAACGCGAGCTGAGGATCATCCACACTGATGCAGGTTAGGTGTGTCCTGGCCAGGGCGGTGCAGACGGCCCGGCGGGACAGGATTTCGTCGTCCACCACCAGGACTATGGGCGGCGTGGAAGGCGTCGCCTCCCCGTCGGGATTGTGATCAATCAGGGTTCCCAACGAATCAACGGCGTGCGCCACCGTGCGCAAGGACGAGGCCGTAATATACTTGGGCTGTTCGTGCAGGTTCTTGAGCAAGGCCTCCAAAGCGCTGGCCATCTGGGCAACCTGCGCAAAGCCCACGATCCCGGCATTGCCCTCAAGGGTGTGCATTGTCCGGCACAATTCACCCAGTCCCTGCCGCCGGATTTCGCCGCCCTCGGCCTTGATTATCGTCTGCAGACCGGTGCGTAAATGTTCCAACATCCAGGGGGCGCGTTTCAAAAAGGTTTGCCGGATTTCGGCTTGAAACGTCATGTCCAGGTTCATCCCGGCCGCACCGGTTGAACCGGCGGGCGCAGGCGGAGAAGCGGAGTCGGGGCGCTCTAGGGAGACGGTGGTCGCCGGGGCGGGGGCGTTGGCCGGAACGGGCGGATGCAACAATTTGTTGATGACCTCCAGCATGGTGTTGGGAGTGCATCCCGCTTTGGACAAGCATTTGTTGGCACCGGACTCCCAGGCTTCACGCACGACGCTGGTGATGTAGGAATTCGACATGACCACAATCGAAAGGGATTTTGACCAGGGCTGCGCGCGGATGTGCTTGATGACCTCCACGCCGCTGATTTTCGGCAGCATTAAATCCAACTGGATCAGGTCGGGTTTGAACATTTCCAGGAGCTGCAGGCCCATTTCGCCGTCGCTGGCGACTTGCACATCGTAGCCGGCGAGTTGGTATTTACCCTTGTAAATGTTGGCGACCACCTTGTCGTCTTCGATGATCAGGATTTTCTTCATAAAGTTTTGCCAGTCGTATGGCACCTGTGTTCAACCTGAATGATCCTGGGCGGCCAGAAAATTCCGGACTCGGCGTAGTTGTCGGCTGGCCTCAGTGAACAATTCGTCATCCTCCGGCAACTGGCCGACACGGCCGAGGCGTTCCAGTTCGCGGAGCGACGAGACGATGCCAGTCATGCCACAGGTGGAACTGGCCCCGCCGAGCTTGTGCGCCAGACGCTCCACTTCCCCGCCCGCTTTGGCTTGAAGTGCGGCGTGCAAACCGGGCATCAGTTCATCCGCTTGTTGCAGGTAAAGCGCGATGAGTTCATCCTGAATGTGGGGATCGTCACTGCTCATTTCCCGCAAACGCTCCAAGTCCACCGGCGGTTCCTCGGCGGCGGGTCTCACCACGCGGTGGTTTTCCCCGGCGGGCGCTCTTGGGCTGGACGTCGTCGGTATCCAGCGTTCCAAGGCTCCTTGCAATTCGACCGTACGCACGGGTTTGCTGACGTAATCGTCCATGCCCGCCGCCAGACACTTCTCGCGGTCGCCATCCATCGCGTTGGCCGTCATGGCAATGATGTGAAGGCGTGCCCGGCTTTTTGTTTCGGGCGACGGTTGCGATTCGCGTTGCCGGATGGCGCGGGTGGCTTCGTAACCGTCCATCTCCGGCATCTGACAATCCATCAGGACGACGTCGTAGCAAACGTGCTCCAGCGCTTCCAAAGCTTCCAGACCGTTGGCCACGGCATCCGCCGTGTAGCCAAGTTTGCGCAACTGACCGAGGGCCACTTTTTGGTTGATGCTGTTGTCCTCGGCCAGAAGGATGCGCGCTCTTTGCCCCGGGCGCGGCGCGAGTTTGGACGGAGACGCCAGGACTTCGGCGGTCGCTTTTGCAACGCCTGCGCCTGTCTCGGAGGGGGATTTGCCGATGACGTTGACCAGGCAATCAAAGAGGCGCGATTGTTTGACCGGTTTGACCAGGTAGGCATCAATGCCCGCTGCTGCCAACTCCCCGGCTGCGGGCCGTTGACCCAGGGAAGTGAGGATAATCAGCCGCGTCTTCGCAATGGCCGAATTGGCCTTGATGGCGCGCGCCAGAGTCAAACCGTCCATTTCCGGCATCTGCATGTCGAGCAGCGCCAGGTCATACGGTTTGCCGTTGGCCACCGCGTTTTGCAGGATGTCCAGCGCCTCCCGTCCGCTGGACGCGCTACCCTTTTGCATTTTCCACGCAAAAATCTGGTGGCGCAGAATCTGGCGGTTGGTGGCATTGTCATCCACCACCAGCACCCGCAGGTTGAACAAGTCCCGGCTGTATTTGACGGGCGGCTTGGCGTCGGGCGACTGCTTTTCCAACTGTAGGGTGAACCAGAAGGTCGAACCCTTTCCCGGTTCGCTCGTCACGCCGATCTGGCCGTGCATCAGCTCCGTCAGTTGCCGTGAAATGGCCAGGCCCAGGCCGGTGCCGCCGAACTTGCGTGTCGTCGAGTTGTCCGCCTGGCTGAAGGCCTGGAAAAGCCGCTGCTGGGCTTCGGGGCTGATGCCGATGCCGGTGTCTTTGACCTCAAAGCGCAGAGTGGCGTGGGTGGTTGTTTCGCTTTCCTTGGTGACGCGGACAACGACCTCACCTTCCGTGGTGAACTTTACGGCGTTGGCGACCAAGTTGGTGAGGATTTGGCGCAGCCGGCCAGCGTCCCCGCGCAATTGCGTCGGCACGGCGGGCAACATCGACTCGGTCAACTCGATGCCCTTGGTTTGCGCCCGCTCGGCCAGTATTTCCAGCGTGCTTTCCACCGCTTCACGGAGATCGAAATCCAGAACCTCCAGGGCCAGCTTGCCCGACTCAATCTTGGAGAAGTCCAGGATGTCGTTGATGATCGTAAGCAGGTTGTCGGCGCTGTTGCGGATGGTCTCGGTGAATTCCCGCTGCAGCGGATCCAATTCCGTGTCCAGCAGCAGGCCGGTCATACCGATGACGCCATTCATCGGCGTGCGAATTTCGTGGCTCATGTTGGCGAGGAATTCCGCCTTGGCGCGCGTCGCCTCCATCGCGTTGTCACGGGCAGTCACGAGGTCGGTTTCCACTCGCCCGTTGAGCCACTTCGAGCTGCAAGGCTTCGTTGGATCGGCTCAATTCGGCGGTCCGCTCGCGCACCGTTTGCTCGATCTGGTCGCGGGTGGCCTCGAGCTGCGCCTGATGCGTCGCCCCGGCCCGCATTTCCAGGATGCTGCGACGGCAGGCGGCGACCAGGAAAATGTCCTCGAACACCACCCAGCCCGCGTGCTCGAGCCAGCGCCAATTGCTGGCGATAAGTGTTCCAAAAATGGATTGCGGCCAAAACATTCCGCGCAGAAAATGATCCGCCGCCACCACCGCCGAAGCCGAGATCAACACTCGCCAGTCGCGGTAAAAGGCCAGGAACGCCAGCGAACCGAAGACGTGGAAGTGCGTTTCAATCCGCCCGCCGGTCAGGTGAATCAGCAGCGCACCCATCAGCATCTGGCCGACGCCGATGACGTGGCGGGTGCGGACGCGGCCGGGCTGGCGCAGCGCGAGCCAGACCGGCAGGCTGGTAATCACGCCGCCCAATAGCAGCGCCGCCCACACATGGATGTGAGTCGCACTGGAGTCGCCCGCCCACGTTTTTGGGGAGAAGACCAGCGCCAGCAGGATGCTCGCGACCCATTGGAACAACATCAGTCCGGCGAACATCCGATCCGTGCGGATGAAGGTGGTCTGCTGCTGTTCG
>JBKJSC010000055.1:0-4782 GCA_046593035.1 Limisphaerales bacterium | reverse complement strand
GGAAGGTGTCCCCGGTGCGCGTAGCCAGCGGCGAGGTAATGTAGCTCCGGCTCCACGTCACATTCGGCGGAAGCTGTTCCACGATGTAGTCGGCGGAACTGACGCCGACCGGGATGTTGGGCGCGCGATGGCCGCCAAACACCGCGATGGGTTGCGTGGAAACGATGAGGGTTCCGGACAGATCGGCGGCGGTGCTATTCGTCAGGTTGCGCAGTTGGTAGGTGTCGCCCGCATTCAAGTTGACATTGTAAGGCACTCCCGCTGTCCGGGTGCCGGTGGTGGTTGTGGGCGTAATCGTCACGACCGTGCCATTGACGGTAGCCACAATGGTGAACTGACTGCCGCGAATCACGCCGCCGTTGCGGTAGCCGAGGACAGTGTAAGCGGTGCCCAGGGCATCCTGGGGCAGCGCCAAATAGGAATCGGTGCTGGTCGTCACGCGGTTCACTCCAAAGACCGACACATTATCCGCCGCGGAGAGGAAGACACCTTTGGCTTCGACCGAGTCGGAGCTGTCCACGGATGCCGTCACCGGAATCAACACAGTCGTGAGCTGGCCCGCCGTGACGGTGAAGTTCGTCGCGAAGCCCAGGCCCGGCACCGTCACCGTGCCGAAGGTATTGACCGGCGAAACAATCAGCAGGCTCAACTCCGGGATGACGGCGATGTTGCCGGGGAAGGCCAGCGCATAGACCTGGCCGGAGGAATCCCGCTGGTTGGAAACGAACGGCCCGCCGCCGACACGCACCGTGCGGGTCGTTGTGGCAATGTTGCCACTGGGATCTGTCACCGAGTACGTCAGCAGGTAACTTCCGGCCTGGGTCACATTCACCGTGCCAGCCACGGTAATCGACGCGGTGAGATTGCCCGCGACCGTGTCCGTCGCCGTTGCGCCCGGATCGACGAAGGGCGTGTTCAAGGGCCAGGCCAGCGGGTTGGCACCCACCAGCACCAGCGTCGGCGCAGTGGTGTCCCGGATTCTGATCGTGGTGATGTTTGTGACGGAAGTGAAGGCGTCGGCCACGACGGCCGCGACCGTGTGTGATCCCAAAGAAAAGGTTGCGGTGAACAAATTGTTTCCGGAGTTGGGCGGTCCGCCAGCCGCCAGCAAGAATGCCTGCACGCTCGTCCCGTCCTTGTACCAGTTCCCGACCAGGTTGTCGCCATTGGGATCGCCGAAATTTACGTTTAACGTCACTGACCTTCCGCCCGGCCCAGTCGCTTCAAAGATGGCGGGTACCGGCCCGACGACCGGAGCCGTGGTGCCAGTAATCGTGATGGTGGGCGCGCCATTATTGACCCAAGTATGAGTGGTGGAAGTGAGAGTTGTCCCGACCGACGCCCGGATCGTGTCCACACCCGGTGCCGCATTGTTGAGATAGACATAACTGAAACCGGCCTGGCCGTTGGCATCCGTCCACGCGAAGAGATTGCTGGACGTCAAACCGCTAATGGTAAAGTCCACGCGCACGCCCACGACCGGATTGTTGGAGACATCTTTAACCGTCGCAACGAAGGCGCGCCCCGTCCCAATCGTAGTGGAGGCGGCGAGCGGCGCGAGCGCCACACTGTTCACGTTGGCTACCAATCCCGCACCAGCGCAGGCGAGGTAGCCATACGCTTCTTGACTCGCATGTCCGTAAACGCCGACGCCCAGTGGGTAGGAACTGGTCAATGTATGCACGCCGCGATTTATCGGAATGCTCGCGCCGGAGAAACCACTCGCGCCGATGGCGGTGAAAGTGACTCCCGGAATCAGCACGCCGTCCAACTGGACAGTGGCGGTGCCAGAATTGGTGACGGTAATGTTCACGTAGTTGGTGTAAACCGAAGCGGGCGTGGTGAAGGAATAACTATTCATCCACTGCTCGTACGGAGAAACCAACATCATGAAGGGATCGCCATTGGCCACCGGTTCAAAATTGCTCCCGTGGGCGTGTTGGGCCACTTGCACCGGCTGGTCGGCGGTGACCAGCACCGCGTTGGTCAAGATCAGTTCCGCCACATCCCCGCCATTCACCAGATTCGTGAAGAGCACGCCGTTGGTGGACACGGCGGTGGCGTTGACCGTGGCCTGTACGCGGAGGGTGTAGCCCGTGCGGCCGCCGAAAGGTTGGAGCAAATATTTTTTGCCCAGCGTCTCCACCGGGAACAGTTGTTCCACCGCATAACCGGCGCTGCCAATGCCATTGGGCGTGTTCTCAGCCCGGTGTCCGCCATACACGCCGACGCGCTGGTCGGCGGCGATCAGCGTGCCGGAAAGGTCGGCGGTCGCGCTGTTAGTGATGTTGCGGAGCTGATAGGTCTGGCCTTGCGTGAGCACCACAGTGTACGGCACGGCAACGGTGCGCGCTCCGGTCGTGGTGGAAGGCGTGATGGTCACAGTCGTCGTCCCTGCTTCGCCGGCCACGAGGGTGAACTGGCTGCCCGGTACCGGCCCGCCGTTGTGATAGCTCAACACGCGATAATTTTTGCCGAGTGCATCGTCCGGCAACGCGAGGAAACCATCTGAAGAAGTGGCCACGCGGTTAAAACCGTAAAGAGTCACATCATCGGCGGTGTTGACATGAACGCCCTTGTCTTCCACCAAATCCGAGCTGTCCATGGAGGCTCCGGCAGGAAGGATCACCGTGGTCAATACGCCGACGGCCACTGAAAAATTATTCGTGAAGCCGAGTGACGGAATGGTGACGGTGCCGTAGGTGCTGAACTCGGAGGATATCAACAAACTCAGTTCGGGCGTGACGTTGATATTGCCCGGCAGGGCGAGCCAGAAATTGGTACCGTGGCAATCGGGCCTCGCTGCCACCACCGGCGCGGTCGGATCCACCACGACCACGGTGCGGGTGACGCTGCTGCGGTTGCCACTTTGATCCACCACCGAATAACGCAGCAGATAACTGCCCAAATGGCTGGTATCAACCGTTCCGGTCACAGTGATCGATCCCGTCAGATTGCCCGCGTAGATGTCGAGCGCCGTGGCTCCCGGGTCAACGAAGGCGGTGTTAATCAACTGCGTCAGCGGATTAACTCCGTTCAAGGTCAGCGTCGGTGCCGTGGTGTCCACCACCGTCACCGTGGTGGAAAACGTGGACGTGTCTGAGGCGTCACTGGCCACGAGGGTCACCGTGTGACTGCCCAAGCCATAGAGTGCCGAGAGGAAACTATTCAAGGTCGTCGCCCCCGGAAAGCCGGCGGCTGCAATATCCGTGAAGACAAGAATCCCGTCCACGTACCATCGCGCCGTCAATGCCTGGCCATCCGAGTCGGTGACCACCGCCGAAAGCAGCACTGAAGCGCCGGCACTTCCGGTGGCTTCCACCACCACGGGCGCGGGACCCGCAATCAACGGTGCCGTCGCCGACCCCCAATTGACCGTGGCCACGCCGTTCACGCTGCCGGCGGTAGCGGTGATGGTGTCCGAACCCGCGGCGCTGTTGGTGCCGTTGTAGGCAAAGGACGCCTGGCCCGAGGCATCCGTGAAGTTGAAACCACGGCGATTGTTGACCCCCGCCACCACGAAATCCACCCGCACCCCGGACACCGGCGTGGCTCCATTCAAAACGGTGGCGGTGACCAAATGCTGTGCGCCGAAAGTACGGCTTACTCCCGTCGGAGTCACGGCCACGGAGGAAATGGTGGCAATCGCTCCGACATCCATTCCGCCAGGATAACCATAGCCTTCGTTGTTGGCGAACCCGTAGGCCACCACTCCGAACGGCTGCGACGCCGTCACGCGCCGAGAGCCGGCAGCCACGGGCAGCCGCGCGTAAGAATATCCGCTCGCCCCGAGGGCGGTGAAGTTCGTGGGCGAAACGGCCACGCCTCCGAGCCGCACCGAGTCGAGCGCCAGCGTCGGCACGGTCAGATTAAAATAACTCGTGAAGCCAACCTGCGCGGGCACGGTGTAGTCGAACGTGAACTGCTCGCTGGCTGGCACGATCACCATTGCGGGGTCGGCGTCGTTCACCCGGTCATACCTGGAACCGTGCATGTATTGCGCCACCTGGATCGGCTTGTCCGCAGTTATGGTCGCCGCGTTGGTGAGGATGAACTCACGCATTTCGCCCAAGTTGAGCGTGGCCAGCGCGACGCCATTGGTCTGAACGGCGGTGGTGTTGGCGCCCGCGATGACGCGCACGGTATAGCCGCTGCGCGTGCTGAAGGGCGTCGTCAAATGATTCCGCCCCCAGGCCTGCGTGGGCAACAGTTGCTGAACGATATGGTCGCCGTACCCAAACGTTGATGGCACGCTCGCCGCCAGATGTCCGCCCAAGACGGCGATCGGCTGGTCCGCCGAGAGGGTCGAGCGCGAGAGGTCGGCGGCCGAACTCTTCACGGTATTGCGAAGCTGATACGTCTGCCCGGCGTTCAGGTTGACGACATAGGGTGTCAAAGCGACGTGCGCACCGGTCGTGCTGGCGGGCGTGATGGTGACGGCGGTGCCGTTGACAGTCGCGACGATGGTGAACTGGCTGCCCTGGATGCTGCCGCCGTTGTTGTAACTCAGCGCTATGTAATCCTGCCCCAGCCGAGGAACAGGCAACGCGACAAAGCCGTCCGAAGAGGTGTTGACCTTGTTGAAGGCGAAGACTCGGACCTTTTGGGTGGAGACGACATGCACACCTTTGTTTTCGACCAAGTCAGAGCTGTTGATCGACGCAGTCGCGGGCAGCGGGATGTTGGTGCTGCCGCCCGCGCCCAAGGAGAAATTCGCTACCGACGTGGCGACCACGGGCACGGTGACCTTGCCGGGGCTTTCGTTTGTGGCGAATTTCTCCT
>JBKJSC010000006.1:0-18484 GCA_046593035.1 Limisphaerales bacterium | reverse complement strand
CGCTTCGGCTTCCCGCTCAGTGCCTATGGTGACTCGGATGAAATCTTTCGTTTCCGGATACTTGAACCAGCGCACCAGAATCTTCCGCTCACGCAACTTGAGCAGCCAGGCTTCCGCAGCAAACTTTGGCGGGCGGGTGAAGATGAAATTTGCCTGACTTGGCAGGACTTGGAAGCCAAGCGCGGCCAGCTCCCCGCTCAACTGCTCGCGCGTGGCCATGATGCGCCGGAAATTGCGCCGGTAATACGGCAGGTTATCCAGCGTCGCCAGCGCGGCGATTTGACCAAGGCCATTGACATTGTAGCTGTCGCGGATTTTGTCGAGCGCCGCGATGAGTTCCGGATGGCCGACAAAGTAGCCGACGCGCTGGAAACAGAGCGAGTAAGCCTTGGAAAACGTCCGCGAGACGAGAACGTGCGGGTATTTGAGCGCCAGTTTCAGCGCATTCTCCTTAGCGAAATCCACGTAAGCTTCGTCCAAAATGACGACCCCCTTTTGCGCCCGGCAGAGTGCTTCCAACTCTGTCGTCGAGTAGCCTCGCCCGCTCGGCGCATTCGGCGTCGTGACAATAGTGAGTGCCGCGCGGAAATCCCAGAGCTTGCCGCGCTTCAACTCCACCAGACTCGGCAGACTGAAATCCGCCTTCAGCGGCACGGCATTCTTCGCCGCGCCGTGAATGTCCGCCAATACAGGATAGAGCGAGTAGCTCGGCGTGAAAAACTGAATTACGCTCAGTGAAAACTTTCTCGACCGCATGGAAATGAGTTTCCCTGTTTTTACGCTGAGGACTTCGGGAGGTGGACCAAGTAAGTCCCAAATCGAACGCGAATCCCCGCATGGTTCTACAAACGCCCTCGTCGCCAGTGCCAGCAATTCATCCGAGCCGTTGCCCACGATGATGTTTTCTGGCGCGCATCCGTGCAGCTTCGCCAGCTTCTCGCGCAACGCCTGCGCTGTCGGGTTCGGATACAGCCGCAACCGCCCGTCCACCGCCGCCCGAATCTTCCGCAACACATGGGGCGATGGCGGAAACGGATTCTCGTTCGTGTTGAGCTTGATCAAGCCTTTGATCTTCGGCTGCTCGCCCGGCACATAGGCGTGCAGGTCGCGCACCAGCCGGCGGATCAGGTTTCTGGAACTTCCTGAAATCATCCGCGTCATTTCAAGTGAAACGAGTTGAAAAGTCCATGCAAACCCATGGACACATCTGACCCAGCAAGAGAGGATTGGTTCTTCGCCACTTCGTGGACCGCCGGTAAAACGGATTACTACTCCATTCCAACCGACCGACGTGATGCCTTCTTGTCGGCGTGATGGAATTTGTCGGCGAGCATCCGGTCTTTGGCGCGGCGGGAGCGCTTGCGCTTTTGTCGGCGAATTTTCTCGATGCGGGCGCGCTCGGTGGCAACGAAACCATTTTTCTGGGCCTCGATCTTATCGAGTAGCAGTCGGCGCGCGAAGAAACGGTTGAGTCCCTGCTGGCGGGTGGCTTGACATTTGACCTGCAACCCGGTGGGACGATGGAGCAGCATCACGCAGGTCGAGGTCTTGTTGACATTCTGTCCGCCGTGACCTCCGGAGCGGACAAAGGACTCTTCAATGTCGGCTTCCCGCACATCCAGCGCCGCCATGCGCTGCGCGAGTTGAGTTTCTTTTTCCGAGCTGACTGGGAACGCGCTCATGGAGTCAATATTAACAGGTGTTGACCGATTCGACCAAATGCACAAACCAGGAAAATATCCTACGGCTTGACGGGCACCAATACGCGCAGATCTCGGACGAGCGGGCGAACAAAAGATTGTGCGACTTTCATTGTGTAACTGACTTGTCAAAGGTTTGAAATCCTTTTTGCACGCGATGCGAATTAAGAAGTAAAATGGAAATAATGATATTCACAACCGTGAAACCCAACGTAATCGAGACAAGAGATTTGAACCACGTCCCTGCCACTTGAAAAAAGTCTCCCGATGTTTCCAGTGTCACGACACCCTTAGTTATTTCAGGCAATCTTGCTGCCTCGGCCGGGCAGGCAGCTTTTAGCCGTTTGAGCCCAATTCTTATTGCCCCCACAGGTTCTGGAGCAGTAAACAGGTATAAAATTAAGAAGGCGAATTGGAGAACAAGGCCAATCCAAATGAGAAATTTTGCTTTCATGTCATCAGTATTTTACCCGCACTTCCGCACTTCTGCCATGCGCACCCAAACCCTCAATCTCCGCGAATTTATTCACGGCGGGCAAAGCCATCTTGAACGAGATGTTCACGCTGCTTCATCCAGGGCAACAGAGACGCGGAGTCCCAGTGACCCTAAAATCTCCTGCAAGGTTTCCAAAGTCGGGTTGCCGTTTTTGGAGAGAATCTTGTAAAGACTTGGCCGCTTGAGCCCCACGCGCCCGGCCAAACTGCCCACGCCGCCGCCGGCTTCCACCACGTCTTTGAGCGCAATCAGGAACGCAGCGCTGTCCTTCTCGGCCAGCACCTGCGCAAGATATTCAGCCGCGTATTCGGGATCGCGCAGCCGTTTCCTCAAGTCAGCTTTGTAATTTTTCAGACGCATATTTCGTGAATTGTTGCCACAGTTGTTGCGCGCGGCGGATGTCGCCTGATTGGCTGCTCTTGTCACCGCCGCCCACCAGCACCACGACTTTCTGGCGGTGCAGTCCGTAATAAACGCGGAGTCCCGGCTTAAAAGCGATTCTCAACTCGGACACTCCGCCGCCCACGGATTTGTGGTCGCCGAAATTTCCGGCACGCACCCGAGCCAATCGCGCATCCACCGCCGCCTGCATCCGCTGGTCGCGCAGGGAATCGAACCACTCGTCAAACGGGACGAGTCCGTTCTGAAGCTCCAGCTTCTTGATTTCCCTCTGGATCACTGGCTCTATGTGTAATCTATAGATGACACATGGTCAACCTCGGATTGCCGCCGATTTCCCATGTGCGCCCAAGCCTTCAAGTTCCGCGAATTTCTTCACCGATTTCAGCGCCTTCTTGAGCGAGGTGCCGGAATATTCGACGACGCTCGTGCGGCGTTGGAATTGATCCACGGTGAGTCCGGCGAACGATGCGCCCGCGCCGCCGGTCGGCAGCGTGTGACTGGGACCCGCCACGTAATCGCCCAGCACCGTCGGCGACCACGGGCCGAGGAAAATCGCGCCCGCCGTGACAATGCGTCGGCTCACTTCGCAGGAGTTGCGCGTCATCACTTCGCAATGCTCCGGCGCAAGTTGGTTCACCAACGCGATGCCGGCGTCGAGCGAAGCCACCTGAATCAGCCAGCCGTTGTGATTGAGCGCGCTTTGAATGAATTGACGGCGCGCAAGCTTCGGCAGTTGGCGGGCGATTTCCTTTGGCACCGCCTTGAGCACTTTGATCGATGGCGTCACAAGCCAGACGCGCTCGTGACCCGAACCGTGCTCGGCCTGCGCCAGCAGATCGGCGGCAGCGAACTTCGGATTGGCCGTGTCGTCGGCGAGCACGAGCACTTCGCTGGGGCCAGGCAGCAAATCCACGGCGACACGTCCAAAGAGCAACCGCTTGGCCGCGACGACGTAGGCGTTGCCAGGGCCAAACAGCTTTTGCACGCGGCGAATCGTCGCGGTGCCGAGCGCCATCGCTGCGATGGCCTGCGCACCGCCCACCTTGTAAATCTCCGTCGCCCCGGCCGCTCGCGCGGCGAACAGAAGCGCGGGATTGACCTGGCCGGTCTTGTCCGGCGGCGTGCAGACGGCGATTTCCTGGCAACCCGCGACGCGCGCCAACGTGATGGTCATCAGCGCCGTCGAGACGAGCGGCGCGGTGCCGCCGGGAATGTAGATGCCCACGCGCTGAAACGGATCGAACCTTTCGCCCACCGCCGCGCCATGGGAATTGGTCATCTGCCAGTTTTTGCGCCGGGATTTCTTCGCGAAGGCGGCGATGTTTTGCCCCGCGTCCGCCACAGCGGCGCGCAGCGAGTCATCGGCTTTCAATGAAGCGCCTAGCAATTCCGCCGTGCTGACGGGGATTTGTTCCGCTGAAAGTATTGCGCCGTCAAAACGCTCGGTGAATTCCAACAACGCGCCGTCACCACGCGCGCGCACGGCTTCGATGATTTCGCGGGCGCGTTGCTCGATGAGCGGATCGAATAAACTCGTCTCGGCGGCAAGCCGGGCGAGTTTCTGCGCAAAGTTGGCGTCCGTATAACGGATAATATTCATGGCGCGGCGAAGCTAGAGGATGACGGCTCGAAAGTCAAAACCCCGCCGATTGTTTGAGCGGCGAAATCGCGGCGGTTCAAGAATCAACTCCATCGGCTTTTGCCTTGACCCGACTTCGACCGCGCTTGATCCTGAAAATAGATCCGAGACTTAAGATGAACATCAACTGTTTCAAACCGCTATTACACCTCGCCGTGGCAGTGTGGCTGGTGCTCCCGGCCGCTGGTGAAGACTGGCCCCAGTTCCTCGGCCCGCGCGCGAACGGAACCTCCACGGAAACCGGTCTGCTCGATAAGTGGCCGACCGGGGGACCGCCCGTCGTGTGGTCACACAAGACCGGCACGGGCTACAGCGCGCCCAGTGTGCGCGGCGAACGGCTCGTGGTGCATCATCGTACCGACGGCGAGGAAGTCGTGGAATGCTTGGAAGCGGCGACGGGCAACCCCATGTGGCGTTACCCCTACGCGAGCAAATACGAAGACCCGTACGGCTACAACAACGGCCCGCGTTGCACGCCATTGCTGACGACAAATCTTTGTTACACGTTCGGTGCGGAGGGCAAATTACTTTGCCTCGAACTAGCGACGGGCAAAAAAGTGTGGGAGCGCGACACGGCCAAAGACTTTGAAGTGCCGGAAGCATTTTTCGGTGTGGGCAGCACGCCGATTCTCGAAGGCGATTTGCTCATCGTCATGGTCGGCGGTCAGCCGAACTCCGGTGTGGTCGCGTTCAACGCCAAGACCGGCAAGACGGTGTGGGAAAGCGTCGGCAAAAATAACTGGCAAGGTCAGCCGATGTTGGGCTGGCCGGGTGAGCGCGTGGTGTCGTGGGTGGCACACTGGAAGCAAGCCAGCTACGCCACGCCCGTCGCCGCGACGATTCATGGCAAGCGCCATATCTTATGCCTGATGCGCCAGGGCCTCGTGTCGCTCGACCCGAAGACCGGTGCGGTGAACTTCAGCCGCTGGTTTCAATCCACCGCCAACGACTCGGTGAACGCGATGAATCCCGTCGTGGTGGACGACTTGGTTTTCTTTTCCGCAGCTTACTTTCGCGTCGGTTCCGTTGCGCTACGCGTAAAGCCGGACGGCAAAAGCTTTGAGGAAGTTTGGCGCAGTCCCAAGGAACCGCGTGAATTGGTGCCGCCCGTGCTGGAGATTCATTGGACCACGCCGATCTATCACGACGGTCTGCTCTATTCTTTCAGCGGTCGCAACGAACCAGACGCGCGCTTTCGCTGCGTGGAACTAAAGACTGGCAAACTCAAGTGGGATCACGATGAAAACTGGGCGGGCCATCCGCCACCCAACACCATCGCGCAGCCGAATGTGTTTGGTCGCGGTTCCGCGATTCTCGCCGACGGCAAATTGATCGTGCTCGGCGAAGGCGGCCTGCTCGGTCTGTTCAAACCGAACTCGAAAGAGCCGGAAGAAATTTCCCGCTGGCAAGTGCCGGTGCTGGCGTATCCGTGCTGGAACTCGCCGGTGCTGGCGAACAAACGGCTTTACCTCCGCTCCGGAATGCACGGGCAGAACTGGCTCGTGTGTTTGAATCTCGCGAAGTAGTCGCAGCTACGACTATTTGCTTCAATCTTCGGGCAGCGGTTTGTCGTGCGTCTCCGGCAGGAACCAGAGCGCGACGAGGCCCAGGAGGAAAACAAGGCTCACCCAGCAGCAGGCGTTGCGAAAGGCTTCTAGCTTGGCCTCGGCGGTGACCGCGCCGGCGGCAAGACGGGCTTGCAGGATGCCGAGCGTGAACGGCCCGCTGGCGGCAATGAAGCGGCCCACATTATAGCAGAAACTCACGCCGGTGCTGCGGAGGCGCGTGGGGAACAGCTCGGGTAAATAAATGGCGAAGCCGGCGAAGAGCGCGAGCTGGCAGAAGCCCATCAGCGGAATCAGCGTGAAGATGTGCCACGGCTGGCTGAGAAATTTGAACGTGGCCGCAGTGCTGAGGAAAGCGGCGACGAAAGCAACGGCGAAGACGGGCTTACGTCCGTAGCGGCTCGCGAGCCTAGTGAACGCCATCATGCCGAAGAAAGCGCCGACGTTTTGCATGATCATGTTGATGCCGGTCCACATGAGACGCTTGCCGGGCATCTGCGCGGCGGGAACGTTTTGTTCCTTGAGCAATTTGCCGATGACATCACCCACCAGTTCCGGGCTGAAGAAACCGACGCCCCAGAGGCCGACGACGCCGGACACACAGAGCAACATGCCGAGCAGGGCGGGCTTGCGCCAGCGCGCTTCGCCGAAGAGCGACGTGTACGAGCCGAACTTCACCCCCGTGACCTTTCCAGCCTCGCGGGCTTTCACCCACCTTTCCGGCTCCTTCAAGCGGATTTGAATGAAGACGCAGAGGAACGCGGGCAGCGAGCCGATGAGGAACATATAACGCCACGAGGCTCCGGGCTTGATGCTCGTCGTCTCCAGATAGCCGATGAGGATGGCAATGGCGCCGGCGGTGATATTGCCGACGGCCGAGAGGGATTGCAGCAGGCCGAGCGCGTGCGGCCGGGCCTTGTCCGGCAGCGAATCCGCGACCAGCGCGACGGACAGACCGAACACGCCGCCGACGCCGAGGCCGGTCAGGAAACGGTAAATGCAAAAGTCAACGACGTTGCGCGACAACGCCGAGAGGCCGGTGAAGACGGAGTAAAGCAGCACGGTGGCGGCCAGCGTCTTCGCCCGGCCGATGCGGTCGCCCACCGCGCCGAAGATGAGGCCGCCAGTGGCCCAACCGGCCACGAAGATGGCGGTCGCGTTGCCGCCCCATTGCTTCAAAATATCGGAACCGGTGTCCGCAGGCATGAGCGAGGCGATGGCGGGATTGCGGGCGATGATGAAAAGCTGCTGGTCAAGACAGTCAAAGAGCCAGGCGAGGCAGGCCATCGTAAAGACGAACCAATGGTAGCGAGTAAGCGTGCGCCACCACGGGAGGTTCGCGTCGGAGTCAGCAGAGGCGGGAGTCATGTTGTGGTTTGATTTGAATGCGATGTGACTACACGCATTTGAAGAATGCGCCAAGACTAAACTCGGAAAAATCAACCTGGCCCGGACTGTACGCAGGCAGGCGCTTATCATCCTGCACCTCTGAAAGCAAAAAAAACCCGTCCGTTGCCGGACGGGCCTGAGATTTTGCTGGCGCGAATTATTTCGCCGCTTCGGCAGTCTTCGCTTCGGTGGCGGCCGGAGCCGTTTCCGGAGCTGGTGCAACCGCGTCCACCCATTCGAGGATGGCGAGCTGCGAGGCATCGCCACGGCGCTGGTGCATCTTGACGATGCGCGTGTAGCCGCCACGCCGTTCTTTCATCGCGGGAGCGAGTTCATCAAACAAAATGCGCACCACGTCCTCGTTCTTGCGCCACTCCTCGCGGAGGGTTTTGCCCTTTTTGGTGGGCGTGCCTTGGAAATGCGTGCGCGCCTGTTGACGCAGGCGGGCGGCGGCCAGCCGGCGGTCATGCAGGGTGCCGGATTTTCCGAGCGTGAGCATTTTTTCCGCAACGGAGCGCGCGGCCTTGGCTTTGGCCAGGGTCGTCTCCACGCGCTTGTGCTTGATGAGACTGCAAACCAAGTTGGCCAGCATCGCGCTGCGATGCTCACTGGTGCGGCCCAGCTTGGCGGTTCGTTTAAGGTGTCGCATAAAACTCCTGTTAGACCGCTTCGGGCTTGGCTTCTTCCTTGGCTGCTTCGAGCAACGCAGGGTCGATGTTCATGCCAAGGCTCAAGCCCAGCCCGGTCAACTTCTCTTTGATTTCGTTCAGGGACTTCTTGCCGAAGTTGCGGTACTTTAGCATCTCGGCCTCGGACTTCAACGCGAGCTGGCCCACGGTGGTGATGTTGGCGTTGTTCAAGCAGTTGGCCGCGCGAACGCTCAACTCGATTTCGTTGACGCTCATGTTGAGCATCTTCTTGAGCTTGGCTTTCTCGTCGTCCTGCTTGTCCACGACTTCTTCAAACTCGATGGCGTTCTTGTCGTAGCCAACAAAGACGTCCAGATGCTTCTGCAGAATCGCCGAGGCCTGCGTGAGCGCGTCGTCGGGTGAAATGCGCCCGTCGGTCCAAATTTCAATGATCAACCGGTCGTAATCCGTGCGCTGTCCGACCCGCGCACTTTCGACGGCGTAACGAACCCGCGTCACCGGCGAGAAAAGGGAATCAATGGCAATGACGCCAATGGCCTGATCCGGCTTCTTGTTTTCGTCGCCGGGGCAGAAACCGCGGCCGACCTTCACTTCAAATTCCATCAACAGCTTCCTCTTCTTGTCGAGCGTGCAGATGATTTGCTTGGGGTTGACCAGTTCGATGTTCTGATTCAGTTCGATATCGTGGGCGGTGACGTGCCCTTCCTTGTTCGTGGAAAGCAGGAGGGTCTGCGGTTCGCGGCTGTGGGCCTTGAACAGAATCTTCTTCAGATTCAACACGACGTCCGTGACATCTTCCATCACGCCTTCGATGGTGGTGAACTCGTGCATCGCGCCGTCAATCTTGACGGAAGTGATGGCCGCGCCTTCGAGCGAGCTGAGGAGCACGCGGCGCAGGGAGTTGCCGATGGTGTGGCCGTAACCGGTTTCAAACGGCTCGGCTACGAACTTGGCATAGAGTGGCGTGGCGGTTGAATCTTCCTTCTTCAACCGGTTGGGCATTTCGAAACGTCCTAAACGTACTGGCATGGTTTTCTTTCTGGCAATTTTAATCTGGCCGCTTCGCGGGGATTCCCGCCGGCGTCACGGCCCGTATAATTGCCTGGTGCTCTCTTGCGGAGAGCGGGTTTGGTTAGCGGGAATAAAATTCGACGACGGCCTGTTCGTTGGCGATGGGCTGAATCTCGTCACGCGACGGGATGCGAAGCACCGTGCCCTTGAAGGCCTCTTTGTTGAGCATCAGCCACTCGGGCACCGCCCGGCTGGTGGAAATTTCCAAGTTCTTGGTCGCGTTCTGCCGCGACACATTCGAGTCCTTGATTTCGACGACATCGTTCACCTTCAGCGCGAACGAGGGGATGTTGACCTTGCGACCGTTCACCTTGACGTGTCCGTGCGAAATAAGCTGTCGGGCGGCGGCGCGGGTGCTGCCAAAACCGAGGCTGAAAGCGACACTGTCCAGGCGTGTCTCCAAAATCTGAAGCATCGTCTCGCCAGTCACGCCGCGCTTCTTCAACGCGCGTTCATAAACACCGCGAAACTGGCGCTCCATCAATCCGTAGTAGTAGCGCAGTTTCTGTTTCTCGATCAGGCCGAGACCGTAATCGGTGTGCTTGCGGCGCATCTTGGGGCCGTGAACGCCCGGCGGATAATTTTTCCGTTCGAGATATTTGGAGGGGCCGAAGATGGGCACGCCAAAACGGCGGCTGATGCGAACCCGGGGACCTGTGTAACGAGCCATGTGTTAGTTAATAGTTGAACGTTAAAAGTTGATGGGATTACACGCGGCGTTTCTTGCGCGGGCGACAACCGTTGTGCGGCACGGGCGTCACGTCCTTGATAGTGGTGATTTCCAAACCAATCGCCTGCAACGCGCGGATCGCGGATTCACGGCCAGAGCCGGGACCTTTGACACGGATTTCCACTTCCCGCATTCCGTGCGACATCGCCTGGCGGGCGGCGTCCTGCGCGACCTGCTGCGCCGCGAACGCGGTGCTCTTGCGCGAGCCTTTGAAGCCAACGCGGCCCGCGCTCGACCAGCCAAGCAGGTTGCCCTGCATGTCGGTGATGGTGACCTGGGTGTTGTTGAACGTGGCGAGAATATTGGCGATGCCGACGCTGATGTTCTTGGAGCCTTTCGCCTTGACGATCTTCTTGGCATTCGGATCGTCGGCGAGCAATTCGGCGGCGGTCGGGGCGGCCACCGCCGGAGCGGCACCTTCGACGGGCTTGGGAGCGGCGGGCGCTTCGGCACCGGGGGCGGCCTTCTTGGCTTTGGGTTCAGCCGCCGGCTTGTCACCGGCGGGCTTGGCCTCTTTCTTCGGAGCGGGTTTGGGTTTTTCTTCGGACATAAATCAGGCTTAGTGAATACCGGTCTTGGCGTTCGGGTTGCGTTGCACGCCGACCGTCTTGCGCGGGCCTTTGCGGGTGCGCGCGTTGGTTTGGGTGCGCTGGCCGCGCACCGGCAGGCTGCGCAGATGGCGGATGCCACGGTAGCATTTGATGCCTTGCAAGCGTTTCAGGTTCATGCCCAGTTCGCGGCGCAGGTCGCCCTCGATGACATATTTGCCTTCCTGAATGGCGTGAACGATCTGGGACATCTGGGATTCGTCCAAATCCTTGGCCCGAATGCTCGGATCAATCTTGGCTTTTTCCAGGATGACCTTCGCGTTCACCGGACCGATGCCGTAGATGTAACGCAGCGCAATATCAATGCGCTTGTTGCCGGGAATATCGACGCCTAAAATACGTGCCATAATGTTTTAACCCTGACGTTGTTTGTGACGCGCGTTGCTGCAAATCACGCGAATGACGCCCTTGCGTTTCACGATCTTGCAGTTTTCGCAAAGTTTCTTAACGGATGCGCGAACTTTCATATTTGTTTTCTATTTTCCGCAACTGGTGATGCAGCCCTTCGACATGTCAAAGGGCGACATCTGAATCATTACTTTGTCGCCGGGCGCGAGCCGGTTGAACTCCAACCGCACCTTCCGCGCCACATGCGCCAGAATCCGGTGCCGGTTTGGCAGTTCCACCCGAAACAGCGTGTTCGGCAGAACTTCAACTACACGGCCTTCAACTTGGATGGCATCTTCGCTGGCCACGTCAATATTTCCGGCTCGGCCCCGGTCACCAGCACTGTGTGCTCAAAGTGAGCCGAGGGTTGGCCATCTTGGGTCACCACTGTCCAACCGTCACTCAAAATTTTCACCATCGGCTTGCCGGCGTTCACCATCGGTTCAATCGCCAGCGTCATGCCCGGCTTCAACTTCGGCGAGCTTTTGCCCGGCTCAACGAAGTTCGGTATCTGCGGGTCTTCATGCACCGACCGGCCGACACCGTGACCGACAAATTCCCGCACGACACTGAAACCATTCGCCTCAACGTGCGCCTGAATCGCGCGCGAAATGTCCACCACGCGGTTCCCGACGACAGCACGGGAGATGCCTTCATATAAGGCTTTCTCCGTCACATCAATCAATTTCTGCGCCGACAAATCACAGCCGCCCACCGCCACCGTCCGCGCCGTATCACCGATAAATCCATTGTGCCGGACGCCGACATCCAGACTGATGATGTCGCCAAACTGCACGCGTCGGTCGCCGGCCAACCCATGCACGACCTGCTCGTTGACCGAGATGCAGATGCGGCACGGATATTTTCGATAGCCAAAAAAGGCGCTGCGCGCCCCGTAGCTTTCGATCCGGCTGGCCGCGTATTCATCAATCGCCCGCGTCGTCAGTCCCGGCCGTATCCACGCCGCTACTTCATCTAGCACTGCGCCGGCCACTGCGCCGGCTTCCCGCATCCCCTGCGCTTCCCGCTCATTCTTCAACAAGATCATAACCTTGCGGGCCGCCGAGTCGGACTCGCCCCACTGGTTAGAAACGGCCTTTGAGCCGTCCCTTCTTCAAAAATCCGTCGTAGTGCCGCATCAACAAGTGCGATTCCATCTGCCGCATGGTGTCCAGCATCACGCCCACCAAAATCAACATGCTGGTGCCCCCAAAAAAGGTCGCCACCTCAAACGGTATCTTCATGGCGCGGTTCAACAGGATCGGCATGACGGCGATGACCGTTAGAAAAATGGCGCCACCCAGCGTGATCCGGCTCATGGCCTTGTGCAAAAAGTCGCTGGTGGCCTGCCCGGGCCGCACGCCGGGAATGTAACCGCCATGTTTCTTCAAATCGTCCGCGATCTGAAGTTCATTGAACTGCGTCGCCACCCAGAAGTAGGAGAAGAAGAGGATCATGCCGCCGAACATCAGGATGTAAACAAACGTGTCCTCTCGGAAATGTCCGGCCAGTTCCTTGAAAAACTTCAGGTCCAACGCCTGTCCCAGCATCATGAATATCTTGTCCGGAAACATCAGGATGGCCTGGGCAAAAATGATCGGCATCACGCCAGCATAATTGACCCGTAACGGCATGAAGGAACTGCTGCCCGCGTACACTTTCCGGCCCACCGCCCGCTGGGCATATTGCACAGGGATTTTTCGCTGCGCCTGGGTCACCGCAATCACCCCGGCGATCACGAACCCCAACAACAGCACCAAAGCCACGGCATAGAAAAGATTATACTGCCGTTCGACTCCTTCCGGCGGGAAAAACATGGTTTGGAGCGTGAGCGCCGCCAGGGGCAGCCGCGCCAAAATACCGATGGTGATCACCAGCGAAATGCCGTTGCCAATGCCGCGATCGGTGATTTGCTCGCCCAGCCACATCAGCAACAAGGTGCCGGTGGTGAGCACCAGCATCGTCTGGATGCGGTACCACCAGCCAGGATCGCTGACCAGAGTGCCTTTGAAATTGGGGAAGATTTTTTCCGGGTTTTCCCAGCCGATCGCCATCACCAGACCCTGGCCGAGGCACAACAGAACGGTTAAATAGCGGCCGTATTGAATGATTTTGGTGCGTCCGCCTTCTTCGCGCGCGAGTTTGCTCAGGTTGGGAATCACCGCCGTTAGCAACTGGATGATGATCGTGGCGCTGATGTAGGGCATGATGCCGAGTGAACCCACCGCGCACCGCTCCAGCGCGCCGCCGGTGAACATGCTGTACATGCCGAGCAGCGAATTACCTCCGGCCTTGGAGGCGTTTTCATTGAAGTAGGCGGTCAGCGTCGGGCCGTCGAGACCGGGAACCTGGATCATCGACACCACCCGGCAGACGACTAGGACAATCAACGTGAAAAAAATCCGCGACTTCAATTCGGGGATTTTGAAGCAGTTGGAAAACGTGCTGGTGATGGCTTTGAGCATGCGCCTGAAGGGTCAGCGATTTTCTACGTCTAGGCGGTGGCGGTTGGCTTGGCTCCGACGACCTCACAGACACCGCCGGCAGCTTCGATCCCCTTGCGGGCGGAAGCACTGAACGCATGTGCGGTGACCGTCAATTTTTTGGTGAGCTTGCCGGTGCCAAGAATCTTCACACCAGCACCGGGGCCGTTGGCCGCGCCGGTCGCACGCAACGCCACTTCATCCACCCGGGCACCGTCCTCAAACTGGTTGAGCGCGTCGAGGTTCACCGGAATGTAAACTGTCGCGTGCCGCGCGTTGTTGAACCCGCGCTTGGGAATGCGGCGGATGAGCGGCATCTGGCCGCCTTCAAAGCCGATGCGGATGGAACTTCCGGAACGGGCCGTCTGGCCTTTGCCGCCGCGACCGCTGGTCTTGCCGCGACCGCTGGATTCACCCTGACCGAGCCGCTTGCGGCGATGCTTCGATCCAGGACGGGGTTTCAAATCATGTAAACGCATACTCAATTAAGCTGTGACCGTGACTTCTTTCCGCACTTTTAATTCGAGGCCGCGAAGTTTGTAGATTTGCTCGCGTAACCGCAGGCTTTGCAATGCTTCGAGCGTCGCCTTGGCCACGTTGGCCGCATTGCTGGAACCCAGCGACTTGCTCAGGATGTCTTTCACGCCCGCCGATTCCACCACCGCGCGAACGATCTTGCCAGCGATAATCCCCGTTCCCGGCGATGCCGGCCGCAGGAGGACTTTCGCACCACCAAAGGTCGAATACACTTCGTGAGGAATAGTCGTACCCGCCAGCGAAACGCTGACCATTTGCTGTTTGGAAACGTCCCCACCCTTCCGGATCGCTTCCGACACTTCGGCCGCCTTGCCCATGCCCAAGCCCACGCGACCGCGCTTGTCACCCGTGACGATAAGGGCACTGAAACTGAAACGGCGACCGCCTTTGACGACCTTCGAGTTGCGGTTGATGAAAATAACTTTCTCGGTCAATTCATGAACGGGCTTGCCGTCGCTCGACAGTTCGGACGACTCACCCGCCGGCTTGTCGCGCCGCGGTCCACGCGACGTGCCGCGCCCAGGACCACGCCCGGGACCACCGCGCCCAACGGGACCGCGTCCAGGGCCACCGCCACGACCGCCACCGAAATTTGATTTGGTTGGTTCTGCCACAATATGATTCTCCTGATTCGGTTAAAACTGCAGTCCCGCTTCGCGGGCCGCGTCGGCCAACGCTTTGACCTTGCCATGGTACCGCGCGCCGCAGCGGTCAAACACCACCTGCTTGATCCCTTTGCCCAGGGCCGCTTCCGCCGCCACTTGGCCGATGCGCTTGGCGCTCGTCACGTTGGCGGCCAGTTTGTCGCGATCCGGCAGCGCCTTATTCAGTGTCGAAGCCGCCGCCACGGTCGTCCCGTTGCTGTCGTCGATGAACTGTACGTGAATATTCTTACCGGTGAAGCGCACGGCCATGCGCGGACGCGCCGTGGTGCCGACCACCTTCTTGCGAATCCGCCACACGCGGACTTGCGCCAAACGATTTTTCTTTTCAGTTCTCATTTCTTGGGGACCACGGAATTGCCGTGGCCAAAATTATCATAGACTATTGGACGGTTTTGCCTTCCTTGCGGATGACCTTCTCGTCACTGTAACGAACACCCTTGCCCTTGTACGGCTCCGGCGGGTAGTAGCTGCGGATTTCCGCGGCGACCTGTCCGACCACCTGTTTGTTCGGCCCTTCGATGGTGAGCTTGGTGTTTTCCTCGACGGTCACTTTGATCTGGTCGGGGATGGGATACAAAATCGGGTGTGAATAGCCCAGGCTCAGGTTGACGTTCTTGCCCTGCACGGCGGCCTTGAAACCGACGCCCTGGATTTCCAGCTTTTTGACAAAGCCGTCAGTCACGCCTTTGACCATGTTGTTCAAGATCGAACGGCTCAGGCCGTGCAACGCCCGGGCTTCGGCATCCTCGCCCGCGCGACTGACGAGCATCTGGCCGGCGTCCAGCTTGACGGCGGTCCGCTTGGGCAGTTCAAAGTCGAGCTTGCCCTTCGGCCCTTCGACAAAAACTTTCTGGCCCTTGATCTCCACCTTCACTTTGGCGGGAATCGCGATGGGCTGTTTTCCAATTCTTGACATAAATATTCAGAGCTAAGTTACCAGACGAAGCACAGCAGCTCGCCGCCGACGTTCTGTTTGCGTGCGTCCCCGCCGGTCATCACGCCGCGCGGCGTGGAAAGGATGGCCACACCCATGCCGCCGAGCACGCGGGGCACTTCCGTCGCACCGACATAACGGCGCAACCCCGGAGTGCTGACGCGCTTCAAACCTTCAATGATGCCTTTGCGTCCTTGATATTTGAGTTTGAGCTTGAGCCGTTTGATGGTTTTGCCCTCAACAGCGCAGTCGGCGATATAGCCCTCCTTCTTGAGGATGTGGGCGATGCTCTCCTTCATTTTCGAATGCGGCATCTCCACGTTGGGCAGCAGCGCCAGGCTGGCGTTGCGGATCTGGGTGAGCATGTTTGAAATCGGGTCACTCATAGGCTTACCAACTGGCTTTCGTCACGCCGGGGATCAGGCCGTTCAAGGCCGCCTCGCGGAAGGTTAAACGGGAGCAGGCAAATTTGCGGAGATAACCGTGCCGCCGGCCGCTGAATGCACACCGGTTCACCACCCGGACGGGGCTGGCGTTCTTCGGCAGCTTGGACAAGCCGGCGTAGTCTTTCTTCGCCTTTAACTCCGCGCGCAAGGCGGCGTATTTCTTGACCGTCTCGGTCTTTTTCTTGTTGCGCTCCAACCATGATTGTTTTGCCATATTATCTTCCTTCCGCAAAGGGCATGCCCATCAATTTCAACAAGTCGCGCGCTTCGTCATCCGTCGGCGCGGTGGTCACGATGGTGATGTCCATCCCCTGAGTACGTTTGATCTTGTCCATCTCGATCTCCGGAAAAATCGTCTGGTCCGCAATGCCGATGGAATAATTCCCCCGTCCGTCGAACGCGCGGGATGAAATACCGCGAAAATCACGGATCCGCGGCATCGCCGTCGCCACTAACCGGTCCAGGAACTCATACATCACGTCGCGCCGCAGCGTCACATGGCAGCCAATCGCCTGGTTTTCGCGCAGCTTGAAGTTCGCGACGGCCTTGCGAGATTTGTTAATCACCGGCTTGCGCCCGGTGATCATCGTCATGTCTTTCACGGCGTCCTCCACCGCGCCTTTTTCCAGCGAGGCACTGACACCCATGTTGATGACGATCTTCTCGACGCGCGGCACTTGGTGGACGTTTTTGTACTGCCGCTTTTCCATCAAAGCGGGCCGGACGCTGTCGGTATATTTTTTATAAAGTCGGGCTTGCATACTTTAAACTCAGGCTGCGGCCGGTGCCACGACCCGCTTGGCGGCGCGGGCATCGAACTGTTCGGCTTTCATCACATTGGATATGTGGACGGTTCCCTCCCGCTCGACAATCGCGCCTTGCGGATTCTGCTGGCTCTTGCGGGTGTGCTTCTTAATCATTTTCACACCCTCGACAATGACCCGGCTCTTGCCGGTCTGGATTCCGATGATCTTCCCGCGCTTGCCCTTTTCGGCACCGCTGATGATGACCACGTCGTCCCCCCTTTTTACGTGAAATTTTGGCATAACTTCAAATTACTTCCGGTGCGAGCGAGATAATCTTCATGAATTTTTTGTCGCGCAATTCCCGCGCCACCGGCCCAAAGATACGCGTCCCGCGCGGGTTCTGATCCTTGTCAATAATCACGATGGCGTTGCTGTCAAAGCGGAGGTACGAGCCGTCGTTTCGGCGAATCGTTTTGCGGGTGCGCACCACCACCGCATCCACCACGTCACCCTTTTTCACCGTGCCATCCGGCGCGGCTTCCTTGATGTGGGCCTTGATCACGTCGCCGATCTGCGCGTAACGCTGGTTGCGGCCAATCACGCCAATGGTCGCGGCGCGTTTGGCACCAGTGTTGTCGGCCACGTCTAAAATGGAACGAATTTGCAGCATAAAATTTCAGGTCAGGCCGCGACGGGCGCGGCATCTTGATTGCGTTCGACGATGGCCACCAGCCGCCAGCGCTTGGTCTTGGAGACCGGGCGGGTTTCTTCAATGCGGACGCGATCCCCCACCTTGGCTTCGTTCTTCTCGTCGTGCGCGTATAATTTCTTGTAGCTGGTCACGACCTTCTTGAATGTCGGATGCTGGAAGCGCCGCTCCACGCGCACCACGATGGTCTTGGCCATCTTGTTGGCGATGACTTCACCGGAGCGCTCTTTCCGCTGGCCGCGGGCAATAGTGATTTCTGACATAGTGATGGCTTAGGCTGCCTTCTTGCGCAGAAGGGAAATTTGGGTTTCAACGCGCGCGATGTCCTTGCGCAGCGTGCGCAAACGGCCCGGCTTCTCCAACTGCGCGCTCGCCTTTTGCAAGTGCAGGTTGAACAGTTCCTGCCGCAGGTCCCGGCTCGTGGCCGTCAACTCCGCGGGCGTCTTATCTTTCAGTTCGGACATTTTCATCGGTCAAAGTCTCTGCTTAACCCAGCTTGTGCCGGGATATGAATTTGGTTTTGATCGGCAGCTTCGTGGCCGCCAGGCGCATCGACTCGCGCGCCACCGCTTCGGTCACACCGTCCACCTCGAACAACACGTTCGCCGGCCGGATCACTGCCACCCAGGATTCCACCGGCCCCTTGCCCTTGCCCATGCGGGTTTCCAGCGGCTTCTTGGTGTACGATTTGTCGGGGAAAATCCGGATCCACATCTTGCCGCGCCGTTTCATGTGGCGGTTGATGGCCACGCGCGCCGCTTCAATCTGCTTCGTGTCCAGCCAGCAGCGTTCTAGCGATTGCAATCCGTACTCGCCAAACGCGACGGTCGCCCCGCGCATCGCCATCCCGGTGCGACTGCCACGGTGCATCTTGCGGTACTTCACTCTTGCGGGCATTAATGGCATAACAAATTCCTAAATCAATGGGGTCGTTCTTAATTGGCGGCCGTCGGCGGCACGATCGGGGCCGGCGGCAACGCTGGCTTGGTCTTCTTCGGTTCGCCTTTGCAAATCCAGCACTTGATGCCGAGCTTGCCATACATCGTCTTGGCTTCGGCAAAACCGTAGTCAATGTCCGCGCGCAGCGTGTGCAACGGGACGCGGCCTTCGTGATACATTTCCACGCGGGCGATTTCCGCGCCGCCGAGCCGTCCGGCACAGCGAACCTTGATTCCTTCGGCACCGAAATCCATCGCCGTCTGCAACGCCTTCTTCATCGCGCGGCGGAAGGAAATGCGGCGTTCCAACTGCATGGCAATATTTTCCGCCACGAGTTGCGCGTCCGTTTCCGGCGTCTTCACTTCCTGGATGTCCACGTAAATTTCTT
>JBKJSC010000287.1:0-31816 GCA_046593035.1 Limisphaerales bacterium | reverse complement strand
TACGACGGCGTCCACATCTTCGCGCCGGACGGCGTGCGCATCGGACAGATCCGGCTGCCGGAGATTTGCGCGAACATCTGCTTTGGCGGGCCCAAGCGCAACCGCCTCTTTATGGCCGCCAGCACGTCGCTGTACGCGGTCTATGTGGAAACGCAGGGCGCGCACATTACTTAGAAGCAGGATTCACAAGTTCGGGCGGGACTGTTCACCGCAACCTTCTGGATTGTGCTGAGGCTTGCTTTTCCGCAAACCAGCAATTTACAGACGGGAACATTTCTGCAAGATTGGTGCCAATGCCCGAGTCTTCAAAATGAACCTGCTGAACTCGCAGTTGTCAGATCGCATTCCGCATCGTATTGGCGCGCTGGTCGCCTGGTTGCTGGTGGTGTCGTGCGCCAGCGCCGCCGCGCCCAAGGCGGGCTATCCCGAAACCGTGCTGGCCGACCAACCCGCCGCGTACTGGCGGTTGAACGACGACAGCAGCGGAGTGATTCTGAACCACGCGCCCGGCGCGAAGGCCGGGGCGTTGAACGGTGCCGTGGCCGGTCGCGTGGTGCTGCGAAGGCCCGCGCAGGAAAACACTTCCTTTCCCGAGTTTGAACCGGACAGCACGAGCGCGGCGTTTGGCGACAAGGAGGCGGGCTACATCCGGGTGAAGGATCCCGGCGCAAACAGCGCGCTGGACTTCGCACGGGGCGAGACGATCACGCTGGAGGCGTGGGTGTTTCTCAATCAAATTGCCGACGGCCAGCAGATTTACGTGGTGGGCAAGGGCCGCACGGGCAATCCGGGCTTTTCAGCCGACAATCAAAACTACGCGCTGCGCCTGCGCGGCGAGGAAGGCTCGGCCCGTGTGAGCTTTTTGTTTCGCGACGATGCCGCTGTCACCAGCAAGACTGATTCGGAAAAACACTGGCACCGCTGGACTTCCTTCGAGGGTTTTCTCCCCAGCTCGGGCTGGCATTACCTGGCGGTGACTTACAAGTTTGGCAGTGGTTCCAGCCTCCGCGCTTACCTTGATGGTGTGGAAACCAAGGGACAATGGGACATGGGCGGTCAGAGCGATGCCGCGCCAGTGGTGGATGACGATGAACTGTGGATCGGCTCGTCGATGAGCGGCAACAAAGGCAGCACCTTCAACGGACAGATCAACGAGATCGCCCTCTATCGCCGAGCTCTGAGCGCCGCCGAAGTGCGGAAGCGTTTTAATTACAATCCCGCCGGGCCGGGCATCACGGCCAAGGAACTCCCGCGCGATGCGGTGCGCGTGGAATTGATCGAAAACATTCCCGCGCGCTTTTCGTGGAACTTCAAGGCTCCGGCCGCAACGGAAACTTACACGGAACCCGCCTTCGGCTTCGTGGCGTTGCCCCAAAAATATACCGTGCGCGGCTTGCGCGAAGATCGCTCCGAGCCTTTCCTGCTACGCGCGGCGACCCTCGTCTCGCTGCCCAAGGGACAGCATCGGCTGTTGCTGCGGGCGCTGAATTCCGCCCGGTTGTTCGTCGATGGCCGGATGCTGGCGGTGACGAAATTCATCACGCCGAACGGCGACGGTCACGGCGAAGTGGAGGAACCGCCGCAGAATTATCCTGCTGGCCTGCGTTTTCCGCGCATGGGCCACGTCGAGGCCTGGATGAATTACGACAGCGATGGCAGAGAACACATTTGGGTGCTGGAAGCGTTCATCGGTGGTAAAGGACTGCGCCCGGAAGTGGGCGAAATCAGCGTCAGCGCGGCGCACCACGGCGAATTGTTCCAGTTGGTTGCCCCGAAGGAAAAGATTCCGCACACCGACGAGGGTTGGAATGCTTACATCCAGCGCCGATTGGATCGTTTGGCCAAATTGGATGCGCAGCACCGCAAGGAGGCCGGTGTCGAAGAGGAAAAATACTGGAGCAAACGTCACGCACTGGCCCGCGAGATTATCGCCACGCTGCCGTCGATCCACGTCCCGCAAGTTTCCTCCGCCATGCCGGTGAACAACGACATCGACCGCTTCATCGTTGCGCGGCTGGAAGCAGCCCAATTGAAGCCGGAGCAAACCGTGAACGACTTGGCCTTCCTGCGCCGGCTTGCGCTGGACACGATTGGCACACCGCCTTCGCCAGAGCAGATTCAAGCCTTTCTCAAGGACAGCGCGAAGACGCGCCGCCCTCGGGCAATCGACACATTCCTCGCACAACCCGGCTGGGCTGATCACTGGGTCAGTTACTGGCAGGATGTGCTGGCGGAAAATCCCGCCATCCTCAAGCCAACACTGAACAACACCGGGCCGTTTCGCTGGTGGCTCCACGAGGCGCTCACCGACAACCAGCCGATGGATCGTTTCGCGAGCGAGTTGATTTCGCTGCGCGGCAGCGTGTACGGAGGCGGGCCAGCGGGCTTCGGCCTCGCCACGCAGAACGACGTGCCGATGGCCGATCGCGCGCAGATTCTTTCCTCGGCCTTTCTCGGTATGAACCTCACCTGCGCCCGCTGCCACGACGCGCCGTATCATGATTTCAAACAAAAAGATTTGTTCAGCCTCGCCGCGATGCTCCGGCAGGAACCGCAGGAAGTGCCCAAGAGCAGTTCCATCCCGGCGAATGCTAACATCACCGTGGGTCGCCGGGTAAAGGTCACGCTGCATCCGGGTGACAAGGTGGAACCGGCCTGGCCGTTCGCGCAAGTGCTCGACAAGTCGCATGATTTTTCCACCGCGCCGCGTGTCACCGACATGCGCGATCAACTGGCGGCCTTCGTCACCGACCCGGCGAATCCGCGCTTTGCCAAAGTGATCGCGAACCGTCTGTGGAAGCGCTATCTCGGCTGGGGCCTGGTGGAACCGGTGGAAGATTGGGAACTCGCGAAGCCATCGCATCCGGAGTTGCTGGAGTGGTTGGGCCGCGAGCTGGTCACGCACGATTATGACCTCAAGCACATCGCGAGGCTCATTTTGAATTCGCAGATTTATCAGCGCGTCGCGGCGACCGGGGTGCGTTCCATGGAAACGTTCGACGAACGCCTGTTTGCCTCGCCCGCGCGGCGGCGGCTGACGGCGGAACAAATCGTGGACTCGCTGTTTGCCGTCACCGGAAAATCCTTCGACACGGAGCCGTTGACTTTTGATCAGGATGGCCGCCGTGGGCCGAAAGATTTTCTGAACCTGGGCGTGCCCAAACGGGCGTGGGAATTCAGCGGATTCGCCAACGACCGCGACCGTCCCGCGCTGGCCATGCCCAAGGCGCAGGCCATCGCGGATGTGATGGGCATGTTCGGCTGGCGCGACTCGCGGCAAAACGCACTCAGCGCGCGCGACGACTCGGCCAACGTCCTCCAACCGGCGATGGTGGCCAATGGCGACATGGCCAACGGCCGTATCACGCGCCTCTGCGACGGCAATGCTTTCACCGCGATTTGCGTGCAGCCTCAGCCGCTGGCACAACTGGCCGAGGCAGTTTTCCTCCGCATCTATTCGCGCAAACCGACGACGGAAGAACAGGCGGTGCTGGCGGCGCATCTGGAGCGCGGTTATGCGGAGCGCGTCGTGCCAGGCAAAACCAAACCGCTGGCGAAGGAGTTCGATTCCAGCCTGCTGTTGAGTTGGTCAAATCATCTGAATGCGAAGGCCACCGAAATTAAAATGGCCGCCGACCACCGGGCACGCAAGGGCGACGAACCCACGGACCGCCTTCGTGCCGACTGGCGCGAACGCATGGAGGACGTGCTCTGGGCGATGGTGAACTCGCCGGAGTTTGTGTTTGTGCCGTGAACATGACGACACGCTTTCCAAATCGAATGCTTTTTTCGTTCGTCTGCCTGGCGATACCGGCAGTAACATTTTTCGTCGGACTCGTGGGAATGTTCATTGCTGCGGAAGCTCTCTTCGGCAAAGACACAGTTCAGGCCGCTGGCTACTCCGATTGGCCTACTTGGTTTGTAGTCATCCCGGCGGCGGCTCTTGCTGCTTTAGTTTTTTGCATCACGTTCCAAGTCGCTTATAAACGATTGATAAAATCTAAAAATTGAAATCCACGTCTCCCATTCGGTCTCGGTTTCCTCGCCGCGATTTCCTCGCCCGCGCCAGCATGGGCACCGCCGCTCTCGGCCTCACCGGCACTTCCTCCCTGCTTCACGCTGCCGAGAGGGAAACGAAGACTTACCCCAAAGGTAAAGCCCGGCACTGCATCCTGCTTTGGTTGGCGGGCGGCATGGCGCATGTGGACACGTTCGATCCCAAGCGCCTCGGTGATCCGGCCAAGCGCGTCACCGGCTCCGCATATCCGGCCATCAACACCGCGGTTCGCGACGTGCAAGTGAGCGAGCATCTCAAGCACACGGCGGACATCCTTGACCGCTTCGTGCTTCTCCGCACGGTCAACCACAGCATCGTGGATGAGCATTCGGCGGCGACCAACTTTCTCCACACTGGTCGCAAGCCGACGGGCACGATTGTGTATCCGTCCATCGGTTCGATTGTCGCGCATGAACTCGGCAGCGTGGGCAACGGTATTCCGCCCTACGTGCTGATCGGTTATCCCAACTTGATGCGCGGCCCCGGCTTCCTCGGCGCAAAGCACGGCTACGTTTATCTCACCGACACAGAAAAGGGACCCGCCGGTCTCACGCGTCCCGAATACGTCACCACCGCGCGTCAGTCCGACCGCGAGCAATTGCTCCAAAAATTCCGCAGTGGTTTCCGCACCCGCAACCCGGAGGACAAGACCGTCGCCGAATACGACGACGCCATCGGCGCGAGCTTCACGCTGGCCAATGGCGATTTCATGAAGGCTTTCAATTTGTCCGCCGAGCCGTCGAGTTTGCGCCAAAGTTTTGGCGACGAATTCGGTCAGCGCTGTCTGCTCGCACGCCGTTTGGTGCAGACCGGCGTGCGTTTCGTGGAGGTTTCCTTCAACTTGAACTTCATCAACGGCACCGGCTGGGACACGCACAACCAGGGCCAGTTGAACCAGCACATCCTCATCCAGCAACTCGACCAGGCGTTGAGCCAGCTCGTTCTTGATCTGGAAAAAAACAAGTTACTCGACCAGACTCTCGTCGTGGTGGCGAGTGAATTTGGTCGCCCGCCAGAGTTCGATGCCGGGGGCGGGCGCGGTCACTGGGGCAAGGCTTTCTCCATCGCTCTCGCGGGCGGCGGGTTGAAACTCGGTCAGGCCATTGGTGAGACCGACGAACTCGGCAAGCTCCCCCTCAGCAACCCGCTCTCCGTCCCCGACGCGCACGCCACCATCCACTGCGCTCTGGGCATTGATCCCGCGAAGCACCTTTTCGACAGCAGCCGCCCCGTGCCCATCACCGACATGGGTGAGCCGGTGCGGCAGGCATTTTTATAATCGCTGCTCACCCGTAGCGAAACGGCTTGCTCAGGGAAAATGTGTTGGGCAAATGCCGGATTTCCCGCACCTCGCCGTTCTCCAACAAGACCTCCACAATGTCGAAACGGAATTTCACCGGCGGATTTTTTAGCAGCCGCAAATAGTCCAGCGCTGTTTGCGACAATAATCGTCGCTTCCGCGCATCCACCGCCGCCGCCGGCCGCTTCCAGGATTCATTGGAACGTGTCTTGACCTCGGCGAAGACGAGGCAATCATCGTCACGGAAAATCAAATCGATCTCACCTCGCTCGGAGCGGAAATTGGCGGTGAGGAATTTCAAGCCGAGCGATTGCAAATGTTTCTTCGCGGCGCGTTCGCCCAGTTCGCCCCGGCGTAGATGCTCCGGCTGCTCCTTGCCACCGAGACGTGACTTGAGTTCGCCCCACAGATTCATGGTGCCAAGTGGATCAGTTTGCTTTGCGCCTGAGTTTTCAACGGCGCAAAGCTCCGGCGGTGGATGGGACTCGGCCCGTGCGCGGCGAGCGCGGCGAGGTGGCGGGCAGTGCCGTAGCCCTTGTGCCGGGCGAAACCGTAGGCGGGCCATTGGCGATCAAACTCGCGCATGAGGCGGTCGCGCGTGACCTTGGCGAGCACGCTGGCGGCGGCGATGGAGTAACTGCGCGCGTCGCCTTTCACGAGCGGCGTCTGGGGAAAGCGCAGCGAGCGGACGCGCAACCCGTCCACGAGGGCATGCTGCGGCTGCAACGGCGCGAGCGCGTCGTTCATCGCGCGGTGCGTGGCTTGCAGGATGTTGATGCGGTCGATGACTTCAACTTCGACCGACGCGATGGCAAACCGGATTTCCGGCCGCGCCGTGAGGAACGCGAAGAAGGTTTCGCGCTGTTTCTCCGTGAGTTGTTTGGAGTCATTGAGGCCAGCCAGTTCCGCCGGCAAGCCGGCTTGAATCCAATCCGCAGGAAACACAACCGCCGCAGCCACGACCGGCCCGGCGAGTGGCCCGCGGCCCGCCTCGTCAACGCCCGCGATTTGAGTGAGACCTTCACGCAGCAACGCGCGTTCAAACTCGAAGCGGTCGGCGGCCAGGTTGTGTTTCATGCGTGGCGGGCGGGTTGTGTTCCCCGCGTCTTTGCGCCTTGGCGGTGAAAAAATCAATGCCGAAAAGCAACAAGCGAGGCCGAAGCCTCGCTTGTTGAAAGTGTGACGGGCGGAAAATTACTTGGCAGCCGGGGCGGCGACGCGTGTTTCCTTTTCCTTCACGGCGGTCGCGCCTTTGCCGAGCCGACCGCGCAGGTAGGTGAGTTTGGCGCGGCGCACTTCGCCTTGGCGCTCGACTTCAATCTTGTCCACGCGCGGCGAATGCACGGGGAACACGCGCTCCACGCCCTCACCATAGCTGATGCGGCGGACGGTGAAGGTGGAGTTCAGCCCGTGTCCACGGCGGCCGATCACGACGCCGGAGAAAATCTGGATGCGCTCTTTGTCGCCTTCCACGACTTTGGTGTGGACCTTCACCGAGTCGCCGACGGCGAAGTCGTGCTTGTCTTTGCGATACTGTTCCGATTCGATTTTATCTTGTAGTGCCTGGTTCATAAATTTTTCGTTTGTTGGCGCGGTTGATGGCGCGCCGTTTCAATTTTACTTACTTCACGCGGTAGTCACCGACCGCCGCTACATCAAATCCGGACGCCGTTCGCGCGTCCGTTGCTTCGCCTGTTCCTGCCGCCACTTCTCAATCTCCGCGTGGTGGCCGGAGAGTAGCACGTCCGGCACTTTCATCCCGCGAAACTCCGCCGGCCGCGTGTAGTGCGGATATTCCAGCAGCCCGTGGCTGAAGGATTCATCGCGCGAACTTTCGTCGTCGCCCAGCACGCCGGGCAGCAACCGCGTCACGGCGTCAATGATCACCATCGCCGGCAGCGCACCGTTGGTCAGCACGTAATCGCCGATGGACAACTCATCGTCCGCCAGCGCCTCACGCACGCGCTCATCGAACCCTTCATAACTGCCGCAGACAAACAGCAAATGCGTTTGTTGCGCCAGATCGCGGGCGATGGCCTGATTAAACTGCCGCCCCGTCGGCGACAGCAAAATCACGCGCGTCGATTCGTGCCTCAAGTGCTCGACCGCTTCAAAGATCGGTTCCGGCTTCAACAACATTCCCGGTCCGCCGCCAAACGGTTTGTCATCCACCGTTTTGTGCCGGTCGTGGGTGTAATCCCGCAGATTGTGGATCGTCAAATCCAGCAACCCGGCACCGCGCGCCCGTTTGACGATGCTTTCGTCGAGCGGCCCGGTGAACATTCCGGGAAACAGCGTGAGCACGTCAATTTTCATGCTCCAGATCAGCGGTCAGCAACCGCCGCAAAAACAATTACTCCGGCGGATGCTCTTCCACGATTTCCACCGCGCAGCGCAACCCCTTCTTGGCGCTGCCCACTTGCAACAACGAGCGCAGAGCCTGAATCGTCGTGCCCTGCCGGCCGATGATCTTGCCGACATCGGTGGGGTGCAGGCGCAACTCATAAACGGTCATCCCGTTTCGCCCCACCGGGGTGATGGTCACGGCATCGGGGCGGTCCACCAATCCTTTGACCACGTATTCCAGAAAGGCTTGCATCCGCCGACGGGAGGTTAAACCGCTACGCGCTTGGCCTTTTTCAAAAAACTGGCGACGGTGTCACTCGGTTGCGCGCCTTTGGAAATCCAGTAGGCGGCGCGTTCTAGATCCACGGTGTAATTCACGTCCTTCTTCAAGGGCGAGTAGGTACCGATCTCCTCGATGCACTTGCCATCCCGCGGACTGCGGCTGTCGGCGACGACGATACGGAACGCGGGCGTGTTCTTCGTCCCGACGCGCTTCATGCGAATTTTAACTGACATAAATATCTTTCACTGTGGCGGCGGCCAGCCACGCTTTGCTTCCGCCCGCCGCAATCACGGCGTCCCTTAAAAAAGAGGGGTGAGCCTAGTCATGGCTTATGGGCTTGGCAAGTCCTGTTTTCGACAAAAGTTTTGGCAGTGTTTTTCCGAGGTGTTGCCCGTCTTCGGCAGGCTGGGGCTGCCGGGAAACATTGAAGACGGGAAAGGCAACCCGCAGGCAAACCCTAAATCCGAAGTTGGGGAGCTATCGGCCTTTGAACGCTCTGAGCGCGTCTTTGCGAACGGGAATCTTCTTGAACTCTTGGGTGAGCTTGGTCAGCGAATCTTCCACCGCCAGCCGTTCGAGGCTCGACGCGCCGACGAAGCCGACGCAATCCGTGTGCGCGTTGATGTAGGCCGCGTCTTCCGGCGTGGCGATCGGGCCGCCGTGCGAGAGGAAGATGATGTCCTTCCGCACCTTTTTCGCGCCGTTGATGATCGACTGGCAGCGCTTCACCGTCTCGTCCATCGAGACGACGGCTTTTTTCACGCCGATGCTGCCGCCGATGGTGGTGCCCACGTGCGCGATAATGGCATCCGCGCCGGACTCGGCCATCGCCTGCGCTTCGTCGGGAGTGGCGACATAGACGACGGTGAACAAATCCATCTTGCGCGCGAGGCGAACCATCTCGAACTCGTGCTTCACGCTCATGCCGGTTTCTTCGAGCACCTGGCGGAACTGGCCATCAATGATGCAATGCGTGGGGAAGTTGTTCACGCCACTGAACCCCATGTCTTTCACCTGTTTCAACCAGTGCCACATGCGTCGGCGCGGGTCGCTGGCGTGGACGCCGCAGATCACCGGAATCTCCTCGACGACCGGCAGCACTTCGTGTTCGCCGATTTCCATCGCGATGGCGTTGGCGTCGCCGTAGGCCATGAGGCCGCAGGTGGAGCCGCGACCGGCCATGCGGAAGCGGCCGGAGTTGTAGATGATGATGAGGTCGGCACCGCCCTTCTCGATGAACTTAGCGCTGATGCCCGTGCCCGCACCGGCGGCGATGATGGGCGCGCCTTTTTTGAGTTGGGCGCGGAGACGATCCACGACTTCTTTGCGGGTGTAGGGATTTCCTTTTCCAGTCCAGGGGTTGGGCATAGCTCAGTAAGTGTTCGCGGTTTTCGGTTTCAGTTTGTTAGAAATGCGGGGCGAATTTGCGCCGGGCCACGGCGAATTGCAATCTTTCGCTGCACGCAATGTTCGGCATTGACCTCGAAATCGGTTGCGCTAGTGTGCCTCGTCACCTGAACCGAAAACGAAATTATTTATGAGCGACAAATCAAATCCATCCTTGTCCGGCAGCGCGACGCGCCGGGAATTCCTCAAGCAAGCCACTGCGGCCACGGCCGTCGTGGCGGCCACCAACCTCTTCAAAACCCCCGTCTATGGCCAGAGCCAGGCACCTTCGCCGGGCCGCGTCATCGGGGCGAATGACCGCATCGTCGTCGGCTACGTCGGCGTGGGCGGGCAGGGGATGGCGCACGTGCGTCCGCAGAAACAATACGCTGGCGACAACAACATTGCCCAGGCAGCGGTGTGCGACGTCTCCAAGCATCGCTCTGCTGATGCCAAGGCCTTCGTGGGCGGCGATTGTCAGGAATATGCCGACTACCGGAAAATGCTCGAACGAAAAGACATTGACGCCATTTGTTGCGCCACGGTGGATCACTGGCACACGCGGGTTTCGGTGGACGCGATGAACGCCGGCAAGCACGTCTATGTGGAGAAGCCGATGACGCGCTACCTGGGCGAGGCCTTCGAGATTTATGATACGGTCAAGAAGACCGGCAAGATTCTGCAAGTCGGCTCGCAAGGCTGCTCCGACCAGAAGTGGCATGAAGCCGCCAAGCTGATCAAGGCCGGCAAAATCGGTCCGGTCGTCATGTCGCAAGGCTCCTACATGCGTAATTCCCCCCAAGGCGAGTGGAACTACGACATTCAGGACTGGTGCACGCCGGACGACTTGGACTGGAAGTCGTGGTTTGGCAACCAGATCAAGAAGAAGGTGGATTTCAACGCCGACCATTATTTTCGCTGGCGCAAATATTATCCATATTGCGCCGGCCTTTTGGGTGATCTGTTCCCGCACAAGCTCCATCCGTACATGCTCGCGACCGGCAATCCGGAGTTTCCGCTGCGCGTCGCCAGCGTGGGGAATCGGAAGGTGGAGACCGACAAAAAGGCCGAGGGCAAGAAGGCGACGAAATACCTGCGCGACGTGCCGGAGATCGTGCAGCTCATTGCTGAATTCCCGAGCGGCATGACGATGCACATCACCAGCAGCACGGTCAACGAGCAGGGCACGCAGGAATTGATCCGCGGCCACAAAGCCTCGCTCTACATGGCGGGCAATCGCATTGAGATGAAGCCGGAGAAGCCGTTCGTCGAGGAGATTGACCCGATCACCATCGACAACATCAAGCCCGGCGAGAGTGTGCCGGAGCACGAGAAGAACTGGTTCGAGAGCATCCGTGCCAACAAGCAGCCCAATTGCGGCATCGATCTCGCCATTCGCGTGCAGACTGTCATCTCGCTGGCCGAAATGTCCGAGCGGCTGAGCGTCATGTGCAATTTCGACGAGAAGACCCGCAAGATCACCACCGGCGAAGGCCGGGAAGTCAAGGCGCTTACGTACGGCAGCACGCCGCTGTCCTGAGCGAAGCAGGCGACAAAATTCAACGGGTTTCGTGGTTCACGCCGCGAAACCCGTTTTTGTTTTCCGACGGCAGCAGCGGAAATTATTCCACCGCATCCCGCTTGACCCGCTGGGATGGAATTGCCACAAATGAGGCATGTCCATCTCTCGTGTTTCGGTCCTCGCTTGCGCCGGCTTGTTGTTGGCCGCGTGCAATTATCTCACGGATTATCATCCGCCCGCCACGGTGAGCACCGCCTCGGCTTCGGCCGGTGCCAAATACACGCTGCACACTTGGAAGACGGTCCAGCTCAACAACCAGTTCTGGTCCGAGGGCGCCACGTTTGCCGACTTCAACCGTGACGGCAAAATGGACGTGGTTTCGGGCCCGTATTGGTGGGAGGGGCCGGACTTCAAAAAGCGCCACACGATTTATGCCGACACCCGCACGTTCAAGCTGAAGAAAGACGACAGCACGGAGGAAACCATTCCCGGATTTGAAGGTGCCCTCGGCAAGAACAATACGTACTCGGACAACTTCTTTGCTTTCACCCACGACTTCAACGGCGATGGCTGGTCCGATCTGCTCATCTACGGCTTTCCCGGCGCGGACGCATCGTGGTTCGAGAATCCCGGCAAGGCCGGCATCAATGGCAACGAACCGTGGAAGCGCCATGTGGTGTTCGACGTGGTGGACAATGAATCGCCGACGTGGGGCGATCTGTTCGGCACGGGCAAGCCGGTGATCATTTGCATGTCCGGTGGTTTCGCGGGCTACGTGTCGCCGAATTGGGAGAAGCCGACGGAGAAATGGACGTTCCATCCGATTTCACCCAAGGTCGGTTACGGACGCTTCACGCACGGCCTCGGCTTCGGTGACATCAATGGTGATGGTCGCCTCGATATTCTGGAAGGCAATGGCTGGTATGAGCAGCCCGCGTCGGTGGCGGGCGATCCGGTTTGGAAATTTCATCCTTTCAAGTTCAATGGCGGCGGCGCGCAGATGTATGCCTACGACGTGAACGGCGACGGGCTGGCCGATGTGGTGACGAGTCTCGCGGCGCACGGCTACGGCCTCGTCTGGTGGGAGCAACTCAAGGAGCGCGACGCGAGCGGCGAGATTCAATTCAAGCAGCATGTCATCATGAACACCAAGCCCGAGGACAACCGCTACGGCGTGAAGTTCTCCCAGCTTCACGCGGTGGAACTGGTGGACATGGATGGCGACGGGTTGAAGGACATCGTGACCGGCAAACGCTTCTGGGCGCATGGTTCCCACGGCGATGCCGAGGCGGATGCGCCCCCGGTGCTCTACTGGTTCAAGCTCGTGCGCGAGAAAGACCATTCCGTGGATTGGGTGCCGCACTTGATCGACGACAATTCCGGCGTGGGCACGCAGGTCGTCGTGGGCGATATCAACGGTGACAAACTTCCCGATGTGGTGGTCGGCAACAAGAAAGGCACGTTCATCAACCTGCACTCGACGAAGGCGGTGAGCAAAGAAGAATGGGAAAAGGCGCAGCCGGTGGTGAAGTTTGCGGATGCTGGGAAACAAGTCATCAATGCCAGCGACGTCGTGGTGCGCACGGGAACGCCGCCGGCCAATCCGGCGGCTGCCCCCGCCGGGGTGAAACCGAATCCCCCGCTGCCCGGCAATGGGGTGCTTCCGCTCGGCAAGGATGGCAAGCCGGTCAACACGGATTTCGAGACGGGCGACCTTCGCGATTGGACCGCGACCGGCGATGCGTGGAAGGGGCAGCCCGTCAAAGGCCCCATCAGTCAGACCCGCAAATTCGGGGAGGGCAAAGTCGCCAACCATATCGGCAATTACTGGATTGGCGGTTACGAGAAGCTCGAGGATGCTCCCACGGGCACGCTCACCAGCGCGCCGTTCAAGGTCACGCAGCCGTGGGCCGCGTTTCTCATCGGCGGCGGCAGCCATGCGGAGACGCGTGTCGAGCTGGTGACCAAGGCTGACGGCAAAGTTTTCTTCACCGCGCACGGGCAAAATTCTGAGTCGATGTCGCCGGTCGCCGTGGATTTGGCCGCGCAGAAGGATAAGGAAATTTTCATCCGCATCGTGGACGAGCACACGGGCGGCTGGGGCCATGTGAACTTCGACGACTTCACGTTCTATTCCAAGAAACCGATCTTCGCCAGCGCGTTCAACCCGAACCAGAATCCGCCGTCCGCCACGCCGGAGCCGCCGGTGGACAATGTGAAATTCAATGGCCTCACGCCGGAGGAAGCGGTGAAGGCGATCACCTTGCCGCCGGGCTTCAAGGCCACACTGTTCGCCGGTGAGCCGGACGTGAAACAACCGATCGCCTTCTGCATCGATGATCGCGGGCGGCTCTGGGTCATCGAGAATTACACGTATCCGATTCGCCAACCCGAAGGCAAAGGCACCGACCGCATCCTCGTTTTCGAGGACACGAACGGCGATGGGAAGTTCGACAAACGGACGGTGTTCATGGAAGGGCTGAACCTCGCCACCGGCATCGAATATGGTTTCGGCGGTGTCTTCGTCGGGGCGGCGCCTTACTTGTATTTCATTCCGGTGAAGGAAGGCGACGAGCCGAAGCCCGCAGGCAAGCCGCAAATCCTACTTGAAGGCTGGGGCTACCAGGATACGCATGAGATGTTGAACACCTTCACCTGGGGGCCGGACGGCTGGCTCTACGGCTGCCACGGCGTTTTCACGCACTCGCACATCAAGCGGCCCGGCGATCCGGACAGCAATCGGCAGTTTATCAACGCCGGCGTGTGGCGCTATCATCCGGTGAAGAAAACCTTCGAGGTGTTCGCCGAGGGCACGAGCAATCCGTGGGGCCTGGACTTTGATGAACGCGGGCAGCTTTTCATTGAGGCGTGCGTGATCCCGCACCTCTTTCACATGATTCAAGGCGCGCGCTACCAGCGGCAGGGCGGCGAGCACTACGCGCCTTCGCTGGCGGAGGCCAAACGCCTCGCGCCGCAATACTTCGCGCAGGATTTTGGCGGCACGACGGCCCAGCCGGAAAATCCCTACACGTTCAAGGATCCCAAGCTCAAGCCGATCAACCCGTTTATTTACGACGACATCAAGACCATCGCCGATCACGCCCACTATGCCGGCACCAAGGGGCCGCATGCCGGCAACGGCCGCAGCGACGTGATGGGCGGCGGCCACGCGCACGCGGGCCTGATGGTGTATTTGGGCGGAAGCTGGCCGGAGCAATATCGCGGCAAGCTTTTCATGAATAACATCCACGGCCAGCGCATCAATATGGACGTGCCGGAGCGCACGGGTTCCGGCTTCGTGGGCAAGCACGGCGCGGACTTCATCAACTTCAACGATCGTTCGTCGCAAATCCTCAACCTGCAATCCGACCAAGACGGTTCGGTCTATATGATCGACTGGTACGACAAACAGCAATGCCATGACCAGCGGAACCCGAACGCCCACGACCGCAGCAACGGGCGCATCTTCAAGATCAGCTACGGGGAGAAGAAGGGGACGCAGGTGGATTTGGCGAAATTAGGCGATGAAGATCTGTTGCAGCTCCAAGCCAGCAGTAACGATTGGCAAGCGCGTCATGCGCGGAGATTGCTTCAAGAGCGAGGAGTGGATGCGATTGCAGTGGCGATGATGGACGCCCACGTGGTGGCGATGGAAGCAGCCGAAGAGGCTGGAGCGGCCTTCCGCAAGGCAAAGGGTCTTCCCAATGGTCCCAGCCAAAATACATCTAACATTACACTTCGAATGCTCTGGACGATGCACGTGACGGGGAATCTGAAAGCCCGATCGGCAGTTAAGCGGCTCGGAAGTCCAAACGAGTTTGTTCGCGCCTGGACCATCCAGCTCCTCTGCGAAGACCACAAACCCGGCGACGCCGCGTTGAAGGAATTCGCCCGGCTCGCGAAGGAAGACCCCTCGCCCGTGGTGCGGCTCTATCTGGCCAGCGCGTGCCAGCGTTTAAGCGTGGCCGAGCGCACGCCCATTGTCGAAAATCTCCTTGCCCACGCCGAGGACGTGGCCGACCACAACCTCCCGTTGATGTACTGGTATGCCGCCGAGCCAATCGTCGGTTCGGACACCACCAAGGCTGTCTCGTTGCTGGCCAAAACCAAAATCCCTATTATTCGCGAATACATCACCCGCCGCATGACCGCTGGCAAACTCGCGCCGGGAGACAAATAACCTGCAACGATCCTGTCGTTGATTGAACCGGAGTCGCAAGCCATCAACGCATCCCGCGCTCCAAAGGAGCGCCCGATGGTAGCCACGGGTGACCGCAGGGAACCCGGGGAAACGCGGCGATCATTCCAATCCGCCCCGGCGGGGCGGACGAACACGTTGGCGACCGAGGACGATGGATGATGGCGAATCGTGCGCCCCAGTTGGGGCGCGACGAATGGACGTATAAATCGCGAGCCATGACAATTTATGCCCGGCACCCACCACAACCTCCGTCTCCATCTTGTATTCAGCACCAAGCACCGCGAGCCCACCATCACGCCGGACATCCAATCACGCCTTTACCCATTCATCGGCGGGATTGTCCGCGATGAAAAAGGTGTCCTGCTTGAAATTGGCGGGATGCCCGACCATCTCCATCTACTGGTCGGCTGGCGCACGGACGAAACAATTGCGAACCTAGTACGGAATATCAAGAGTCGTTCCTCTGCGTGGGTTCATGCGACATTTCCCGACGCGCAAACATTCCATTGGCAGGAAGGGTACGGCGTTTTCACCGTGAGCCAGTCGCAGGTGGCCAAGGTGCGCCATTACATCCAGACCCAAGCGGAGCATCATCGGAAGAAGACTTTCCAAGAAGAGTACATTGAATTTCTGCGCGCCCATGAAATACAGTACGAGGAGAGATATGTCTTTGATTGAACAACGTGCGCCCTGCCGGGGCACGGTGGCGTTTTACGCCGTGCGTTCCACGGGTTCACGAGGTTCACCCGTGGCTACCTTCGAGCGCTCCGTTGGAGCGCGTAGTTGACGCGCACGCGCAACCACCAGCTGGTTTTTCTTCCAAACTGCGCCAACCGATTTTAAGCTCTGATTCGTTATGAAACGATTTGCTCTGTGCCTGTTCCTTGCCGCGCTCCTGCCTTCTCCGTTGCGCGCCCAGGATGCCGACACGCTTGCGCCGTTGGTGCAGGTGATCGCGCAAACCGACGATCCACAATTCCAACTCGACATCCTCAAAGGCATGAGCGAGGGCTTGAAGGGTCGGCGCGGGGTGAAGATGCCCGCCGGCTGGGAGGATGCTGCCGCCAAGCTTGCCAAGAGTCCCAACGCCACGGTCCGTGAATTGACCCAAACCCTCTCGGTCACGTTCGGGAGCCGCGCGGCCTTCGCGGCGTTGCGTCAGCAGTTGATGGATGCGAAGGCCGATGTCGCCGCACGCAAGAGCGCATTGGATTCACTGCTCGGCGCGAAAGACGCGGAGTTGGTTGCGCCGCTCCAAACATTGCTCAAAGACCCGGTCTTGCGTGGCGCGGCCCTGCGCGGTCTCGCGGCCTATGACGATGCCAAAACACCCGGCGCCATTCTAGCGGTCTACAAATCACTCGCGGCGGCGGAGAAGAAAGACGCGCTCACCACGCTGGCAGCGCGCGTCGCGTTTGCCAAACCGTTGCTGGCATCAATCGGGCAGGGGACGATTTCGTCGAAGGAACTTTCGGCGGACATCGTGCGTTCATTGCGCAACCTGAAGAATGAAGAAATCAACCAGCAGGTGGAAAAACTGTGGGGCGTGACGCGCGAAAGCCCCGAGGACAAACTGAAGGAGATGGCGAAATACAAGGCCATCGTGCTGGCCAAGTCGGACCGCCCCGACGACCCGATGCGCGGGCGCGCGGTGTTCGCCCGCACCTGTCAGCAATGCCATCTATTGTTCGATCTCGGCGGCAAGGTGGGGCCCGACCTGACCGGTTCCAATCGTGCCGACTTGGATTACGTGCTGCACAATGTGCTCGATCCGAACGCGGAGATTCCAAACGACTACCGCACTTCGAATCTGGAAACCAAAGATGACCGCAGCATCACGGGCATCGTCACGCGGCAGGACGAGAAGACCGTGACCATCGTAACTCCCAACGAGGTTCTCACGCTGCCGCGCAACGAAATTAAATCACTTCAGCTAAGCGAACTTTCCATGATGCCCGAAGGCTTGATCCAGTCCTTCACCAACGAAGAGGTGCGCGACCTCGTAGCGTACCTGAGGAGTCAGCGTCAGGTGCCGTTGCAGGCGATGGCGGACAACGTCGGCAATTTTTTCAACGGCAAAGACCTGAGTTTTTGGGACGGCGACCCCGATTTGTGGAAAGTGGAGAAGGGAGAAATCGTCGGCAAAAGTCCTGGGCTGAAGCAAAACGAGTTTTTGAAAAGCCAGTTGTCGCTCGGCGATTTCCGGCTAGTCGTGAAGGTCAAACTGGTGCCCAACGCGGGCAACAGCGGCATCCAGTTTCGCAGCGAAGCGCTGCCCGACGGCGAGATGAAGGGTTGCCAGGCGGACGTGGGCGTCGGCTGGTGGGGCAAGCTTTACGAGGAGCGCGGGCGTGGATTGCTCTGGAAAGATTCCGGCGAGGCGCACGTGAAGTTGGACGACTGGAACACCTACGAAGTGGTGGCGGTCGGTAGCAAAATCCGAACGGCCATCAATGGTAAACTTTGCGTGGATCTGGATGATCCGCAGGTCGCCAAGCACGGCGTGATCGGCTTTCAACTGCACTCCGGCGGCGTCTTCGAAGTGCGTTACAAGGATATGAAGCTGGAGCTGGATCCGAAGTTTGAGTTAACGACGGTGAAATGATCCGCACGATTCCTAAATCGCGCCCAAGCCAGCAGGCCTGTAGCCAGATGGTGGCAGGCCGATGGCTAATCAATGCATGCTGGTAGTCATGTGAGTTTGTTGCTTCATGGCCACTCCATTTAGCAACAGCGAGAGCAGCCGAATCTTGGAGGCTTTCACGGATGGGAACGTAGCAGATCACCCGGAAGCCGCGAGCGAATCGGGCAGGTCGTGAGGGCTTTCAATTAGAAAGTTCCGCCACCGGATTTCTTCCAATAGTTGTAGCCTTCCAATTCCTCTACAGTGACTTCTTTTCGGGCAAATAATGTTGGTTTCCAGCCTTTGAAGACTTCCTCGCGAACAGGCACATGACCGATGCCACACCCTTCTGGATCGTCAATCCTACCAATGGATAACTTGGAAAGGTTAAGAACGAGGGGGCGCGATTTGAACTTATCGCGAAATACCCTCACGTGACAAATGCCAGCTTCATGTGCCAGCAGTTTAACAATGCCAAAACTACCATCGTGATTATCAATCGTGTAAATGCCACCGACTAACAGCCTTTGATTTCTTTTTTCAAAGTATCGATAGATGAGCACCGACGTCGTGATCATCACCGCAAACCTTATTAGTTGGAAATACCAAGGGGTCGCAGTTTTCATTGCTGCACCGGTTTAGGCTGCGCCTTTTCCCATTCCGCTTTGCCGACATTCTTCGTCTCGTGCTGGAAGAAGAACAGGCCTTTCTTGTTGCCGACCACCACATCGGGAAGCTTGCCACCGCTGACTTTGCCCGTGGTGACTTGCGTGCCGACACCGGAATCGTCGTCAATCAGGTGCGGAATGAAATCGACGCTCTTGTCTTTGTTGCGCACAAGCTGGAACCAGTAGAGCACCGCCGGCGCGCTGGGTTCAGCGTCACCCGTGGGGCCGTGCGCCCAGTAACGCTTGCCCGTCACGATATCTTTGAGGCCGTCGCCGTTCATGTCCACGAGGTCGATGGAATGGAGCTGGGAAAACTTCACGCCATATTTGTTCTCCTCCGGTTTGCTGTTCATGAAGATGTGTTCCTTGAACGAAATTTCACCGCCAGTGCGCGTTTGCTCATACCAGGCCAGGCCAAACCCATGCGCCGCGAGACTGGTGATCACGTCGGGCAAACCGTCACCGTTGACATCATAGACGTACATTTGCGCGCCGCCCGTGCCGAAGTTGAACGGGTGCTTCACCCAAACCGGGTCGCCAGTGAGCGAGGCCGGTTGTTCCCACCAACCATCCTTTTCCAGAATGTCCATCCGACCGTCGCCGTTGATGTCGCCAAAGCCGTACCCGTGGGTGTAGCGCTGCCATTCGCCCTTCGGGGAAATGCGGCGGAATTTCCACGGCTTGGTGGGATCGCTCCAATCGGCCTCCGCAAATCCAAGGTATCCGTCTGTGTGACAGATCAACTCCGGTTTGCCATCGCCGTTCATGTCGCCGAGCTGCGGCGATTCGTTGTCGGTCACGGCGAAGATGACGTGGCGCAGCCAGTGGCCCGCCTTGTTCTTGGGATTTTCATACCAGGCCGTTTCCTTGCCGGGCCAGCTATAAACGAGGATGTCCGCCCAACCGTCGCCATTGAAATCATAAACGTAGCTCAGAAAATAATCCGAGTAGCCGTTCGGGTCGTACGGTTTGGCGGCGGGCGGCGCGAACTCATGACGCTGGGTAAAGTCCGGCCCTTCAAACCAGTAAGGCCCCGCTTCGATATCCATTTTGCCATCTTGGTTAAAGTCGCCGAAGTTCGCGCCTTCACAGAGAAATTCCTTGGTGATGGTGGTCTTCTTGAACGAGTGCAGGGTGTAATCGGCGGCGGAAACGGTAAGTGCGCTCGCGAGGCAAGCAGCCAGGGCAAAGGATAATTTGGTCATGGATAATCTGTGGCAGTTCACGCCGGATGGGTCAAGCGCAAGGAAAAATTGACGGTGGGTCGGTTGGGTGGGGAAACCGGGAGATCAAAGCCGAGCAATGCTCGGCGCTCCGGCCAAGGATCAAACTGTACCACTTGTACTACTGACCTTTACGCGGGTGCATTTGACAAATTATTCCCCTGTGCGATTAGGATAACCAGTAGTTGCAGCCTAAACCGGTTTGCCTTCCTGCAGGCCGGTGCGGGGGACCCAAAATCCCCGGAGTCAAATCCGGGGACGGGGCGCACGAAGCTGGGCAACCAGTTTCAAGGCCACTTTCAAGGCCAAGCCCGTCAGCTAACCTCGTCGGCATTTGGAAGGGCGATCCTCTAGGGCCGCAGGTCGCGGTGCCATCTGATCTCCCCGATAAAAACAATGCGTTGTGCCGGTGGTGCGGTCATTGACCGTCGCCAGCGTGCCCAACCTCATCGGAGATTAGTTATGAAAACGTTCGTTATGTTGGCGGAAATTACGGTCACGTTCTGGGTCGCGGTGGCGGCGGCTTTGGTAATCCTTTACTGGCTGCTCGGGTTAGTGCTGATCCGCGAAACGCAGGTCGGCATTGTGGTAAAAAAGTTTGCGGCCCGTTCGCTGTCTCCCGGTCAGTTGCTCGCCCTCGCGGGTGAAGCGGGATACCAGGCCGATGCGCTCGCTCCGGGCGTGCACTTCGGTTATTGGTTCTGGCAGTATCGCGTCCTCAAAATGCCGGTCACGGTCGTGCCCCAGGGCGAAATCGCGCTGGTCATCGCTGCGGATGGCGCGGCGATACCGACGGGACGGATCCTTGGCCAGGTCGTGGACTGCGACATGTTTCAGGACGCGCGGAAGTTTCTGGTCAACGGTGGCGAGAAGGGCCGGCAGCTCGGCATTCTCACAGCCGGCACGTATCGCATCAACAAGGCGTTATTCACGGTCATCGCCTCGTCCGACGCCGAGTTGCATGGCATGTCGTCGGCGCAACTCCAGTTGCACCGGGTGGAGCCGGACATGGTCGGCATTGTCACGACGCTCGACGGCCAACCCATCGAGCCGGGTGAAATCGCCGGGCAGGTCATTCCCGGCCACGAAAACTTCCAGAACGCCCAAGCGTTTCTGAACGGCGGCGGCCGGCGCGGCCTGCAGGAGCAGGTTCTGTTGAGCGGTTCGTGGAACCTGAATCCGTGGTTTGCGCAAGTGGAGCAGGTGCCCATGGTGGAAATCCCCATTGGCCACGTCGGCGTGGTCATTTCCTATGTCGGGCGGGCGCACGAAGACGTGAGCGGTCTGGACTTCAAGCACGGCGACCTGGTGAACACCGGCCACAAGGGCGTGTGGGTTACGCCGCTGTATCCGGGCAAGCACCCGCTCAACACCCACATCATGAAAGTGGAGCGCGTGCCGACGACCAACATCGTCCTTAACTGGGCGACGCGTACCGAGTCGCATAACTTCGATGCGAAGCTCCAGTCGATCACCGTGCGTTCGCGCGACGGCTTCGCGTTCAACCTCGACGTGTCGCAGATCATTCACGTCGGTGCGCTCGACGCGCCGAAAGTGATTTCACGGGTGGGTTCGATGCAGAACCTGGTGGACCACGTCTTGCAGCCGATTGTGGGGAATTATTTCCGCAACTCGGCGCAGGATTACACGGTGCTCGACTTCCTGGGCGCGCGTAGCCAGCGGCAGACCGAGGCGGCGGAACACATCCGTGTGGCGCTGGGCGCTTATGACGTGCAGGCAATCGATACGCTGATCGGTGACATTAATCCACCAGCCAAACTGATGGAAACGCAGACCGACCGGAAGATTGCCGAAGAGCAGCGCAAGACTTACGAGGTGCAGGAAGCCGCGCAGGTGCAGCGCCAGCAACTCGTGCGGCAAACGTCGCTCGCGGACATCCAGCAGCAGGTGGTCGGCGCCGAGCAAGGCGTGAACATCGCCGAGTTGCAGGCCGACGCGCATATCAAACAGGCCACGGGCGAGGCGGAATCCATCCGCTTGCGCTCGCTGGGCGAAGCGGAGGCGATCCGCGCCACCGGCAACGCCAAGGCCGAAGCCTACCGCGTCGGCGTGGAATCCCTCGGCGCGCAGAGCTACACGATGATGCAACTCATGCAGATCATTGGCGAACGTAACGTCCGCATTGTGCCCGACGTGGCGGTCAACGGCACCGGCTCGAACGGCGGCCTGGTCGAAGGCCTGCTGGGCGTAATGATGAGGGAAAAGACGGCAAAAGCCGCGTGAAAAAAGGGGAGCGGCCGTGCTTGCGGCCGCTCCCCGCAACGAGGAAACTTAATTCATGAAAACTATCTCCCGCAAATGTCCCGAATGTGATGGCCAGACGCTCTTCACCACCATCGTCGCGTCGGGCGGTCAGCACGGCCCGGCCTTATTGCCCGGCTTGGGCGGATTTCTGCATTACGCCAAATTTCGCCTCGTGGTCTGCCAAGCCTGTGGCCTCACGCGTTTCTATGCGGAGCCTGAAGCGTTAAAGAAAATCTCGGAGGCGAGCCAGTGGCAACGGATGTGACCGGACCGCCTACGGACGAGGCGAAGGCCACACCTGATCAGTGATTGCCATAAGGATAGGCGTCGCGCCTGTCTCTGACTCTAAAGCCTCGGGTTTTGGTGTACGCGCGGCGGTGGCCGGCACCCGCACGCGATATTGAAGCTATTCTTGGAGCAGGGAGACAGGCGCGACGCCTGTCCGACGCGTTGCAAAAAATGGAACTGGTTTCCAAGCAAGTCGCAGCCCGGGTTCGGTGTCACCGCATTAATTTCCACTTGGCGGGGAGAATTACATGCCTATGGTTGTCCGTATCGCATGAAGCTGAATCGAATTTGGGTTTTAACCGGCGTCGTTTGTTCATTCCTCCTGTGGCAGGCCGCGCGCGCCGCCGATCCGTTTGCCGAGGGAGTTCGCCCCACTGAACCACTGCCCCCCGAGCAGCAGCAGAAAAAATTTCATCTGCCGCCCGGCTTTGAAATCCAGCTCGTCGCCGCCGAGCCGGACCTGCGCAAGCCGATGAACATGGCCTTCGATGCCCGCGGTCGGTTGTGGCTCACCGAGTCGCGCGAGTATCCTTTCGCCGCCACGAACACCGCCACCGCCCGCGATACCATCCGGATCTTTTCCGAATTCGACGCCAACGGCCGCGCGCGCAAGGTGCAGATTTTTGCCGAAGGCTTGAACATCCCGATTGGCATCTATCCATTCAACAGCCCGGCCAGCAACGGCGAAAAGAAGAACACCTGGAAGTGCATCGTCTGGAGCATTCCCAATATCTGGCTCCTCGAAGATACCGATGGCGATGGCAAGGCGGACAAAAAGGAAATTCTCTACGGTCCGTTCGATCACACGCGCGACACGCACGGCAACCAGGCCTCGTTCCGGCGCGGTTTCGATGGCTGGCTTTACGCGACGCACGGTTTCAACAACGACTCGCACGTCAAAGGTCGCGACGGCCACCAGGTCGATCTCAATTCTGGCAACACGTATCGCATGCGTCTGGACGGTTCGCGCCTTGAGCACCACACGCACGGGCAGGTGAACCCGTTTGGCCTGGCGTGGGACGCGGTCGGCAATCTCTATTCCAGCGATTGCCACAGCGCGCCAACCTATCAATTGCTGGCGGGCGGTTACTATCCGAGCTTCGGAAAACCCGACGATGGGCTGGGCTACGCGCCGACCCTGATGGAGCACGCCCACGGTTCCACGGCGATTGACGGCATGGTTTATTACAATGACAACCTCTGGCCCGCCGAGTTTCAGGACAACACGTTTCTGGGCAATGTCATGACCAGCCGCATCAACCGCGATCGCATGACCTTCACCGGTTCGTCACCCAAAGCGAACGAACTGGATGACTTCGTGAAGTGCGACGATCCGTGGTTCCGGCCGGTGGACAACCAGCTCGGTCCCGACGGCGCATTTTACATCGCGGATTTTTACAATCGCATCATTGGCCATTACGAAGTGCCGTTGAACCATCCCGGTCGTGACCGCGAGCGCGGCCGCATCTGGCGCGTGATTTATCGCGGCGCAGACGGCCAGGCGAAACTGCACCACCGCAAAATTGACCTGACCCAGGCCGACGCCGGCCAGTTGATCAACGAACTCGCCGATCCAAATCTGACCTGGCGCATGCTGGCGATGAATCAGCTATGCGACCGCGTTGGTAAATCCGCTGTTTCCGGGGTGATGACGGCATTGTCGGGGAAACAGATTAACGGCTTTCAAACCTTGCACTGTCTCTGGGTGCTGCAACGGTTTGGTGCGCTCGACGAAACAGCCTTGGTCACTGCCTTCAAAAACGCCGATCGTACCGTGCGGATCCACGTGATGCGAATATTGATCGATACTCCACACACCCATGTCTTGCCCCATCTTGCGATCTGGGGCTTGGCGGATCCCGACGCGCTGGTTCAGCGTTGTGCGGCGGAGGCATTGGGTGGTCACCCGCAGTTTGAAAATGTGGAACCGCTTCTCAAGCTTCGCACCCGCACGCCCGCCGGCGACACGCACTTATTGTACGTGGTGCGGAAAGCCATTCGCGATCAACTCAAATCCGACTCGATTCTGGCGCGGGTTACGGCCAAAACGTGGCCGGAATACCAGGCGCGGCCGCTCGCCGACGTGGTGGTGGCGGTGAACACCGGGCCGGCGGGCAGTTATCTGCTCAATCATTTGCAGCGGTTCACTGAGAGCCAGCCGGTGACCGCGGCCTATTTGCGCCACGCGGCACGTTATGCGCCCGAGAGTGAACTGGACACCCTCGCGAATTTCACCCAGACGCGTTTCGCCAAGGATCTTGATTTCCAACTCGACTTGTTCAAGTCGGTCCAGGAAGGCACCGCGCAACGTGGTGCGGCGTTGAGCGCGGGTGCGCGCGTCTGGGGCACGGAGCTTGCAGGGAAATTGTTTTCTACCGTGGATGTCGTTGCGCTGTGGAGCAACTCACCGCTTCCGGGTGCAATCGAATCCCGCAGCCCGTGGGCATTCGAGCCGCGAACCTGTGCCGACGGTTTGAAGACGCAACTCATGTCCAGCCTCCCGTTTGGGGAACACCTGACTGGCGCACTGCGGTCTTCCCCGTTTTCGCTGCCCTCGAAGTTAAGTTTCTATCTGTGCGGCCACGATGGTTTTCCTGACCAACCGGCGAAGAAAATGAACAAGGTTCGTTTGCGCGATGCGGCTTCCGGTCAGGTGCTGCGTGAAGTGTTCCCACCGCGTAACGACACCGCCCAGTTGATCGCCTGGGACTTGGCTGAGTTCGCCGGTCGCAACGGTTATGTGGAAGTCGTGGACGGCGACACCGGAAGCGCTTATGCGTGGTTGGCGGTGGGCCGGTTTGATCCGTCGTTGCCGCAGTTGGCCCTCAACGATCCGAACCAAACCACGCGCCGGCTGCAAACTGCCGCGGATCTCGCTGGCACGCTCAAGCTCGCCAGCCTGGAACCGCAACTTTACGCGCTGCTCAACCGCACGGCCACGGAAGCGCCAGTGCAGGCCGCCGCCGCGCGCGCGCTCGTCTCGCTGCACCCGGACGAATTGCTGGCGGCGATGGTGCCGTTGCTCGGTGACGCCGTCGCACCGGCGGAATTGCGGGCGAAAATTGTCCGCGCCGTGACCGCGCGTCCGGCGGGCGATTCGCGCGTGACTTTGACGGAGGTACTCGGTGCCGCACCGTATCGCGCACAGGTAAAATTGGCACAAGCTTTGGCGGGATCTCCCGTCGGGGCAGAGATTCTGTTGCAGACGATTGCCCTCGGGAAGGCCGCGCCGCAATTGCTGGTCGAGCGCGCCGTCAAAGATCGCCTGGCGGCCATTCAACTGCCGAATCTGACGGAACGGCTCGCCAAGCTTACCAAGAGCGTGGCCCCGGTGGATCAGGCGCGGCAACGGTTGCTGGATCAACGCCGTGCCGCCTTCGATCCCGCCAAAGCAAGTGCTGCCAAGGGCGCGGAGGTCTTCACCAAGACGTGCGCGTTGTGCCATCAGATTGACGGCAAGGGCGTCGTGATCGGGCCGCAGCTCGACGGCGTGGGCGGCCGTGGCCTGGAACGGTTGATCGAAGACATCCTCGACCCGAATCGAAACGTGGACAGCGCGTTTCGCAGCAGCACCTTCGTGCTCACTGACGGCGAAGTGATGTCGGGATTGTTCCGTCGGGAAGAAGGCGAGTCGTTGATCGTCGCGGAGTCCTCCGGCAAGGAAATTTCCTTTCCCAAGAAACAAGTGAAGGAGCGGCGCGAATCCGAGTCGTCCTTGATGCCGGATAATTTCGCCGACGTGCTTTCTGCGGAAGATTTCAACCACCTGCTGGCCTATCTGCTGTCGAAGGTTGGGAAATAAGCGGCACGGGCTGTTGTGCCGTCGAAAAACCGGTGGCCGGGAACTTTACCGTTGACAGTTTTTCAGTGGGAAGGTGTCATTCGCCGCATTGCCGTCGCGACGAATTCCTTCGGGGAATCATTCGCCAGTTTTTTTCTTGGGAAGATCAGCAACGCCATGAGCGAGCGGAAAATTAACATTGCCATCGTCGGTCTGGGATTTGGAGCGGAGTTTATCCCTATTTATCAAGGGCATCCCGACGCCAACATGTACGCGATCTGCCAGCGCACCCCGGCGAAGCTGGACGCGATTGGCGACGCCTTTGGCATTGAGAAGCGCTACACGGATTTCAACGCGATGCTCAAGGATCCGAACGTGGACGCCGTCCACATCAACTCGCCCATTCCTGACCATGCGTGGCAATCCATCGCTGCGCTCAAGGCTGGGAAGCATGTCGCCTGCACCGTGCCGATGGCCACGAGCATCGCCGATTGCAAAAAGATCGTCGATCTGGTCAAGCAAACCGGAAAAAAATACATGATGATGGAAACCGTCGTGTATGCGCGCGAGTATCTCTACATCAAGGAACTTTACGACCAGGGCGAACTTGGCAAAATCCAATTTCTGCAGGCGAGCCACCAGCAGGACATGGACGGTTGGCCCAATTACTGGCCCGGTCTGCCGCCGATGTGGTATGCCACGCATTGCGTCGGCCCGATGATGGCCCTCACGAACGCCACGGCAGAATACGTGAGCTGTTTCGGTTCCGGCACCATCCGCAAGGAACTCGTCAAGTGCTATGGTTCCTCGTTCGCGGTCGAGACGGCGCACGTGAAGCTCAAGGATTCCGATCTCACCGCGCGCGTCATCCGGTCGTTGTTCGACGTGGCGCGGCAATATCGCGAGAGCATTGATGTTTACGGCACGAAAAAGTCGTTTGAATGGACGCTGATCGAGCACGAACCGCACGTTCTGCACACGGCGAAGCTGCCGGAGCACAAGATTCCCAAGAAGATTCAAGTGCCTGATTACGCGAAGCGTTTGCCGAAAGGCATCCAGAAATTCACCACCAAGGGCGTCTATGACCTCGGCAAGAAGACGCACCTGAGCTTCGTGCAAGGTGCCGGCCACGGCGGATCGCATCCGCATCTGTGCCACGAGTTTCTCCGCGCGCTCGTTGAAGACCGCGAGCCGATGCCGAATGCGCGCCAGTCCGCCAACTGGACTTGCGTCGGTCTTTGCGCCCATCAATCCGCGCTCCAAGGCGGCAAGATCGTGAAGCTCCCCGCGTTTACCCAGTAAACTCCCTCCAACCAGAAAAACGACCAACATCCATCAATAATTATGAGCAACGGAAACGCAACCGCCGGAAACGGCACCACCTCCGAGGCCAATGCCAAGCGACTCCTTTGGGCCGGCTTCATGGCCATTCTCGCCGCCGGCGTCGGATTCTCCATCCGCGGCGGCATCTTGGGCGATTGGGGAACGCAATTCGGCTTTACGCAAAGTGACCTTGGCCAGATCACGGGCGGAGGCCTCACTGGGTTTGGCATCATTATTCTGATCGGCGCGCTGCTGGCTGACAAAGTCGGCTACGGCAAGCTGATGATTCTCGCGTTTATCACGCATTTCCTCTCCGCCGTGCTGACGCTGGCGGCCACGCCGCTCTATCAGGCGAAAGTTGGTGCCGACCCCGCCGCCGCCAAGGCGATCGCCTACCAATGCCTGTTCTGGGGCATGTTCCTTTTCGCCATCGGCAACGGCATCGCTGAGTCGGTAGTGAATCCGCTGGTTGCGACGTTGTTCCCGAAGGAGAAGACCCATTACTTGAACATCTTGCACGCCGGTTGGCCAGGCGGCCTCATCATCGGTGGCTTGGCTTCGACGTTCATGGTGGGCCATGTGGCTTGGGAGATCCAAATGTCGCTCTTTCTCGTCCCGGTCATCCTTTACGGTGTCATGTGCATGGGGCAGAAGTTTCCGAAATCGGAAGCCAGCGTGCATGGTGTCAGTTTTGGTGAGATGTTGGCAGAGTTTGCCGCGCCGGTATTATTGCTGCTGCTCTTTATCCATGCGCTCGTGGGTTACGTCGAATTGGGCACGGACTCTTGGATCGGCTCCATTACCGGCAGCATCATGGCTGACCCACAGAAAGGGCTGATGCTCTTTGTCTATACTTCCGGCCTGATGTTCGCGCTGCGTTTCTTCGCCGGCCCCATCGTTCACAAGATTTCACCGCTTGGTCTCTTGTGCGTGAGCGGTGTATTCGGTGCGGTTGGCTTGACGATGCTGGGCAGCGCGCAAGGTGTGGTGATGTGTGTAATCGCGGCCACCGTTTACGCGCTGGGCAAAACCTTTCTGTGGCCGACGATGCTGGGAGTGGTTTCGGAGCGATTCCCCAAAGGCGGTGCCATCACGATCGGCGCAATTGGCGGCGTGGGGATGCTTTCCGCCGGTTTGCTCGGCGGCCCAGGCATTGGGTACAAACAGGATTATTTTGCGTCGAAAGATTTGAAGGAAAAGTCGCCGGCCGCCTATGAGGTTTACAAGTCCGACACCAAAAACTCGTTCCTTTTCTTCCCCGAAATTCAGGGCTTGGACGGCACTAAAAAAGGCGCGTTGCTGGCCAAAGCCGATGACAAGATGACCCCCGAAGAAAAGGCAGCCAAGCCCATCGTGGTCGCCGCAAACCTGGAGGGTGGTCGCATGGCGCTGAAGGTCACCGCAGTGGTTCCGCTGACGATGGCCGTGCTCTACTTGTTGCTGATTTTCTACTTCAAGTCGAAGGGCGGCTACAAACAGGTTCACATCGAAGGCTCCGGCCACGACGCGAAGGAAGTCGCGTAGTCATTTGCTGATTTAATCTTCAAGGGCGGCTCGGCCACGAGCCGCCCTTGCGTTTTCAGGGATGGTTCCGCGAGCCTGCCTCCTTCCGTTGGCCGAAATACATTGCCAGTGACTCACGCTCGACAGAATTCAAGCCATCGTTTATAGAATAAACACTTCAAATTCACGATCATGAAAACAATCTTTGCCATCTGCTTGTTATCCACCCTGTGTGTTCTGTCCGCAGGCGCGGCGGACAAACCCAAGCCTGTCGCGCTCTTCGACGGCAAAACGTTCAAGGGTTGGGAAGGCGACACCAACAAAACCTGGCGCATTGAGAACGGCGCGTTCGTGGGCGGCAACTTGTCGGCTTCGGTACCGCGCAACGAATTCATCTGCACCCAGCGGCAGTTCACGAACTTCGTGCTGCGGGTTAAATTCAAGCTCGTGGGCAAGGAAGGGTTCGTGAACGGCGGCGTGCAATTCCGCAGCCAGCGTGTGCCAAATCATCATGAGGTCAGCGGCTACCAGGCGGATATCGGCGAGCCGGAATGGTGGGGCTGTCTCTACGACGAATCGCGGCGCAACAAAGTTCTCGTCAAATCCGACCTGGCCGAGGTCAACAAGGTGTTGAAGCGTGACGACTGGAACGACTACGTCATTCGCTGCGAAGGCAAACGCATCCGGCTTTCGATCAATGGCACGCAAACCGTGGACTACACGGAGACGGACGACAACATTCCCAACTTCGGCATCCTCGGTTTCCAAGTTCACGGCGGCGGCGTGACGGAGGCCTCCTACAAGGATGTCACCATCGAGGAATTGCCGTAACGACGGTGCCCGCCGGAATATTTCTCCCCTTGTTATGTCCTTCCGCTAAAGTCGCCGCGTGAAAATTATTTCCTGGAACGTCAATGGCCTGCGTGCCGTGTTGAAGAAAAACTTTCTTGAGTATCTCGACATCGAGCAGCCCGACATTCTGTGCCTGCAGGAAAGCCGCTGCACGACCGAGGACGTCGAACAGCTTTGGCCGGCGTCCTACACGACCTACTGGAACACGGCGCAGAAGAAGGGTTATGCCGGCACGGTCATTTTCACCAAACGCCGACCGATGGAGATCAGCACCGTCATCGGGATTACCGAGCATGACCGCGAGGGCCGCGTGCTCACGGCCGAGTTCGCCGACTTCTTCCTCGTGAACGTCTATGTGCCCAACTCTCAGCGCGAACTCACCCGGCTCGCCTATCGCCAGCAATGGGATCGCGATTTCCTTCGCTACCTCAAGCAGCTTGAAAAGAAGAAGCCGGTCGTTTTTTGTGGCGACCTGAACGTGGCGCACACCGAGATTGATTTGGCGAATCCCAAGGCGAACGTGAAGAATCACGGTTTCACTCCCGAGGAACGCGCGGGTTTCAGCGCGCTGGTGAAAGCCGGCTTCGTGGACACCTTCCGCGAGTTCGAAAAAGGCGGCGGGCATTACACTTGGTGGAGTCCGATGTCTGGTGCCCGCGCACGCAACGTCGGGTGGCGCATTGATTACTTTCTCGTCAGCGCCGCTTTGCGCCCGCGACTGAAATCCGCCTTCATCCGTCCGGAGGTGTTGGGCAGTGATCATTGCCCCGTGGGCATTGAGCTGGCGGTGGCTGCGAACTAGGCGTTGGCCCCGGGATTCATCGCTGCGCGCAGACTCTCCACCTGTTCGTTGCGGCCGAGCACCACCAGCCGCAGGCCGGCGGTCAGCACGGTCTCGTCCGAGGGGTTGTAGCGGTAGCCCTCCTTCTCTCCGGCGAGCGCCACCAGACGAACCAATGGTTCGCTGCCGACGGGGCTTTGCCGGATCGTCTGGCCGATGAACGGCGAGCGTTCCCGCACTTCGATCTCCTCGAACCGATAGCCCTGCGGATCGCGCACCATCAAGTCGAGGAACGACACCACCGTGGGGCGGATCATCTCTGACGCCATGCGCAATCCGCCGATGCGCGTGGGCGACACGATGCGATCCGCGCCCGCTCGCAGGAATTTCTGCTCCGAAGCGTCGTCCTCGCATTTGCTGACGATGCGGATGCGGCTGTTCAAACCCCGCGCGGTCAACACTACGAACAGGCTGTCTTTGTCCGTGGCCAGGGCGCAGAAGATGCCTGCCGCGCGCTCAATGCCGGCTTCGAGCAACACTTGGTCGGAGGACGCGTCGCCTTCGAGATAGAACACTTCGCACTGGGCAAACTGTTGGCCGAACTGCGCGGCGAGTTCTTCGCGTGATTGAAATTTGCGGAGGTTTTCCTGCGCCTTGTCCACGACCACGACCTGCTTGCCGGCCTGAAGGAGTTCCGTAACGAGGTGATCGCCGGTGTTGCCCGCGCCGCAGACGATGTAGTGGTTTTGCTGTTTGGCGATGGCTTTGTCCATACGTCGGCGTTTGAGCATCCGGGCCAGCTCGCCGTCCGCGATCAGCGAGGTCATGGCCACTGCGCCGTAGGATACGTTCGTGATGCCGCCCAAGATCAAGAACATAGTGAAGACGCGGCCGGCGCTGGAGAGCGGGTGAACCTCGCCGTAGCCGATGGTGGCGAGCGTGATCACCGTCATGTACGCGGAGTCGAGGAGGTTCCATCCCTCGATCAACTCATAGCCCAGAATGCCCGCGAGAAAAGTCAGCAACGCGGACAGCAGCAATATCCAAAAGCGCTTCTGAAAAGCCATGCCGCAGACTGAGGCAAAGCCGGCTCACACGCGAGATTTTTTGCGTGATCGGCGCGATGAGGCGCGGGCGAATGGCCTTCCCAGTTACGTTTTCTTCAACCCCACGCCGCTCGAACGCTTGGCGATCTTCCGACTGGTGAGTACTTTCGTCACGGTGCCGGTTTGGAGATAGATCGATTTTACTTTGTCGAGTAACGCGTCGCGGCGGTTCTGTAGCTTCATTTTTACCATTAATTAAACAGTGTCAGCTTTTATTTATATAGTCTTACAAATAAGTGTTTGACGGATTATACTTAACAAGTAAGACTATATAAATAAAAGCTGACACTGTTTAATTAATGGTAAAA
>JBKJSC010000264.1:0-57948 GCA_046593035.1 Limisphaerales bacterium | reverse complement strand
TTCGCTTCACTCCGTTGCGCTGCGCGCGATCACAACTCAGCAAAAAAACTCTTGCGCCAAACCTCAGGTCTGTTGACAACCCTCATAGGCGCTGCAGCGCATGGTTAGGCGTTGCGGTCATTTGGTTACATGGTGAACGCATACACAAAAACTCGTCCATCTGGCGCGATGCCAACCCATCCGTTGCTGCGTCCTGTAATAGACTTGGGGCTGTAGAACGTAAGGCTCAGAAAGTCATCGTGGGTAAGCCACCACGAACACGGTTGCTTCGGCGTGACATACTTGGGCGGCGTGTTCTGTCCCTCAATCGTTGGCAGGGCGGAACGCCACGCTGCAAGGTCAGCCGGTGCAACAGTCAGCGCGTAAAACGCGGCGAAGTCCGATGGGCCAAGCTGGCCGTCTCCTGTCTGCTGCTCGACGAAATGAGCGTCGAGAAGTGCGCTTGGTAGCGCCGCGTGCTTGCTAACGAACTGAGACATTGCCGCGATGCGCTCTGCCTGTGTGCCGGTAATCTCGTGGGCTGACTCTGCGGGACGCTTGGGACTACAAGCGGGCATCGAGCAAAGGAGTAACAACGCGAGCGTCTTCATGGGAGTGCGCGAGCAACGCCTAACGACCAAGAACTGAGCCACCGGCGACTCGCGACGTTGACCGCGTAGCGGAACTGCCAGCGCCAACGCCGGTTGGCTCCAGTGATGTGTTAGGTGTCACGGAAAACATGCAAACATCTCCGGCGGAATTTGAAGCTTCGCCTTGCTATACACCTCGGTCATATCGTGGCCTCGGTCGCTCTTCGGGTCGTAATGGAAACGATATGTGCGGAAGTGACCGCTGATAATCTTCTGCTCAATCTCTCGGAGCAAATCGAAATGGTCGGCTTGGTCTGGATTGCGAGTCTCCGAACGGTCGGCGAAGCGTGCATACCATCCAGGCTGACCGCGCCAGTAAATCAAGAATGCTGTGCCTCTGTCGCAAAGTGGATGCCGAATCACCCGACGCACCTCTTCCACGCCGGTATCCCAATTGAAACCGTCGGCATACAAGTGCAACTCCTCGGCATCCGTGACCGTGTCGAAAAACTGCCAAAGCTCATCTTCGGAGTCCCACTCATCTTGGAACATCCGCCGCACTCGCTGAAGTTGTGACTCGGAAAGCGCCATAAACGTAGTGACACCTAACTATTGATATACGACACCGCGTGCACAGGTGACTTTGGGAAGTGGCGGCTTTATCATGGGGTTATGAAAGCGGACTTGCGAATTTCTGTAAAGGATTTAAGGCAGGGCAAGAACCTCAAGGTTTTGCTGGCCCGCACACCCTTTGGCCCCCGGCAGTTTTGGGTGACGATGAACGGCGCGCCCTGGCCCAAGGACGGACGGCCCGTATCGCTGACGCGCGTGCTGACCGGCTTGCGCAAGGCTCTGGTGCGGGTGGTGGGTGAAGCATGAGGCGGGAAGGCGGCTGGCAGGGCGCGGGTGTCCCCACCGCGCCGGAGGTTACGGCCGCCTGGCTGTGTTCGCGGCGGGCTGGGGACAGATCGTCCTACTTTAACTCCGTGTCCCGTCCGTGTTCCATCCGTGGCCAAGGAATGGTTCCGGTTACGGCAAGGTGCGCACGGGTCGGAAACCGATGCCGGTGGTGAACGCGGTGGGATGGCCCTGGGCTTGGGGCACGCGAATGGCATGGACTTCGCGGGGCAGGTCGCCCCATTGACCGCCGCGCCAGTGGCGGAAGGAGCTGATGGAGATCGGGCCGGAGGCTTGATTATCTTCCCACGTTTTTGATCGGGAAAATCCCAGCACGGAGTCCCGCGTGTTGTGGGCCGAGTCGTCCTGGATGAATTCGGTCACGTTGCCCAGCGTGTCGAACAGGCCCAGTTCGTTGGGTTTCAACAAGCCCACGGGGCGTGGAAAACTCCCGGCGTTGTCGCGAAACCAGGCGTAGCGCGGGAGCAGCGTCTCGCCGCGTCCATAGTGGCGGGCGGTTTCCGTGCCGGCGCGGCAGGCGAATTCCCATTCCGCCGCCGTGGGCAGCCGATAGCCGGTGAGTTGGAGGAAATTCTCCCGCGTTCTCATGCCGTCGGCGTAGTCGCCTTTGGAGTTGGGTTCGTAGCACCACTGGTCTTTCGGAATGCCCTCTTTTTCGCTCAACCAGTTGCAATAGGCTGCGGCATGATACCACGACACTTCGCTCTTCGGCGTGTCGGGAGTTTTCATATAGGCATCGTTGCGCGGTCGCGCGCCCAGTTGCGGCCACTCCTTGCGGCACGATTCAAATTGTTCCCAAGTGATCTCCTTCGTGCTGACAGCGAGCCGTCGACCAATGCGGACGCGGCGTGGCGCGTCACCCACGAAACTGTGGCTCGGGTCGGAGGTGGGCAATCCCATGAAGAACTCACCTGCCTCGACCACGGAAAACGCCGGCCCTTGCGTGGTCAAAAACCATTCCCGTTTGCTGGCGGCGAAGGCGGCTTGCCGCTGCGTTTCATCCGTTCGCAAACGCGTTTCCGCCGTTTGGAGTTGCGGCTGTTGTCCCCATTGCCGCAACACCCATTCGGCGGCGCCATGCACACCGGCATCGGGATCGCTTTCGTAAACGTGGAGCAACCGGGCGATGAGCGGCGGGCGCTCGGAGGCCGGGAGTTGTGCTTCGTCCAGTTCATTGAGCGAAAGGATCAGTGCCTGGCGAACCGCCGCATCCGGCTCGGCTTCGATACGTTTCACGAGCGTCGCGGCGGCGTCGCCCAACAAGCTGACCCAATGGATGAAGTAACTTCGGGCCGTGGGATCGGGCCGATGTTTGAGCAAGGGCCACGCGCTGTCCGCCGCGCCGAGTCTGATCAACGCCATCGCAACGCGCGCCTGGCGTTGGGCTTGGCGAAGTTGGTCGTCGTACGAAACGAACGGACGGTGCCAGACCGAAATCGTCGTCAGGCCTTCACCGCCCTCGCGTCGGGAAATGGAAATGCCTGCGGGTCGATAGCCTTTCGCCGCCAGTTGTCGGCACCGTTCGAGATGTTGATCTGGATCAAGGCCGAGCACCACCGTGGCACCCGTCAGGCGGCTGTAACGCCACACGCCCGCGTAGCGACCGTCCAGCAACGACACATCCCAATCCTGCTGGTCGGTCAGGAAGGTGTCGAATTGCTGTTGGCTGAGGCTTGATCTGATTTCCCATTCTGCGTCGCTTTTTTCCCAGACGCCGCAATATTCCATTGCGGCCCGCTCATTGAGCCGGAGCTGGCAGGTGCGCGGGATGAAACCACTTTGTTTCAACTGATCCCGCTCCGCGTTGCTGCCCAGCATTAGCCGCGCGGAATAGTTGGACGAAATTGGCTCGGCCCAAATGGCGGCAAATAAAATTTTCGCGTCCGGGCCGCCATAACTGGCGACATCGACGGGAACCAGGCCTTGCTGTTGAAGAACTTTGTCTTGGTCGCGCAACTCCGCCTCGGTCACATCGTGGAGGAACCGCCAGTCCCGGCCATCGCGCGTCCACACGGCGGCCACGAGCAGCTTGTCGCTGACGGTGCTGGGCCGGCAGCGCACGGGCCGGTAGCCGCTGGCCCGGAGTTCTTCCGCGACCGTCACGAATTGTTCCAGCGGCATGGTCTGGCACAGGGCGAAACGTGGGTGCAGAAAACCTTGCGCGGCGACGATGGCCTTGGCCGTGCCAGCCTCCGGTTCGCGCGTTCCTTCGCGCAAGTGTCCGTCTTTCCAATCGGGTTGGAGTTCCTTCGACAACAGGGATCGGCCCAGTTCCACCCCGCGCTCACGGTGCCGGCTGAGTTTGGAAAACACGGGCGGGAATTGAAAGGGTTCCGCCTCGGCGAGGTAATCAAACAACCTTTCAGGTTGGTCGCTGGAGTATTCCGCCAGCGTGTCGGCGGCGAAAACGCGGGCCTGTTCCTTGGCATTCGAGTCGCGGAAGACCGCTTCCAATGGCGCGAGGAGTTTCCCTTTTACCGGGCGAAGTTCCTTCTGCCACGGCGCGAGGTGGGACGGCAACACGCGAACGAGATGGCTGGCGACAAACGTGGCGATCGCGTTCCACTGCTCGTTCGCGGGATCAAATGCTGCGAGAGCGCACGCGGCTTGGAAACGTTCCTGGGCGGGCCGCGCGTGGTTGGTGGCGACCACCCACAACGGAGCGATGGAGGCATCTTTGCGTGGAGCGAGTGCTTTGCGGACGGTGGGAAATTGTTCGGGCGTGACCGACAAAAGCTCCTTGCGTAGATAATCGGCCTTGCTGGCGTCCGTGCTCAATAACGCCAGGGCGAGGTGCAGCTTCCAGTTGGAACCTTCCGCGGTCGAAGCGTAACGCTCGTTGAGCAGCGGTTCGGCCCATTTGCGGTAGGGGGCCAGGTCGGCAAGCGCACTCGGCACTTGCGCGGTTTCCGCGTTGGCCAGTCCGTCCACCAAACCTTGCGCGTAAGTGGCGTCCCGTTCTTCCACGACGAATTGGGCAACCTTCACCACGAGCAACGAAACCACCACGAGCACGCCGAGCGCGATGGCGGAATGCAATGCATGCACGCGTCCCGCGGCCTGCATCACGGACGCTTCGGTGGACTTCCATTTTTTCCGCGAGGTCAGCACCGAGATGGCGAGATACTCGCTCAACACCGGCAGGTTGCGGCTTTCCGGACGGGCGTTCCAGGCGGACGCCAGTTCCACGAGGCGCAGTTCGGCCCGGCCGCGGCGCGATTGTTTTTGCTTGCGCGTCATCCATTCCCGCAGCGAGGGCACCAGGTAATCGTGCGCCAGTTGGTAATACTTCGTGCCCGGTTCCGCGCGAATTTTGGAATCGTCGTCCAGCGTCACTCCATCCGGGTCGGTGGGCGTGATCAGGCGCAGTTCCTGATCCAGCAGCGGGATCAACTCCGCGAAATCCGCCCGGCGATGTTCGTAACCTGACGCGGCCAGCAACTCTGCCTCGGAACGCATGTTCCCCTTGATGTCCACGCCCGACTCCGGGATCAGCGCTTGCAACACGGCGCGCGCGGCCTTCTGGTGATATCGATGCGACGGCGGCACGTTGGCGGCACTGAACGTTTCCTCCAGAAAACTCACGCCGACGCCTTCCATGCCGCCCACCTGTTTCAACGTCGCGGGCGACCACTCACGGCTCTTCATCATTTCGGCGAACAGCGCCAGTCGCACGCAAATGACCTTGCCCTCTTCGGCCAGTCCTTCCACCGATCGCTTCAAAAATTCTTTTTGTGGTGCTGACATGTTTTGCGGATCCGGAGAAATCTTTCCGAACGCGCGCCCGTACGCCGTCAGCACCTTTCGCGCGTGGGACAGGTCGAACAAATCGACGGCGGCGGAATTGCGGCCTTCCACCAGCGGGATTTCCAGGTCGCGGAAGAAACGCGTCGCCGCCATCCAGAAATCATCGCGCACCAGGACCAGGCACTGGACGCGTCCGCCATCGCACTGCCGCATCGCCAGCACCAATTCATCGTCGGGATTGCCCTTGCGCGCGTGCAGCCATTGCTCGAACTGGTCCACCACGATTAACACCTTGCGGCCTTCGGGCAATCCCTCGCCCCGACGCAGCGCGGCCAGGGTTTCGCGCAGGCTCAAATTTGCAGGCAGACCGGGGCAGTGATGGCGCAGCCCGTTCAGCAAACGCGACTCGGTTTGATGGGTGGAGGCTTCGAGATAAACCGGGATTATTTTTTCCGCCAGATGCGGCAGTAAGCCGGCCTTGATCAACGAAGACTTGCCGCAACCCGACGGGCCATAAATCAGCCCCACGGCGAACGTGCGATCGGGTTCCGGCTCCTCCACGAGTGATTTCCAGAAGCGAATGCTGTCGGGCAAACCTTCGCGGTCGCGCGGGCCGGGCAACAGTCCCAGGAAAAAATCAGCATCATGCGCGCCAAACGAACGCAGCCCGCGCGGCACCATTTCCACCAACTGCCGGTACGGGGTTCCCGTGGTGGTGGACGGAGTAATGCCCGCAGCTCGCGCTGGTGGCGTGGCGGAAGTTGAATGCCCTGGGCTGTCGCCGGTCGCCGCCTCAATCACCAAGGCTGTCTGACTCGCCAGAAACGCCCGCAAATCCTCGGCCATGTCTTTCGCCGTGGAGTAACGCTCGGCGGCGCGTTTGGCCAGGGCTTTGAGACAGATGCGATCCAGTTCGCGCGGTACCCGTTCATCACATTGCCGGGGTGGGCGCGGTTCGTGAGTGCCGACGCGCGTCAGCGTTTCCTCAAGGTTGTCGCCGCGATGCGGATTCTTGCCGGTGAGTAATTCGTACAGCACGACGCCGAGGCTGAACACGTCGCTGCGCGCATCCACACGGTGCCCCTCCCAGCGAGCTTGCTCCGGACTCATGTAGGCGGGCGTACCCACCATGGGCGATCCTTGTCCGACATCCTGATCGCTCAAGGCCAGGCCAAAATCCACCAGGTGCGGTTTGCCATCGCTGCCCAGCAGAATGTTGCTGGGCTTGATGTCGCGGTGAACGAAACCCTGCCGGTGCGCGTAATGAAGTGCCTCGGCCATCGTGGCCACGATCTCGCTGGCGGGGATCACGGTCGGGCGTTCCTTTTGCAACACATCTTCCAGATCGCGCCCTTCGACGTACTTCGACACGATGTAAAACGGGAAATCTGCGGTGCTGCCGGCATCATAGACCGGCACGATATGCGGATGTTCCAGGCGCGCGAGAGTACGGGCCTCGGCCAGATATGCGGCGGCGGTTTTGGGGTTCGACACCACCTTGGGAATGGGCACCTTGATCGCCACCAGCCGGTCCAATTCTTCGTCGTGGGCCAGGAACACGCGGCCATAACCGCCTTCGCCGAGCAGCCGGATCACCCGGTAACGACCCACCCGCTTCGGCAGGGGACACACGAGGGAGTCGCCTGCCTCATCACTGATCGTTTCATCTACTTTTTTAGGCATTTGCTCAAAGTCAGGCTCCACACACAATAGGTTGGCACGCCTTGTTCGTAACCGACCTAACCGGGGCGGGCAATCTCAGAGTCAGCGAGAATTCCCAGCGGGTTCTTTAGTCGGGTGGAAATGTGATTTGCTCCCCGACCGGAGTGCTGGCGGACGCGCTCCTCGGTTTTCAGTCACTCGCTACGGCTTGCGTAGACGGTAAAAATGAAGGTCGGGGTTGGCAGGAACGGTCACCACGTTTTCATTGTTCACCACCGTGACCGAAGCAGAGACACTGGCCCAAATGATTGTTCCGGCCGCGCTGCCGGTTTCCTCGAGCAGGAAGCCGCTGGTGTTCGCGCTGGCCCAGGAAATTTCCACCGTGTTGCCAGCGCGCTTGACCTTGAGGAACGGCGCTCCGGGAGTCTGAATGGTGGCGATGATGCTCCAGAAACCACCTTCCAACGTGTAATTGCCGCCGCTGGATATGCCGGTGTCCGGCTGGCCGATGGTGCCAGTGACCGAGTAAACACTGCCGGTGCTCGTGCCGCCGCCGCCGGAGATGTTAAACCAGTCAATCGCGTAGTTCTGGGCGTGGGCGGCAAACGAGCCGAAGAAAACCACGGAGGCACAAAGACACAAAGCAGTCACGGATCGAAGACCGCGAAACAGGGGCGAAGATTTTATGAGGAATGTCGGCAGGCGTGAAACTGCGCGAACAAGATCGTGTCCGTGCCATTTCATTTTCTCTTGCATTCCGGTTTTCTTCATAAAAAATCCATGGTCCATCCGTGGCTCGACAGAATAGTGATCCGTGGAGAGTGAAGCAGATTCACGATGGCCGGGCAAGGCGCATCCGGTAGTGTTCCAACACCTCGTCGCCGTAACGCTGCCAGGTGCGGTCTTTGATCGTCTCGTAAGCGGCTTGTCCCAATCTGTGATTGAGTTGAAGATCAGCCACCACCAGTTCCATCGCTTGAGCCAGACCTTCAATGTCGTGGGGGCGAACGATCATTCCGTTTTCACCGTGTCGTATCAATGTCGTTGCGCCGCTTTCATACGAGGCAATGAGGGGCAGCGCACAGCATGACAGGCTTATGTCAATGGTATAGACCTTCATCGGGAACCTTTCCCAAACGCCCCATCACCCCATGCAGGATGCCGCAAAAGAGGCCCCTAAGTTTTGGAGCTTTCTGTGCTTCGCGGAGCGCCACCTTGGCCGTTTCCCGGACAAGTTCCCATATATCGGACAACATCCAACGCACGCGTCGCAAGCCATGACGCCGGTAAATATGTACGCTGTTGCGCGCATTGTCATAGCGGCGTAAAGGCTGGTAATGACTCAAGACGGGGTTCATCCACAAGAAACGTCGCTGGACACAATTGCCCGGCCGATGAACCAAGACCGCGCTTCCACCCCCACAATGAGCAATCCGTGATGCCGGCATCGGAGGCAGAATTCATAATCCACATAACCAGCAAACAGTTCTTCCCAAAACATGTCGGCCACCTCAAACGCTGAACAGCGAACCGAGTTCACCGAGGTCATGGCTACCTCGATCGTTGTGATTGGCTTGCCTTTCTCTTGATCGTGTCCGGAGAATGTACTGGTTACACCCGTGCGCGGCTCTGAATAACGTGGAGCCAGAATGGCAATTCTCGTCGCCAGCGGCGTCATATCCAAACCGCCGAATGACAACTGACGATGATGGCGCAGGTGGCCGATATTTCTGACCGGGTCGCACTGGCGCCAGATTTCATAATGGGCAGGGCCAAACGACATCGAGAAACAATTTGATGATAATGTGCAACTGCCTAACAAGGTGAGCTTGATGCCACGCCTGGTTAATCGCGGAAGTTCTGCACGTTCAGGGCGACCGGAAAATCGTGGCTGCGCACGGCGGCGATGACGGTCTGTAATTCATCCCGGCTCTTGCCAGTGACGCGCACTTGCTGATCCTGGATTTGCGTGGTGACTTTGAATTTGCCGTCGCGGATGAAGCTGGTGATCTCCTTGGCCACGGGCGTCTCGATGCCTTGTTTGATCTTGACGACCTGCCGCGCGTGGCCGAGCGGCGACAATTCCGGCTCGCCTTTATCGACATTCTTGAGGCTCACGCCGCGCTTGGCGAGCTTGCCAACGACCATTTCGACGAGCGTGCGCACTTTCATGTGGTCTTCGGCGGAGAGTTTGATGTCGTTTTTCTCCAGCAGAATTTCCGCCTTGCTGCCCTTGAAGTCGAAGCGCGTGGCCAGTTCCTTCTTGGCCTGGTTCACGGCGTTCTCGATTTCCATCGGGTTGACTTCCGAGACAATGTCGAATGATGGCATGGGCGCGAAGCTAAGAGGAAAAGAGAAAAGGTAAAAGGCAAAAATGGCGGGCCTCACGCCGGGAATATGTTGTCGGGAATAAGTTTGCCAACTCCGCACGAGTTGGGGTTTGCTTGCGGCGGATCGTGTTGCATGTCCCGGTTCTGCAAATTCACCCGTTCCCTCCTTTCCAGCTATGTGCTGTTGGGGACGAACATTCTCTTCACGCTGGGGAAGAATTGTCTGTCGCCAACGGCTTGCTTTGACTAGGTTAACGGCACAAAACAATGACTAGTGATCCACCTAATCCGCCACCGCTGGAGAACGTAATCGTTCTGGCGGCGGGCGTAGTGCCGCCTTCCATGGTGGCTTTTGTGGGTCGCACTTCGTCCGCCATGCAGCCCATCAACGGGCGTCCCACCATTCACTGGTTGCTTGCTTACCTGCGGGACATCGGGGTGCGAAGGGTGATTTTGGGAATTCGCCAGAGCGAGGCGCGTCTGCCCCGGTTTGTTCGCCAGTCATTTGGTGCAGCGATGGCGGTGGAAATTGTGCCCATCTCGGAGGACTTGGGACCGGGCTTTACGCTGCTCACCTGTTTGCATCGCCTGCCGACAGGGGTGGGGTGTCTCGTGGTGCTGGGCGATACGTTGTTTCAATTTTCCGAGGAGTCCCGGCAGGCGTTTGCTCAGAATTTCGTCCTCACGGCCACGGTTCAGGATTCTTCGCGCTGGTGCCTGGCGGAGGTGGACGGCGCGAAACAGGTCGCGCGGTTGGCGGACAAGCCCGAACAAAACCCGGACACATGGCCTGCTCTCATTGGGGTTTATCATCTGGCGAATTCGACTCCTGCCCAGCAATCTTTGCAACGCCAATTAGACGCCGGTGTGAAGAGCCTGCAATTGCGTCACGCGTTGCAACCATACATTGACGCCGGAGAACTACGGGCTTATCCCGCCGGACAGTGGTTTGACTGTGGCAACCTTGACCTGTTGGCCAGTTCACGCCGCCGCCTCCTTCAATCGCGCAGTTTCAACTCCATCCAGATCGACGAACTGCGTGGCACGCTCACCAAGCGCAGCCAGCATGCCGGCAAGTTCTTAAACGAGATCAACTACTACCGCCTCCTGCCGCGCGATCTGGTGACGTTCTTCCCGCGTCTGGTGGATTTCAGCCTGGCTCCGAAGGACACCTGGCTGACGCTGGAATACTACGGCTACCCAACACTCTCGGAGATTTGGGTGTTTGAGGAATTTGAAGCGCAGTATTGGGAAATGATTTTCCAATCGCTGGCGCGGATCATCGAATGCTTCAGCCGGTATACGGTGGAACTGTCATCGAGGGCGGTCTTTCATTTTTATTGGAACAAAACCGTGGAGCGTCTGGCGGCTTTTGCCGAGCAGGATGCGGCGTTCGCCCGATTGGTGGAGGCACCGCAGGTCACACTCGACGGGCGCCCATTGAAGGGTTGGCGGAACATCCAGGCTGAAGTGGAAAAACTGGTGAATCTGGCAGCCGCCCGCGCCACGGGGCAGATTATCCACGGCGACCTGTGTTTCCCCAACATCCTTTACGATCCGGTCTCGCGCATTTTCAAATTCATCGACCCGCGTGGCAGTTTCGCCGAGTCGGGCATTTTCGGCGATGTGCGTTATGACCTGGCCAAGCTCTTGCAGTCAGTGGATGGCGGCTATGATCTCCTGGTTCATGACATGTTTGTGCTGAAGGGCGAGGGCGTGAACCTGGAGTTGCAGCAATTTTTTCCGGAAGTGCGTCCGGCGGTGTTGGGCGGCTTTGCCCGCGTGTTTGGCGGGCGGCACGATCTGCGTGATCTTCGGTTATTGGAGGGGTTGTTGTTTCTCTCCATGTGCCCGCTGCATCAGGACAACGCGCGCCGGCAGACCGCAATGTTTGCCATTGGGTTGCGCATTTTGAATGAAGTGCTGAATGATGAAGATATGCATTGATATCGACGGGACAATATGCGAGTTGCGCCGGGAAGGGCAGACGTACGCCGAAGTGCTGCCATTGCCCGGTGCCGTGGAGAAGTTGAAATGTCTCAAACAAGCGGGGCATTACCTCATTTTGCAGACGGCCCGGCACATGGCCACCTGTCAAGGTAACGTCGGGCTGGTGTTGGCCCGGCAGGGGCGCACGCTCTTCGAGTGGCTGGAATGGCACGGTGTCCCTTATGATGAGATCTGGTTCGGCAAGCCGCAGGCGGACGTGTACGTGGATGACAACGCGGTGCGTTTTGAGTCGTGGACGGCCATCGCTGGGGATGGTTCCAACCTGCCGGTCAGCCGGGAAAAAGCCGCCGGCAAGCCATGAGCGTGGACTTTGATTTGCTTGGCTGCCCGCGTTGTCACGGGCCTTTGCGGGCGGCGGGCGAAGTTTTGAAATGCGCTGACCCCGGTTGCGGGGCAAGCTTCCAGAGGTTGCAAGGCATCCCGTCGTTCCTGCCGCCTAAACTGGCGGCGCGTTTTGTCGAGGCGCAAGCGGCGGAGCGGCAGCATCACGAAAATGCCTGGACACACTTGGATGTTGGCTGTTTGCCTTGGATCACGTCACTGGCCGAATACCGGGAGTGGCTGCAGTCCTTCTACTCGGTGGGTTTTTACGCCTTTGGCTTCCCCGTAAGTTTTTTTGCCGAGCGCACCGTGTTGGAAGTCGGTTCAGGACCCTACGGTATGCTCGCCGCCGTGCCGCACCGGGCGGGGGTGGCGGTGGATCCGCTAATGCCGAGCTTCGCCCCGTACATGCGGGACCATTGGCAATCCAGCCCTGTCCGCGTGGCCGCGTTGGGGGAAACTTTACCCGTCAGGAGCGGGGTGTTTGACGCGGCGGTTGCAATCAATTGCCTTGATCACACGCTTGAACCAGAGGCCATTTTGTGCGAAATGCACCGGGCAATGAAGTCGGATGGCCTGCTGTTCATCATGAACAATGTGAAGAGTCGCCTCGGCGTTTATATCGCCGGTTTCGGCGAATGTCTGGGCATCAAGCGCCTCACGGAAGTGTATCATCCCCATGCCTTGACCCAGGCCAAACTGGCGCAAGCTTGCACGGACGCTGGCTTTCATTTGATGGGTTGTTGCCGTATGAAGATATCCGATCCGGAAGTACTTGCCGTCAAGTTCAGTTGGAAAGGCAGACTGCGAAGACGGCTGGAAGATGAACATGCCCTGTGGCTGCTGGCTCGCAAAGTCGGATGAACATTGTCATTCCCATGGCGGGCTTGGGCAGCCGCTTCCGGCAGGCGGGCTTCGCGACCCCCAAGCCGCTCATCGACGTGCGCGGACGGCCCATGTACGCCTGGGCGGTGGACAGCCTGCCGTTGGCGCAGGCCCGGCGTTTGATTTTCGTTTTGCTGGAGTCGCAGCCCGAATGCGTGGCTTTGCGTGATGACATCATGCGCCGTTACTCGCGCCACAAACCGATGGTCTTGATTGTGCCTCAACTCACCGCCGGCCAGTCCGTCACCGTGCTGCGCGCCCGGGCGGAAATCGACAACGAGCAACCGTTGCTCATCCACAATGCTGATACCGCCTTTGAAATTGACAACACCTGGGTGCCGGACGCCCTGGCCAAAGACGCGGATGGCGCGCTGCTGGTTTTTCGTTCGCAGGAAAACCGCTGGAGCTATTCACGCGAAGACCAGTCCGGCTGGGTCGTGGAAGTGAAGGAAAAAAAAGTCATTTCCCCGTGGGCTTCGACCGGCACTTATTGGTTCCGGCGGGGCCGGGACTTCGTACGCCTCGCAGAAGCGCGGCTGCAAGCGGGCCGCAAAGAAGCCAGCGAATATTATGTGGGGCCGCTGTACGACGACCTGATCGCCGGTGGCGCGCGGGTGAAGAATTTCCCCATCCGGCGGCTCCATTGCTTTGGCACACCCGAAGACCTAGCGGCCACGCTGAAACAACTTGCCGTCTCCTAGACATGGCTGCGCCACTCACTTTTCAAGTCGTCTGTCCCGTGCGCAACGGCGGCCCGGCCTTTCGCGACACGCTGCTGTCACTGGCGGACAACCGCGCCGGCGCGCAGCCCGGTTTGTTAATCAGCGACAATCATTCGACCGATGGCAGCCCGTGGCGCGACGTGCTTGACCGGCTTGCGGGCTGGCAGGTCAGCATCCTCCAGCCGCTGCGTGAAATGGGCCGGGTCGAGCATTGGAACTGGGCCTTTGCGCAGGCCGAAGCGGACATCATCAAGCCAATGACGGCGGGCGACTGGCTGCGTCCCGGCTATGGTGCCAAGGCGATGGAGTTGTTCACCCGCCATGCTGAAGTTTCGCTGGTCTTTTGCCGGACCGAAGTGCAGGAGCTGGACAAGATTTTTCTCGAAGGGGCACCGGTGGAAGCGGGCTTGCTCGATTACCCGCGCTACTTGGAACTCTGTTCCGAGCGGTTGAACATCATCGGCGCTTTATGCGGGGTGGCGGTGCGCCGCAAAGTCATGCGGGCGGCGCTGCCGTTCGAGGACGATTATCCGTGGGCAGCGGACTGGCGGTTTTACACCCGCTGCCTGGAGCGGGGGCCGGCGGCGGTCATTGCGGAGCCGTTGAGTGTGCTGAATCGCCGCATCGCCCGCTACAGTTCCAGGCCGGCGATGGTTCTGGGTGGTTTGCGGCAGGAATGGCGCACGCTCAAGGAGATTCAAAACCGTCGTCAGCCCGGCTGTGCACCGGCAAAATTCTGCCACCGGCTCTCGTTGATGGGTTTTCAAGCCGTCGTTCGTCTGGGCCGGGTGTATTTGCCAGCCGCGCCGCGCCAGGTGCTGTGGAAAATCTACCGCTCCTTCAAGCGCCAATCCGGCGCGACCTCCTGAACCATGCGCCAGCGAATTCAAAACTGGCTGGACACGAATTTCGGCAAGGCCGCCGCGCTGTCCAACTGGCTGTGCCTGGGAGTGCATCTGGTGGCCAATCTGCTCATTGTGCCGCTCGTGCTCCGGGCCTTTGGCAAGGAGCAGGCGGGCGTGTGGTTTTTTCTGCTGGGCTGGGTGGCGTTCTTTCAACTCTGCGACTTCGGCATCGCGCAAAGCGTCTCGCGCCAAATTTCCTTTTCCAACGGCAGACGCGGCAAGAGGCGTCGTCAGTCCACCGACCGCTTTCTCCGGATTTATGGGCCACGCGCCGGCCAGCATTTGTTCCTCTGCGCGCGTCTCATGTTCCGCCGCATCAGTTGGATTATTTTGGTTGTGGGCATTTTTCTGGAACGCACCGTTCTTTTCTCTGGTGAGCTGCGGGTGACAGCGGAAGCACGGCTGACATGGTACCTCATTCTTGCCACCGGCATCGTGACCAATGAAGCGCGCCCCTACACGGCCTGGCTGACGGGGCGTTTGCTGGCGCAATGGGAACGGCTGTACACGGCGGCGGGCATCGCGGTGCAAAGTACACTGGTCATCGCCGCGCTCTGGTGGGGAGCCTCATTGTGGCTGGTGGGCGCGCTCTACCTGGGTGGTGCCGTAATTCAATGGCGGCTGCTGCGAAGGTTGTTTCAGCAGCACGCCGCCCCCACGTTCACGCCGGAACCGACCGCCAAGCGCGGCTTGCTCCGTGCCATTTGGGGGATGAGCTGGGAGCAGGGCGTGGCGACCACGGCGGCTTACTTCATTTTCAGTTTCAACCCGATCCTGATTGGCTATCTCCTTGGGGCGGGGGCGGTGTCCGAGTTTCATGTACCGCTTCGCATCGCTGTCTTTCTGCAGTCGGCTCTGCTTGGTTTGTTCACGCCGCAACTCAACGTGATGATCCGATTGGCCAGCGAGCAAGAGCATCGCCGCATGGTGGCTCGTTTTGTGAAGCTCTTCCTGCTGGTGACGCTGGGGGGCCTGGGTGTCTTTGGCGCTTATGTCGCGCTGGGACCCTGGGTGATTCGCGGATGGACGATGGGGCGTATCATTTCTCCCTACTCACTGCTGGCGTTGCTCGCCGTGTGCCAATACCTGGCGGTTTTGCAAGTCATGTGCGCGTGCTTTGTGCTGGCGCATGGCGAGCAACCCTTTGCCGTCGTCGCGGTCTGGGGGGCGGTGTTGAACGTGGGGTTGGCCTGCTGGTGGATCCCGCAGTACGGGCTGCTGGGTGCCGCTTTCGCCACGCTGGTAGCACAGGCATTAACCTCAAACTGGTATGTGCCGCTGCTGTGTTTTCGGCGGCTGCGCGGGTATCTACGTGAACACGGCAGCGAATTCTTGTGGAGCGACTTGAAGCGCCTGTCTTGGCGGGGGCAGGATTGACCGCTGGCGTGCGATGAAAGTCGTTTTCCAAAATCCCCAGTTGCTCTCCGACACCTGGACTTCCGGGATAAACGATTACGCTGTGGAGTATCTACGCCGTTATCGTCCGGCGGTGCGCATCTGGCCGTTGCACCGGCTACGCAAGTGGCTGCTCTTTTTGAGGCGCAAGCAGCTTCCATTGACGGGTTGGCAGTATGTTTTTTTTGAGCGCGAATTGAGGAGCTATGACGTCTGGCTTTCGATGAGCGGCTGCAGTTGCATCCAGGCCGACCTGCCGCCGCGCCATTTTGACGGCCTGAAGCTTTATCACCTCATGGACTTTAGTTTTTGGGCGGCACAGGCACACGCGCAATTGCGCGCTAGCCGGGTGGATTGCCTTCTGGGATACGCGCGGCATGACCAGTGGTGCGACTTTTTCCAGGCACATTATCCGGACTACCGCAATCGGGTCGTGCCCATGCCTTTTGGCTATGGCCGGCGCTTCGCCTCGCAAAAAGCGTTTGCCGATCGCACCCGCAAGTGTAGCGCGATGGGTGCGGTCAACCCCGTGCGGGATCCTTTGAGCGATCCGTCGGCGATTGCCGACTACGCCAGTTTTTTCGCCGACACGCACTGGGCGCATCCGATGCGGGCGGCGGTGCGGGAAGGCCTGGATGGACTGGAAGACCTCGTGGCGAACTACATGGCTATTCCGCCGGCCGCAAAGAATTTGAGCTATAACTCGGCGGTTGAACTAAACAACTATCAGATGTTCCTCAACGACGATTCCATCATGCATTATCCTCCGGCGCGAACGTATGAAGGAACCGCCTGCGGGGCCGTGATGGTGTGCTCGGACCACCCTTGTTACCGCGATTTCGGCTGGCAGGCGGGAGTCAATTGCCTTACGCACCGCTTCGCCGACCTGGCCAGCTTTCAAGAAGTTGCCCGCCGTGCGCTGGCGGATCAGCCCATGCTGACTGCCTTGCAAGCGGCTTCGATGGCCAACGCCCACCGCTTTGCGCATCCCTCCGTGGCGGATGGGCTGCATCAACTTATCGAGGCGCTGTGGCACGGAAAATCCCCGGCGGAACTGGCGGACTTCTGGTGTCGCTGGCAGCCGGAGCAGGCTGAAAATGCACACAGGCCAACTGGTTGAATGCGTGCTTGCTGGTTCGAACCGTCTGGGTTCGAATGCGGCCCAAAGCACAGTCGCTTGCCCGGTTGATAGCCGTCGCGATGAATCAGACAGTTCGGGCTTGTTTGCTTCGGACACTCCGCCTAGCTTGGTGCCAGTAGGAACGGCAGCCGTTTTGCCGGGCGAGACCGCACAATTCGAAGTCCAAGACCTGCGGGCATGGCGGCGGCGTTTTCAACCTGGTTCAACCCAACAAATCAACGGTGTGGGGACAGCATTGATGAACGGCGACATCACATTACTGGGGCTGGGGCGAACGGGCTTTCGCCCGGATGCTTTGTCTGGGTGCGAAGAAGTGTTTTCTCTTTCCAATGCCCAGTTGCGGAGGTTCGACGATTTCCTCCGCTCGAAAAACCGCATGACCCATCAGGGCATAGTCTGTATCCCAAAAACCATCCGTGGTTTTGAAATGCGATGAAAGTCTTGCTCATTCACAATGAAGCCAAGTATTTCGGTGGCGCGGAAAAGGTGCTGGGCTATTTCCTAAATGGATTAAGCCAGTCCGGGGTGGCGGTGGCGGTGGCCGCCGGCAAAGACTCGAAAACCGCCCGCCTGCTTCCGTCCACCGTTCGCCCGGTCTGGATTGAAGGGAATGATGACTTTTCCGTGGCCCGACTCCTCCGCCAAACCCGCGAGTTGGCAAAGTTCCAAGCTCAATTTCCGTTTGATGTTATTCACGGCTGGGCGGCGCGGGATTGGGAATTGAGCGCTTTGGCTGGCGGCGTGGCTCGGCGGCCCGCCATCGGCACCTTGCACGACCATCCAGAGGCGAGCTTCATTTCAACCGCGCGTCGCCGACTGATGCGCTGGAGCGCGGCGGCCGGGTTGCGACGGGTGGTTTGTGTTTCCGAGGCGGTGCGCGCGGCCTGCGCCAGCGTGGGCTACTCCGCCGACAAACTGGCGGTCGTGCATAACGGCTTGCCGGAGGGTTCGGCTTCGGCTCGCAATTCCGCCGCTGGAATTTGCCGGCTGGGTTTTCTCGGCGTTTTTTCCGAGCGCAAAGGAATGCGCGGATTGTTCGCGATTCTGGCGGAACTTTCCCGCCTCACCTCGCTGTCGTGGCAACTCAAAGTGGCGGGCGGACCACAAGGAGAATCCGGTGAACGGATGCTGTCCGAGCTGCGGCAACAACACAGCCAGGCCGCTTGGTGGCCCCAAGTGGAATGGTGCGGCTGGGTGGGTGACCCGCGAACTTTTCTCTCCACCGTGGACATTTTGCTGGTGCCGTCCCACGAATTCGATCCCTTGCCCACCGTGCTGCTCGAAGCCGGTCAAATGGGTGTTCCAGCAGTGGCCGCGCGGGTGGGTGGCGTGGCCGAAATCGTGGCCGATGGCCGGACGGGTTGGTTGTTTGACTCCGGAGACTGGGCGCAGGCGGCGCGCATTCTGGCCGGACTGGTCGGTGATCCGGTGCTGGTCGGCGTGGCGGGAAACGAAGCGCGGCGGCGCGTGGCCGGGGAGTTTGCGCTGCCAAAAATGGTTGCGCAATATCGGGAACTCTACTCAATTATCTGCCGTCATGGTCACTGAATCCGAATCGTCCCGCTCGCTGCTGATTTACGGTGCCTGCGCCCTGCTCGCGGTCGTGTTGGGGTACGCGCTGGCCGTGCCGCTTTCCTTGAGCAGTTTTGGGTTGGTGGTGGGGGTGTTCGCAGCGCTTGGTTTTCCTCTCCTGATGCGCTGGCATCATTCACTGCTGATCTTTGGTTGGAACGCATCCTTGATTTTCTTTTTTCTGCCGGGTCAACCGGCCTTGTGGACCGTGCTGGTCGGCCTGAGTCTGTTCGTTTCCGTACTCGACCACGCGTTGAAGAAACGGCAATCGTTTTTGCGCGTTCCTTCCGTGGAATGGCCGCTGTTGTTGCTGCTGATCGTGGTCGGGGTGACCATCGTCTTCACCGGCGGAATTGGGGGCCGTGCCTTTGGCTCCGAAAGTTGGGGAGCCAAACGGTATCTCGGCGTGCTGGGGGCCATTTTCGGATATTTCGCCTTGGTCGCGCAACCGATTCCGCCACGCCGAGTGAAGTTATTCGCCGGACTTTTTTTTCTTTCCGGCATGACCGCCGTTTGCAGCGACCTGGCATTTTTTGGGGGACCGAGCTTTTACTTTTTGTACGCCCTGTTTCCTTCAGACGTGGCGTTTCTGCAGGTGAGCACGCAGTCCACGCTCATGCGTTTCACCGGGCTGACCGTGCTGGCGCAGGCAGGTGTCAGTTTTATGCTGGTGGGTTACGGCATTCGTGGGATTTTTGACTGGCAAAAACCCTGGCGATTGCTCTGCTTTGCCGGCCTGTTTGCCGTGGGGTTGCTGGGCGGCTACCGCTCTTCGGTCATCCTGTTTTCGATTTTGTTCGCCTGCCAGTTCTATTTTGAAGGACTTTTTCGCAGTAAATTATTCCCGGCATTACTCCTTTGTTTTATTTTGGTGGGTTCGATTATGGTTGCATACGTGGATCGCCTGCCGCTCTCCATGCAGCGGAGCATGAGTTTTCTGCCGATTGATGTCCATCCCATGGCCCGGCAGGACGCCGCCGGCACACTGGAGTGGCGGCTGCTAATCTGGAAGACCGTGTTGCCAGACGTGCCGAAATACTTACTGCTGGGCAAGGGGTTCACCTACAGCGGAACTGACATGCTTCTGACACAAGAGGCGCAGCACCGGGGATTTTACACCTCGTACGAATCCACCCTGATTGATGGCAACTACCACAGCGGGCCGCTGACGTTGATCATTCCGTTTGGCATTTTTGGCGGGCTGGCTTTTGTTATTTTCTGCTGGAATTCCTTGCGGGTGCTGCGATCCAACTACCGTTACGGCGACCCATCGCTGGCGAAGATCAACACCTTCCTGCTGGCTTATTTCATCGCCCGGCTGATTTTCTTCCTGATCTTTTACGGTCAATTCGACGGGGACTTGATGATCTTCACCGGAACGGTCGGACTCAGTATTTGCCTCAATGGTGGCGTGAAAACTTCCGTCGCCGCACGGACTGTGGCGACCTTGTCCCGCCCCGTTCCGAAGGACGCCCTGGCTGTGGCCGGGTAGCCCACGATGTGATGCGAGTCGCGCTGGACACCAACGGGCTTTATACGACCCAAGCTGGCGTGGCCCGCTACCTGCGCGGTTTGACGCGCGGGTTCCAGCAACTCAACGCCTCCGACGCGCACATTCATCCGCTGGCGTGGGAGGTGGAAAACTTCGCCTACCAGCAGCCCCAACGCGCCTTCAAGACATTTTATCGCGAAATCCTCTGGGCGAGATTCATCGCGCCGCGCCGGATCGCGCAAATGGAAGCCGACCTTCTGCATTCTACCTCGATCTTTTTCGCCCCGCCGCGAGACCTCAAGCACGTCGTCACGGTGTGCGATCTGGCGTTGTGGCGGCACCCGGAACGCTTTCGCACCTGGCAACGCTGGTCTGGGAAACATAGAACCTGGCGGATTCTCCAGGCGGATCGCGTCATTTGTATCAGCCGTTTCACGGCTGACGAGACCATGCAACTTCTCGGCCTAGCTGCCGCACGAATCGACGTTATTCACCCCGGCTGCGACTTCCATCCGGACGAGCCGTCACCAGCGGAACAACCGTCCGAGGTCCAATTGCCGTCAGAGTTTTTTCTCTTTGTCGGCTCGTTGGAGCCAGGGAAAAATTTGTCTCTGCTCAAAGCGGCCTATCAATTAGCCGAGGCACAAGGGCGCACCTTGGCCCCGCTGGTGATCGTCGGCGCGCGCTGGGCGGGCGTGGCGACGGAAGGCGCGCCACCGGAGAAATGGATTTACCTTGGCCGGCAGCCGGATGCGGTGCTGGTGTATTTGTATCGCCGCGCATTGGCGTTGGTGTTTCCCAGCAAATACGAGGGCTTCGGCCTGCCGGTCGTCGAGGCGATGGCTTTGGGTTGCCCGGTGATTTGCTCGCCGGTGGCCAGCCTGCCCGAAGTCGGCGGGACAGCAGTGTGCTACACCGAATTGTCGCCCGAAGCATATCTCGTAGCGATGCGGCGGATGGGCGGCGACCCCGGCTGGCGGGAGGAATGGATTCAAAAAGGCCGCGTTCAAGCGCGAAATTTTTCCTGGCGGCGTTGCGCCGAGCAAACCTTGGACGTCTATCGCCGCGTCCACAACGCCGACTGAAGCCGTGGCCACGCCGACAAAAATTTGGATTTTGATCGCCGCGTTTTGCTCCGCCGCCGGCTGGATTTTGTCGGCGCGGGGCCAGTTGAACGGAACCGGCTATCTCTTTTGTTTTGTCATTGTTAGCACCATTTTTTTTGTCTGGAGAAGGGCTGTGCTGTCCGGCAGCCGGTGGCCCAACCCACCCACCGTTCGGCTGCGCTGGCATCGCCTGCGGTGCCGGTTCCGGCGTCCGCTGCCGATGGTTTTCCTGCTGCTGGCGCTGCTCGCTTTGATCGGCGGCGCACTCTACGCGCCGAACAATTATGTCATCGTCGGCTCCTATGGTTTGGCGCAGAATCACCGGCAGACAATCGAACAATGGGTGAGTCAGCACGGCGACGACGTGATCGGTCGCGCCATCTTGGCGGTCAAAGTCGCGCGGGGCCGGCAGGATTGGTACGTGGTCAAGCTCGGCCCACAATCACCGTGAGCAAGCAAACAAAACTCTTGGTCCTGGAACTCTGGGGCTTGGGCGATTTGATGATGGCCGCGCCGTTTCTACAGGCGGCCACGCGTCACTATGAAGTGACCCTGTTGGCCAAGGATTTCGCCCAAGCCGTGGTGTCGGGCTTTTTTCCCACCGTCAAGCTCGTCGCCTGCACGCTGCCGTGGACGGCCTTTCGGCAGAAGTACCACCTTCACACCTGGCCGGGGCACGAGTTGCGTTCGCTCATTGGACAATTGCGAGATGAAAAATATGACGTCGCAGTATCCGCCCGTTGGGATCCGCGCGATCATTTGTTGCTGCGACTTTCCGGCGCGCGTCGGCGCGTGGGCTTTGCCCGGCTCGGCAGTGGCTGTTTGTTGACGGATGCCTTGCCGCGCCCTGCGCTGACGGCACATCGTTACGAATACTGGCGTGCCGTCGCCACCGCTTTGGAACTGGATTTGCCTGCGCGGGAAAATATTTCACCAGCCACAAAATCAGGCCGCGTCATTTGCGTCCACACCGGTGCTTCGCAACCGACGAAAGTTTGGCCGCTGGAGCGTTACCAGCGGCTCGTCGCGCGTTTGCGCGGCCTGAATTACCAGGTGCAGATTCTGTGCGATCCGCCGCAAAAACCATGGTGGCTCGCTCAGGGCGAGGCGACGGTTTGCGCGTCAGAAACTCTTGCGGAATTGATTGAAAGTTTGCAGCCCTCCCGGCTGTTCATCGGCAATGATTCCGGCCCCGGCCATCTCGCTGCTCTCAGCGGTGTTCCGACTTTCACGATTTTCGGCAACCAGTTTCCCGAACGCTTCGCGCCGCTGCATCCCGCCGCCGAATGGATCGAAGGCCGGCCTTGTGCCTACAAGCCGTGCTATGATCACTGCCGCTTTCCCGCGCCGCATTGCTTGCTCGACGTGACCGAAGATGCGGTCTGGTCACGGGTGAGCGTGTTTGTTACAAAACATCTTCCTCATGACTGAATGAGCCAAGTGTGCCGGCAGATTTTCATTTGGGGGCTTGGCGAACGGCAATCAATGATTTGACCAACGGGCCAAATTTCTCGCGGTGGATTTCCGCGCTGGGAAAAAGCCGTTTCATATCCGCCAAATTCAACAATCGGATTTGCTCGACCTCCGCCTGTGCGAGCCGGCGGTCGGGTTGTCTGGCCATCCAGCCGAGGTTGAACTTTTGATGCAGGAGAGTTTTGAAATAGCGCGGTAAAAACTGCCATCCCGGAAACAAAAAATGAGGTTCAATCGGAAAAAAATGGTTGGGCGTCTGGACAAAGTAAGCGTGCGAGACACGCTGTATTTCCAGGGCCATTGCGCGCTGATCCGCAAATGTGCCTACGTGCTCGATAACCGAATTGGAGAAGCAGACTTGAAATGCCCGATCCGCAAAGTCGCTCATTCGGCGCGCATCTCCGGCGATGGAAACCGTGTCTGGCAGTTGGCCCGTGGGCGTGGCCGTCAAGTTCAAGAGGGTCAGATGGACTCGCTTGGGCAATTCCGGCAAATACATTTCCCAGAAGCCAGCGGTGCCGCCCACGTCAAGCAAACTTACTGGTTCGGGGAATGGTTCCAAAAGCTGGGTGAACAATTGCATCCGCCGTCGGCGCATTCGTGCGGCAAGTGAAGTGGGATTGGTATTGTCGGCGATCCCAAAAAACATGGTGGCACCGTAGCGATCCGTGGTTCGGGAGAAAAGTTAATTGTGGCGCGGCTGGTCTTTGCATATCACTGTTGCGTTCGCATGAACATGGAACAGGTCAACGTGCTGGGCACCCCGTTGCAGGCGATTGATTACGCCGGGCTGACGGCTTTTTGCCGGACGCTGGCGCAACAACCGCGCGTCACCGCGCTGGAATTCGCGAACACACACATTGTCACTCTGCGGCGGCATGATCCTGAATTCGCTTCGACCACCAGCGCATTGAATTTTTTTCTTCCGGATGGCATGCCACTGGTTTGGTGCATGAACCGGCAGGGTGCCGGATTGGCCGACCGGGTTTACGGTCCGGAGTTCATGCGCCGGTTGATCACGGCGACGCCCGCGCCTTGGACGCATTATTTGCTGGGCGGTTCGGCGGAATGCGGCGACCGGCTCCGCACGGCAATCACGGCATGGAATCCTGCGGTGAAAATTGCGGGCGCATTCAATGGCACCTGCGGGAACGATGGCGTAATCTCCGGCGCAGACGACGAAAAAGTTGTTGCCGAGATCAACCGCCTCTCGCCCGACTTCATCTGGGTGGGATTGGGCACGCCCAAACAGCAGGCGTGGATTCATCGCAACAAAAGCCGGCTGGCCCGCGGCGTGGTGTTTTCCGTCGGTTTTGCGTTCGATGTTCATGCCGGGCTTAAGCCGGACGCACCGGCGTGGATGCAGCGGTGGGGATTGACCTGGCTGTTCCGGCTTGGTTCCGAACCGCGCCGACTCGGTGGGCGATATCTCAAATACAACAGTCTTTTTTTGTGGTATCTATTGAGGGACGTTTGGGACGGCAAGTCCGGCCCAACACGCGGCGGGCGAACTTGATTCAACGCCGTCGCGGCAAAATGCGTCTGTGATGAAGCAGTCCGGTCGTATGTCGGAAGTAAAAAACAATTCAAACGCGTGGGCCGAGTTTGGACGCGAGTTTCAGGAATGCTGGCGGGAGCTTCCCGACAAGCCGCTGTTCTTCAGCCTGCTTGCCGCGTGGCTGGCGTTGTTCCAATTCCTGGGCAATTCCACGTTGGGATACGTAAACACCAGTTCACTCTTCAGTTGGCTCAATTTCATCTACCACACCTCGGCGGACGACGAACATGGCATGTTAATCCCGTTCGTGGTGGTCGTGCTCTTCTGGTCGAAACGCCGCGCGTTGTTGGCGGTGCCCAAGGCAAATTGGTGGCCCGCGCTGGCCTTGGTGCTCGCGGCACTGGTGCTGCACATCGCGAGCTTCGCCGTGCAACAGCCAAAAATTTCGGTCATCGCCTTTTTCACCGGCCTGTATGGATTGACGGGCCTGGTCTGGGGTCGACGCTGGCTGGCGGCCACGTTCTTTCCGTTTTTTCTTTTCTCGTTTTGCCTGCCGCTGGGTGACTGGGCGGAAAACCTTACCTTTCCCCTGCGCCTGCTGGTCACCAAGATTTCCGTGGCCATCAGCCACGGCGCGCTCGGCATCGATGTGCTCCGTGATGGCTCGCAGATTTTTGATTCGCAACGGACGTTTCAATACGACGTCGCGCCGGCGTGCAGCGGCATTCGGAGCTTGGTGGCGCTGCTGGCGCTGACGACTATTTATGGCTTCATCACGTTTCAATCGGCGTGGAAGCGCTTGCTCATGGTGGTGATCGCCGTGCCGCTGGCGGTGCTGGGCAACGTGGTGCGCATCACCGGAGTCATCGTCACGGCGGAAGCCTTTGGCCAGAGCGCGGGGACGCGTTTGCATGATTGGGCGGGCTTTGTGACCTTCGCCGTGGCCATCGGCTGCGTGTTGGCACTGGGTTACTGGCTCCGGGAAGACGCGCGGCCTTTGCCGGGCAAGGGAAAGACGACATGAAAAAGCCGCAATGGATATTGCTTGCCGTCACGCTCGCGTTCATCGGGAGCGGCGCTGGCGTGTTGCTGAAGCTCAAGGTCGCGCAACACCTCGGCGAACCGGGGTTGAAAGTCATGCACCTTCCGGGCACGAATGGATTGACGATTGCCTTGCCGGAACGCGTGCTCGACTATTCTTCGGAGCCGGTGGAAGTCACACCGCTGGAGATTTCCTCGTTGCCGCCGGACACGACCTTTGGCCGGCGAAATTACACCGCGCCGGACGGGTTTGGCGCGTTTGTGAGCGTGGTGCTCATGGGCCGGGATCGCACGAGCATCCACAAACCGCAGTTCTGCTTGGTGGGGCAGGGGTGGAGCATCGACCGAACCGAGAGTGTCGCCATCCCGGTGACGCAACCGCGGGCGTACGATTTGCCGGTGATGAAACTGACGACCACCAAGCAGTTTACCGACGAGCAAGGCCGGGCGCAGACGGTTCGTGGCGTGTACGTTTATTGGTTCGTGGCGGAGGACCGGCTCACCGCGAGCCATTCCGAGCGGATGTGGTGGATGGCAAAGGATCTTTTTCGCAAAGGTGTGTTGCAGCGGTGGGCGTATGTCACTTTTTTTTCCACCTGTCTGCCCGGTCAGGAAGATGCTACGTTCGCCCGGATGAAACAATTTATTGCCGGCGCTGTTCCGGAATTTCAACTGGCCACCGGCCCGGAGGCGATCCGGTAGCGTCATTGAACGATCATGTTGCGCCGCCAACGCCAGATTCGGAAGCAGATCCACCAATTGGTGGACGCGGGACTGTTCACACTCGGCTTTTGGCTGGCGCACCTGCTGCGCTGGCAGGCGCAAATGGTTTTTCCAAAGCTGGACAAAATCCAGCCGTTTGAAAATTACCTCTGGCTGTTTTTATTAATCGCGCCGCTCGCCTTTTTCTTGCTCGAATCGCAAGGTTTTTACAATCGCCCCCTGCTGGCCTCCCGCCGGCTGACGGCCTGGCGGCTGTTCAAGGCGGGCCTGCTGTCGGTCATCGGCGTCATCTTCGTGATGTTTTTGCTGCGCGAGCAACCGGCGCGGTCGGTGATCATCCTCTTCGGAGGCCTCGCATTTCTGCTGGTGATGGCGAAGGAGGAATTGATCCGGCGCTGGGAACAAACCAAACTGGGCCAGGCGCAAATCATCAAGCGTCTCATCCTCGTCGGTGCGGACGAGGAAACCGCGCGGTTGCTGGCCGAACTGGAGGAAAAATCCCCGAACGATATCGAGATCCTGGCCCGACTCGATTTGAACGACGCGCCCGTCGAGCGGCTGGCGGACTTGCTCCACGAACACTCCGCCAACGGCGTGATCCTGAGCGCGAAGAACACGCTGTTCGGCCAGATCGAAAAGGCCATCGAGGTGTGCGAGCTGGAAGGAGTCGAAGTCTGGTTGTTGGCAGATTTCTTCAAAACCCAGATCTCCCAAACCACCGTGGACGATTTTTACGGACGGCCCACGCTGGTCTTTCGCTCCGCGCCGGAAGCGTCGTGGCAGGGCGTGGCGAAGCAGTTGATCGATGTCATTGGTGCGCTGGCGTTGCTCCTGGTGCTGGCACTCCCGTTGTTGTTCGTGGCGCTCTTGATCAAACTGACTTCGCCGGGACCGGTTCTGTTTCGCCAGCAGCGCAGTGGGCTGAATGGACACCCGTTCACGATGCTGAAATTTCGCTCCATGAACAGCGACGCCGAGCAGCAGCAGCAGGAACTGGCGGCTTTCAACGAAATGGAAGGCCCGGTTTTCAAAGTCACCGGTGACCCGCGCATCACCCCGGTGGGCCGGCGGCTGCGTAAATACAGCATCGATGAATTTCCCCAACTTTGGAATGTGCTGCGGGGCGAAATGAGCCTCGTTGGCCCGCGTCCGTTGCCGGTGGATGAAGTCCGCCGGTTCAACGATCTCGCGCACCGCCGCCGGCTCAGTGTGAAGCCGGGCCTGACTTGTTTGTGGCAGGTGCGCGGGCGCAGCAACGTGAAGGATTTCCAAGACTGGGTGCGCCTGGACTTGGAGTACATCGACAATTGGTCGTTGTGGCTTGACTTAAAAATTCTCCTGCGGACGATACCGGTCGTGTTGTTGGGGACGGGCGCGAAATAATCCCGCGCCGGTGGCCTGACGCAACCAACATGACTAAGAAAAAAAAGCGGCCCGCCCAAACCCGACCACCCACCTCCGTCGTCACCGGTGGTGCGGGCTTTCTCGGATCCCACCTCACCGATCTGCTGCTGGCGCGCGGGCACAAGGTCATCGTCCTCGACAATTTTGTCACCGGCTCGGTGGACAACATCGCGCACTTGGGCGGCAACCCGAACTTCAAGTTCATCCAGCAGGATGTCACGGAATTCATCTTCCTCGATGTGCCGGTCGATTACGTCTGGCATTTCGCCTCGCCGGCCAGCCCGATTGATTATCTTGAACTGCCGATCCAGACCTTGAAGGTCGGCTCGCTGGGCACGCACAAAGCGCTCGGTCTGGCGAAAAACAAGGGCGCGCGTTTCCTGATCGCCTCGACCTCGGAAATCTACGGCGACCCGCTGGTGCATCCGCAGCCCGAGGAATATTGGGGCAACGTCAACACCATCGGCCCGCGCGGTTGTTATGATGAGGCCAAACGTTTCGCCGAGGCGATGACGATGGCCTATCACCGCGAGCACGGCGTGGTGACGCGGATTGTGCGCATTTTCAACACCTACGGCCCGCGGATGCGCTTGAACGACGGCCGCGTGGTGCCGGCCTTCATCAGCCAGGCGCTCCGGAACAAACCGCTCACGGTGTTCGGCGATGGCCGCCAGACACGCAGTTTCTGTTACTGTTCAGACTTGGTGGAGGGGATTTACCGTTTGATGATGAGCGATTACGATCTGCCCGTGAACATCGGCAACCCGTCGGAAATGACCATGCTCGACTTTGCCCGCGAAATTATCCGCGCCACGGGTGCCCGAAGCAAAATCATCCACCAACCGCTGCCGCAGGACGACCCGAAACAACGCAAGCCCGACATCGCCAAAGCCCGGACCTTGCTGCGCTGGGAGCCGGTGGTGCCGCTGGCCGAAGGGCTGACGAAAACCATCGCATATTTTCGCACGAAGGTTTAGATTCTGCGCACGCCTGAAGCTGCGCGCGACGCGGAACTGTCTTTTTATGTTTGACCGTGGGTTGGATTTCCGGTACCAGCACGCTCGACTTTCACAGTGCGCGAGCAGCGGGTGCGACCCGCGACGTCTGTTTTATCGAACGGGCCGGTCGGTGGTTAAGCAATGTTGAATTCAAAATCATTTTTGTGCCTCGATTTTGGGGCGGGCAGCCTCAAGATTGCGGAGTTTGAACCGAACGAAGAAGGTTCGCTGCAACTGAAGCAGTACGCCGTGAAATCGCTGGGTGCCGAAGGCTCCCAAGACACTTCACGCGAAGCTGCGCTCCTGCAAGGCATCAAGGACGTGCTGGCCGAAAAGTCGTTCGGCTCACGACAGGCGAACATCTGCGCCCCGGGTTTCCACGTTTTCTCCAAATTCGTCAAGCTGCCGCCGGTGGACACGGCGAAGGTCACGCAGATCATCCACTACGAGGCCCAGCAAAACGTCCCGTTCCCGCTCGAAGACGTAGTGTGGGACTACCAGATTTTAGGTGCCACCGCCACGGGCGAGTTGGAAGTGCTGCTCGTCGCCATCAAGGCCGATGTGGTTGAGGGCTTGTTCCGCACGTCGGAAACGGCCGGGTTGACGTTGCAACTGGTGGATGTCTCGCCAGCGGCGCTATGCAACGCCTTTCGGTTCAACTACGGCGATCTGGAAGGCTGCACGATGCTGCTGGACATTGGTGCCAAGACCAGCAATTTGCTCTTCTTTGAAAAGGGCAAGGTCTATTCCCGCAGCATCAATATCGGTGCCAATTCGATTACGCAGGACTTCGCGGCGGAAGCGCGGTTGAGCTTCGGCGAGGCCGAAAAAATCAAGATTGATGTCGGATTCGTCAGCTTGGGCGGTGCGTACGAGGAGCCAGACAACCCGCATCAGGCGCAGATTTCCAAGATCGCGCGGCAGGTGATGACCCGGCTGCACATCCAGATGAATCAGACGATTCAGTTTTACCGCGGCCAGCAAGGCGGTTCGGCTCCGCAGCGGCTATATCTGGCTGGCGGTGCTTCATTGATGCCCTACACGGCGCAGTTCTTTGCGGAGAAATTGAACCTGCCGGTGGAGTATTTCAATCCGCTGCGCAACATCCAGGTTGATCCCGCCATCAACGTCGAGGAAATCGCCCAGGTGGCGCACATGTTTGGTGAAGTCGTGGGTCTGGGGCTGCGCAACTTGGCGCAATGCCCGGTGGAATTGAACTTGATGCCGAAGAGCTACCTTTCGCGCAAACAGTTCAACCAGAAAAAGCCGTATTTCATCGCCGCCGTGTTCAGTTTGGTGCTGGTGGTCTTCTTCATGGGTGCATTTTACCACCACATCGCGGGTTTGAAGAAGGAATTGGCGGAGAAGTTGGAACAGCAAAAGGCCCCGTTGGCCCAAGCGGACGAAGAATTAAAGGCGGCGGTGGCGGATCGGGATAAATACACCACGACCGTCAACCAGTATGTACAATTGGTGGACGAAAAATTTTACTGGACGGATTTGATTCAGACCCTCCATGGAATTTTCTCTAAGGTCGAGGCTGATTCCGCGCAGGGGCCGGGCTTCGAGCAGGGCATCTGGATCGAAGAATTCAAGCCGCTGGGGGCGGGGACTGCGGTTGGTCCCAGGCTGCCCCCGGGGCCTAATCCTAGAAATATTCCGCCGAGGACTACGGCATCCGTCAATTCCGGCAAAGTCGAGAAAATTTCCGTGAAGTGCCGGGCGGTGAACCTGAACAAGAGTTCGCCCTCGGCCAATTCCGCTTTCGCCTTCAAACTGGAAGCCGAATTGAAAACGAACAGTGTCTTCGTCGCCAAAGGCACCGCGCTCGATCAGGTCGAGGCGGTCGATGAGAAACCGCTCACCTTCACCTTTGGGGTGACGCTGCAACTGGCCAAGCCGATCAAGTTGAATTAACGCCTGTATGCTCTGGATTAAGCGCAATTTGTCCTTGTTGATCGGCATCATTGTCGCCGTGGCGATGATGGTGGGAGCCAGCATTCTGCTCGTTTCCGGGCTGAGTAAGAACCGCGAAATCTCCTCCACTTTGGCTAGCGTCCAAGGAGAGATCACCGCGCTCAACTCCATGGAGCCTTATCCGAATGCCGAGAACATCCAGTCGGTGAAGCAGGACAAGGCACGGCATCAACAACTGCTGACCAACATCCAGCAGGTGCTGGTTCCGGCTTCCGTCCTGGCTGTGCCCACAGACCAGCAACTGAAGCAACTTCTGGAAACCACGATCTTTGATTTACAGCGCGAAGCGGAAACCGCCAACGTGGTGCTGCCGCAGCGTTATGATTTCTCCTTCTCCGCCCAGCGTTTGGTGGCCAAATTTCCTGAGGGTAGCCATCTCGCCTTGGCCACGCAGATCGGCGAGGTTAAGACCATCGCGTCCATCCTGTTCAAGAGCGGCGTGCAATCCTTGTCCTTGATCGCCCGCGTGCCGGTGGCCGCAGGCGAAACGGGCATGACCACCGACTACCTGAACAAAAGCATCGTGACCAACAAATTCACGAATCCCACCCCCCACCACGTCACGCTCACCCCCTACCAAATCCGCTTCAAAGGATTCTCGACGGAACTGGAAAAAGTGTTGGATGGCTTGCGCCGTGCCCCCACTTTTTTTCTGGTGAAGAAGATCGACATTGCCGGCGATAGCGCCGAAGTCGCGCTTCCGGCGGGCGTCGAACTTACGCCCAGCAAGCCCGCCGACAAGATGATGGCTGCTGTAGTGCCCAGCACGACGACATCCAGGGCGACCAAAACCACCAATACCGTCGTGAACACGACCGCCCTGACGATCTTGGATGAGAAGCCGATCGACGTGACGCTGTTGGTCGAAGTGGTCAAGCTCCACAAACCCGCCAAATAAATTCATGGAGTTTCTAAAGCGAAATTACGAAAAGATTTTGTTGAGCGTGATCCTGCTTGCACTCGCGGTGGTCGCATTCTGGCTCATCATCCAGGTCGGCTCTGAAAAGACGAAATTGGATGAGATCGGAAAAGTTGCCGGGGACGCGCCCCACAAGAAAATTGCCCCGCTGGACACCAAGAAGGCCCAAGCGACGTTTGACCGGGTAAAGAACCCCGGCGAGTTCGCGTTGCCGCTTAATCACCGGCTGTTCAATTCGATGAGGTGGGTGCGCCAGCCGGATGGCAAGATTCAGAAGATCAGTTCCAGCGACAAGATCGGCATTCCGGCGCTCAAGATCACCAACATCACGCCCTTGAACCTGATTGTTTCCTTCAATGCGGTTTCAGACCCCACAGGCAATCCGCGCTATCAAGTGGGCGTGGCCCGCGAAGCAGCCATCCGGCTGGCGGATCGCAAGCCAGTCGTGAAAACCTTCGGGCCGACGACCCGGTTTGTCATTGACACCAACATCACCCTGACAATGAAGGAAGTTCGCGGCACGCCGGCTGAACCTAGCGAACTCGTAATGGAAATGATTGAGAGCGGTGGCGAGCCAACAGACATCACCCTCACGAAGGCTGCGCCGTTCACGAAAGTCGCGGGGTACGAGGTGGACGCGCGTTATGATTTGGAAAACAAGACCTTCACGAAAAAACGGCTCGGCGACCCGCTGTTCTTCAACGGCGAAACAAACAATATCGTTGCCATCACCAACAACCAGGTAGTAGTCTCCTCCCAATACGGAAAGCGATTTACTCTTAAATATGCGACTTCGCCCTAAGCGGACTGTTCGTTCACGCCAACGAATTTCATCCATGATTAAATCTTCCCCTTTTACGTGTGGTTTGATTTTTGCGCTCGCGCTGGCATTCCAACTGCCCGCCGCTCCCAGTGCGGTTGACGTGGCCGAGAAGGAGGCCGTGCTGCGCCAGGAAACTATCATCCGCCTAAAGCAGATGATTACCCAGGCCAAAACCTTGGAGAAGGAAAACGACTTCGCCACGGCGGCCAAAATGTTCGAAGAAGCCATTGTGCTGGTTCGCAAGCTCGGTGGCGTCGGGGTGGACTCCGAAAATGCCCAGGCGCTGGCCGGCTTGAATTTCAGCCGCTTGCAGCTCGCGCAACTGGCCTTCCGTCGCGGCGATTTTGTTGAAGCCGATTCCCAAGTCGAGAAACTGCTCAAGTTTGATCCCAAAAGTTCCGCCGCGCTCAAATTCCGGGAGTACAACAGCAAGGTCGCCGCTGAATTCAAAGGCCGCGTGCCGAGCAAGGAGACGCTCGCCAAGCTGCCGGAAATTCAAAACGAAAAGACCAGGGTGTCCACCTTGGTGCAAGATGGCCGACTCTTGTTTGAGATGCGCCGGCCGGATGAGGCGGAGAGGAAATTGAAGGAAGCCGTGCTGTTGGATCCCGACAACAAGGCCGCCTACTACTATCTGAACCTCGTCACCGAAATGAAATATGGAGACCACGCCCGCAAGCGTGCCTTGGATTCCGCCGAGCGCTTGGTCAATGTTGAACAAGCTTGGGAAAATCCCACCACAAAGAATTTGCTACCTACCCCGAACCAGTTTTGGAAGACCAACGCCCCCGTCGTCAGTCGCGGTGGCAAGGAGGCCATCAAGGCCAAGCTGGATCAGATCATGGTCAAGGAAGCCTTCTTCGACGGCGTTCCCTTGCCGGAAGTCATTAAATTCTTGCGCGATGCGAGCACCAATGGCCCGGATAGGAAGGCGATCAACTTTCTCATCAATCCTTTCATTGAAGACACAGGTTCGGTACCACGAGCGGCTGCGGGTGGCGGTGGTTTAGGCGGCGCGCAAGGTGGTGTTCCGGGAGTTGATGCTTTGGGCGCCCCGGCGGGCGGTCCCGCCGCCCCGCCGGTGGCTGTGGACTTGGATGCCGTAACCATCAAACTTAACCCGGCGTTGCAAGACATCCGCTTGGCCGATGCCTTGGATGCGGTTGTCAAGTCGGCAAGTCGGCCCATTAAATTCATCGTTGAAGAATACGCGGTCGTCATCGTTCCGAAAACTTTGGAAGCGCCGCAACTGTTCACTCGCACCTTCAAAGTGGAGCCGAACACTTTCCTTCAAGGTCTGGAAGGCGTGACTTCTGGCGGCGGCGGTCAAGGCGGCGGCCAGGGCGGCGGTCAAGGCGGTGGCCAGGGCGGCGGTCAAGGCGGTGGTGGCCAAGGCGGTGGCGGTGGCGGTGGTCGGGGTGGTGGCGGTGGTGGCCAAGGTGGTGGCCAGGGTGGTGGCCAGGGCGGCGGCAGCAGCGGAGTTGGAGCTCCCATGGTTTCAGTTGCGGGCGGGGGGGGTGGCGGCGGCCAAGGCGGCGGTGGCCAAGGCGGCGGTCAGCAAGGCGGTGGTCAGCAAGGCGGTGGCGGTCAGGGTGGCGGTCAGAGTGGCGGGGGCATTACCCACGTCACGCGGGTTACCCGTTCATCGGAAGTGCAGCAATTGGTGCGGGATTTTTTTTCCGCTGCGGGCGTTAACCTTGGTGGCGGCGGTCAAGGCGGCGGCGGTCAAGGCGGCGGGGGCCAGCAGGGTGGCGGAGGCCAGCAAGGTGGCGGGGGCGGTGCCGGTTCGGGCACGACCCAATTATTTTACAATGATCGAAACGGGATCCTATGGGTTCGAGCCACGATGCAGGATTTGGAAATCATTGAGTCGGCCCTTGAGGTGCTTTCGATTCAGCCCAAGCAGGTGATGATCGAAGCCAAGTTTTTGGAGGTCAGCCAATCGGACAACAAAGCGATTGGGTTTGATTGGTATTTGGGAAATATGTTGATGAACAATGGGGCGATTGGCGCGCAGGGCGGGACGGCTCCTTCCTACCCTGGAAGACCGAGTGCGGCCAACCCGACGGGAACTTTTCCAGGATTGCCTGGATTTATTCCAGGTGGTGGTGGCGGTGGTGGCCAAGGGGGCGGCGGGGGTAATAATGGCGTATTGTTGACTCCTTATCCTTCGACCTTGATTCCCAATGCGGCTTCCGACCAACTGCTGACGTCAGGGCTACGCGGTGGCGGCAATCCCATTGGCACGATCACAGGCATTCTGACTGACCCCCAATTTCGCGTGGTGATCAAAGCGTTGGAGAACCGCGAGGGAGTTGATTTGCTGGCGTCTCCCAAAGTCACCACCTTGAGCGGACGCCAAGCGCAGATTTCGGCCGTCGATATCCAGACCTACGTGGATTCAATCAGTCAAAATCAGCAGAGCGGCGGTGGCGGTGGGGGGTTGGGCGGTGGTTCCAGCGCCGTCGGCACTACGATCACGCCCACGACGACGACGGGTCAATTCGGTCCAGTGCTGGACGTGATTCCGTATATTTCACCGGATGGCTTCACCATTCAGATGACGGTTATGCCGGTGTTCACCGAGTTTGTCGGCTATGATGACCCTGGTCAATTCGTGGCGACTGCCATTTCAGTTGCAGGCAGCACTGTTGGCACTCCGACCGTCACACCAACACCTCTGCCTCGCATCCGCACGCGTTATGTGGTATCAAGCGCAATCGTCTGGGATGGGCAAACGCTGGTTCTGGGCGGGTTGATTTCCGAGAACGTACAGAACCGCCGGGACAAAGTACCTTTCTTGGGTGACCTGCCTATGTTTGGTCGTTTCTTTCGCAGTGAATCGAAAATCAGTACCAAGAAAAACCTGTTGATTTTTGTTACTCCCACCATCATTGATCCGGCAGGTAATCGGGTTCACACCGAAGACGACTTACCGTATGCCAAGGGATCAATTCCTCCCCAACGGCGGTAACCGACCTCCTCGTGACGCACTCTGAAATGGGTGATCCCATCAAGGCACAGCCGGGCTGGTTGATACGCCACGAGTGAGATAGCCGAGTGAGCAATCGCGATTCTGTACCCAAACGGTGGCGCTTGGTGTGAGGGCGAACACGCTTGGTGGCATCCGGTTAAATCGGTGGAAACACGTCCTGCCTTGATGCAATACGACCACAACCTTCCTCCGTCTGAGCGAGTAATGACATTGCTCGTGGTAGACGGCCACGCCTACGCCTATCGTGCGTTTTATGCGATTCGGCATTTGACGTCGCCCACCGGTACGCCGACGAACGCGATTTTCGGTTTCATCAAGATGCTCATCAAAATGCGTGTGCGACTCCAGCCTACCCATCTCGTTGTGGCGTGGGATGGTGGCTTGGCCCCGGAACGCATGTCGCTTTTGCCCGGTTACAAGGCCCAACGGCCTTCGATGCCAACGGACCTAGAAGTGCAACTGGATGAGATCGCCGCCTACCTTCGAGCCGCGCGGATACCCTCCCTTTGCGAAGAAGGCGTGGAGGCGGACGATCGCATCGCGACCCTGGCCAGACAGGCGGAGTCTGCGCAAACCCGTGTGATCATTGCCAGTTCCGACAAGGATTTCATGCAACTGGTTTCCGAATACGTCGGGCTGTTCAATCCGAATGACAAATCGGAAGCGGTCTGGTCTTTCGAGCAAGTCCGGGCAAAAACCGGCGTCGAGCCGAACCAAATCGTTGACTGGTTAAGCCTGATGGGTGATGCGGTGGACAATATTCCCGGGGTGACCGGTGTTGGGCCAAAAACCGCCACTGATCTGTTGCGGCAATTCGGTTCACTCTCAGCTATCTATGAGAATCCCGGTGCAATCAAATCCGATAAACTCCGAGCAAGCTTGTTGACGGCGAAGGATACTGTTCGTCGCAATCAGCGATTGATCCGTTTGCGTGATGATTTGCCTGGAGATCATGCGCCGGCCCAGTTTGTTGTGCAACCGGGCGATAACGAGGCGTTGCACGCTCTTTATTCCCGTTGGGGTTTCAATAAATTGAAACAGGAACTGGAAGCCACCCAACATCGACAAACAGATTTCATCCTGTAAACCAACGTATTATTTGTTTTTCTGAATGATATCATGTTCAACAATAATAAGTTATCATTGGACTAATGTGCAATGCGACCGGATGACAATTTAATTGACAAACACGCTCAATGTTGTAAATACATTGTATTCACAATGCATGGCCGATTAATTTACGGGGTTGAACTTTCGGTTGGTTCGGAGTTGTAACTGAGTTTTTGATCTTTTTGTGCACAGCCAGCGGCCAATATTAGAGTTGTTAGTCAGCAATCGCCTCTCAAGTTTGGCGTCGATAAATCTGGTAAAGCAGAAATCCGAACCGCGCACTTCCGCCTCTAGTACGTGTAAGCGCTCAAAATTTTGCATTCAAGCCAGACTCTGGAACTCCGGGTTTGCAACGCCGGTCGTGTCAACTGGCCAAAAGTGGCCTGCGATTGTTCCCGGAAAATGGGCACGCCACTAGCTGTCAGAAAACCTTGCCAGCAACGCGAAACGGGTGAAACGAACCGGATTGCCGGAAAAGAATAATTAACACAGCGACAAATGATTCAAGAGCAAATAGCAATCGGATATTTTAGCGCATTTGCACGAAGAAATCGTGGACAAAAAATGGATGCCTTGATAATCAAGGGCCATCATATGTCATCTTTGTTGCGCGCTTTTGCGAGATTGGCCGTTTTTGCGCTGGTCTTGGCCAGTAACGCATTGGTTTTTGGGCAGTCCACTTTCACGCCTCAGGGCGGGGAATTTTCGCTCATTGGGGTCCAGCCGGGGGATCAAATGCAGCCCCAGACGGCCGTGAACAGGACTGGCGGTTTTGTCGTTTGGCAGGACAATGTGACCGACGGAGACGGTCTGGGCATTTCGGCGCAGCGTTTGGATGTCAGTCTCTCCGGCACATTTGGCCGTTTCCGAATCAACCAACAAGGTGTCGGTGATCAGGAAAAACCGCAGGTCGCTTTGTTTTCCAATGGTGCAGCCATCTTCGTTTGGCAGAGCGGTACGACTGTAAACTCGTCGATCGTCGCTCGCTTTCTTAGTGCCAGCGGGACGTTTATGACGGGCGACGTTCTGGTGAACGCAGCCGGGCCGGGCGTGCGCAAAGACCCGGTGGTGGTGGTGTTAGCGGACGGGAATTCCGTCGTGGTTTGGACGAGCGTGGGTCAGGACGGCAGCATGGACGGGATTTTCGCGCAGCGATTTTCCCCTGCAGGCCAAAAGCTGGGCGGAGAATTTCCCGTCAATCAATTCACTCCCTTCAACCAGCGGAATCCCACGGTGACAGCGCTGGCCGGTGGCAACTTTGTAGTCGCCTGGGTGAGCGAGCAGCAGCGTGGGTTACATCTAGTTGATGTGTACGCCCGAGTTTTTAGCCCGCTCGGCGCGCCGGTGGCAGGCGAATTTCGCTTGAATACCTCGAACGATATTTGCGCCAGTCCGTCGGTCAGTGGTTATATCAATGGCGGTTTCATTGTCGCGTGGAGTCAGAAAGATTCCGTAGTTGTTTCCAACAGTTGGGATATTTTTTCCGTCGCGTTTGACAACTCGGGCGCGACGGCCACGACGCCGACGCGATTGAATACCTATCTTTACGGTGATCAAATCAAGCCGCGCGTCAGTTCAGGCGGAACCGACCACCTGGTGGTTTGGACCAGCTTGGCGCAGGATGGCTCGCGTGAGGGAGTGTTCGGTCGATTCGTCGCCGGTGGTGGTTTGCCAAGTGGCTCGGAGTTCCGGGTGAACACCACGACGGTGAGCCAGCAATTACAGCCTGCGGTGGCGTCGGACGGTGCGGGGAAAATCCTAGCGGTTTGGACGAGTTTTGTCGGTGGAGCGGGCAGTTTCGATTTGCACGCGCAACGGTATTCCGCCGTGGCGGCGGTGCCCCAACCCGCCGCGCCATTTGTGTTTGCGTTTGGTTTCGGCAATCTGAGTGTGACGTGGCCGGAATTGGCGGGGTTCGGCACCGTGCGATACGAAGTTTACGAGGACGGCAGCGCGTTACCAGTGGTAGTCGATGCCAACCATTATTTGTTGTCTAATCTCGCGGCGGGAAGCGCGCACAACTTCCGCATTGCTTACCGGCTGGCGGATGGTCGGCGTTCCGCCTTGTCCGCCGCCGCCTCCGGAACGACGTGGGGCGCGGATGCCAACGGGGACGGTTTGCCTGATAACTGGCAGGTGCTCTATTGGGGTGCCAAAGTCGGCGCATGGCCGGCCAGCGCGTTCGTGGACAGCGACGGCGATGGGGCGAGTGATTACGATGAATTTCTGGCGGGCACCAATCCGCTGGATGCAAACAGTGTGTTGCGGTCAAAAGTGGTGGTGGATGGTGCCCAGTTGCGGCTGAACTGGACTGTGCAGCCCGGCATGGTGTATCAAGTGCAGTCCTCCACCAACTTGTCGAATTGGGTAAATCTTGGCCCGCCGCAGTTTGCCGCCGGCGGGGTTGACTCGATCATTATCGACCAAGCGCATCAGGGCGGTTTTTTCCGCATTCTGCGGGTGCGGTAACTGATTTTTGTATGCTGCGATCATTCAAAAAATTTTGGGTTCTGGTGCTCCTGGCCTCAAGCATTATCTGGGCGGGCGCGTTTACTCTGCTCGGTCCTTACGAGAACTATCAAGTGCCTGCCATTGGATACAATCTGGCCGGAGACCCCGGCGGGCCGATGAATCTTGGGGAAGAGTATCGCTGGACCATTCCGGTGATCACTTACGGCTTTGACCAGTCGTTCCTAAATTATTTCGGTTCCAACGGCGTGCGGGCGGTGGAGCAGGCGTTTGCCATTCTCAACGGCACGAATATTTTTCAGAATTACACCAATTTGACCCCGCTGACCGGGCCTTATTCCGCGATGAGTTCCGACTTGGCGGAATTTCCGCAAAACTCGCAACGCGTGCATTTGCAGGCCAGCGCCCTGGGCCTGATCGACTTGAAATCGAGCACGTTGTCTGTGCTGATGGAGCAACTGGGACTGGCGTCGCCTGAGCGGTTCACCTGGACGTTGCGCAGTCGGCTTACCGGCACCGGCTTTACGAACTACGTGGTCATTCAACGTAATTTTGACCCGGCCACCTTCGAGCCGAGCAGTTATGTCAACGGCACTCTCTACACCTACCGCATCTTCGATCCACTGTCGGCGTTCGATGGCACGGGCGCACTAATCAACTATTCGGACGCGGTTGAATTTCCGGCGGATCCGGACGCGTTTGTGAACACCGCCGTGGCCACCGGCGGCCTGCTCACCGGCGGGTATTACACGGGGCTGACCCGCGATGATGTGGGCGGGCTGCGCTACCTCTACCGGAAGGAAAACCTCAACATGGAAAATCTTTTGAGTGACACCCAGCTTGCGGTCACGAGCAACGTGCCGACGTTGATCACCAACTTTGACCTTGGCCTGTTTATCAGCCGCTCGGCCAACGGCACCACCAACTCGCCAACGCAATTACTCAGCCTGTATCCCGGCTTGATCATCAACAGCGTCAACACCCGCTTGACCAATATGGTGGTCACCAACATTTTCAACTACTTCACGAATTTTCCCGTTGGCCCGCCCACGCGAGTTTCTGTCACTAATTTCACCACCCGCTATGTGACCGTATTTGATTATACGTTTGGTAATCTCAAAACTAACAGCTACTACACCAACGGCTTTGTGATCGATGAAACCATCACTGTTACAAACAACGATTCGTTCGTGCCGGGGTTGGGCGGCGTTGTCACGAATGTTGCCATCATCGGCCCCTATCTGACTAATTCCATCAACGGCGACTTTTACATCCTGCCTAACAACATGCCAGACTTCTTCATCACCTCGACGCAAAGCCTCCTGGTGGTGATGACCACGAACATCATATCGTCGGATTTTGGGAACCTGTTCGCTTTTACCAACCGAACCCAGATGGTGGCGATCTTCACGCAGGATTTGGGTCTGTTGTCGCAACGCTCGTATGGCACGACGAACCTGTACACGGATATCACGAACTTCTACCCGGGCATTCTGATTACCCGTACCAACAGCCGCCTCACAAACATCACCTATGTCAATTTTGTGGGCAACAAGGCGTACGTGTCCAACCGGTTGACGCGTGTGTTTGACTATAGTTATGGCAACGTTGTGACCAACTTTCTGTCAAAAAATTCCATAGTGACCCGGCAAATCGTGGAAATTGCGCCGGCCGGACCGGGGCAGGCACCGGGCAGTCCGTTGATCGTAACCAATGTGATTTCCTCGTCAACGGTGACCAACTTTGGTGTGCTTTCGGGCGCGTTTTTCATCGTGCCCACGAACTTGTTGGGATACGTAAATGCGTTGAACGAAACCGACTCCGCGTTTAACACAGACTGGCTGTTCTTCGAGACCAATTCTGTTACCAGCGTTGTTTACACGAATCTCACCAATGCTACTGCGGTCTTTACCAATCGTGCAGCGCCATTCTCGCTGACGAACACGGATCTCCGCCTCTTCACCGAACGGGCGCGGACGAATACCACTGCCAATTTCCTCGCCCTCTATCCCGGCGTGCTGATCTCGTCCACCAACTCGACATTTGCACTTAATGTGACGCCGGTTGTGACCACGTACTTGACCAATTTTCCCTGGTCGCCCCTTGGCGTGTTGACGCTCGCGTCCAATGTCACGTTCCTGACCAATGTTATCCAGGTCTTCGACTACACTTTTGCCAACGTTGTCACCAACAATTATTTCGGCAACACGGTAACCAACGCCGGATACACCAATGGCTTCGTGACCACGCAAGGGTTCACTGTTACCCAAGATCCCTTTGGGGCTTTCGGCGGATTGGGGCGGATCAATTATTTTTCCTCCACGACGGTGAGTAATTTCCTGAATGGCAACGTGTATATTGTCCCTCCGAATTTGTTCGGTTACGATATCGTGGCGACGCAGTTGGTCGCTTTGAGTTTTACCACCAATGTTATTTTCAGCTCCACCGTTACCAACAATAGCTTGGTAGTGACCAACGCGCGCACGGAACAGGTTTTCTATTCCACGAATTACTTTTTCACGGCCTATCCCATTGAGTTTTTGAATCCCACCAACGTGGGGTTGACAGGTTTTGGGCGGCGGATCGAGGACGTGCGCATCGTCACCAACTACGTTTTCGCCGCGTATGAAATTCTATTGCTGAACAGACCCGTGGGTCTGGGGCCGGGCGTGGGGACGCTCCACGAACTTATCACGTTTAGCACGAATACCGTTCTGTCCGGTTTCCAGATCGGTTTTACGAACGGGAACAACCTCTCCCTTTCCCCCAGCCTGCGCCCAGGCGTGGATAAGATCACGTTCCAGCGTGTCAACTTTGACTCGCTCTTGGGGCAGACGTTTACACCCGTCACGAACATTTTCCCGCAGTACATCTTGACCAACTCCCTCGTGGTCACGCAATACCTGCGACGCATCATCAATCAGCCCGATATTTTGTTCTTGGCGTCGGATCTTGGGCAACTCTCTTACGCCCGCACTATTGCCACCAGTTGGACCAACAATAACGCCATTAACGGGCAGAGTGCTCTGGCCGGACCGGGCGTGATCCCGCCAGGCCGACGGATTACGTTTAACAAAGTGGGTGCCACCTATCGCAACTTTGCGGGCACGCCGTTCCTGGACGAAACCACGGCGACGCGGTCGTTCATCTGGGGATCGTTCGATGGCAGCACAAACGCGCCGGTCATTTATCCGTCCGGCACGTCAATCCAGGATTTGGAACGACAGGTGTTAACCGGTCCCTGAGCGGCAGCGGAACAAAGTTTACATGACCGTTATGAAACATACTTTTAGTGCGGTGGTGGCGGGGATGCTGCTGGCCTCCTCCGCGACGGCCCAGCAGCCGCTCTTCCAAAATTTTGGGACGCTGGACAATCCAGCGCCCATCGACGCCCTGGCGGTGGACAACTTTGGCTCCATTTTCACCAGTTCCGGCTCGCTGCTGTTTGACACTGAGAGCACGCGCAGTTTCACCAACCAGTTCACCGGGATTATGCAGGGTTTTCCCGGATTTCAGTTTGACCTCGTGCAGGGCTACTACCGCTATCCGTCGAGCAATTTCGTGAACAGCGGGAGCATTTTTGCAACGCAAAACCTCAAGGTGTATTCGGCCAACATCCAGAACTCCGGGCTGCTCCAAGCCGACACCGGCGGGCGGGTGTTGCTTCAAGGAAACACGGTCAACCTCAGCCGCAGCTCGGTCCGCGCCGGCGAGGGAAGTCCGGGCAATCTGGGCACTTACTCTCAAGGCGGAAATGGCAGCAACACAAACTACACGAACCCGACGACGTTGATCGACGAGTATTGGGGGACGGGCGACGGCGGAAATTTGAATCTTGGATTCTTGAACAATGGCGGGTTCAGCCCCTCCCACCTTGTGTCCTTCCGGACGGGGGGAAGTGGCACCACGTCCATCAATGTCAATCCGGAAACCACCGGCCCTCTGTTTCCCGGCTACAGCTTTTACGTCGTCACCAATTACAGCTTCGTATCGCAAAACAATGCGGACATCGTGTTGAACGGCGTGGTGCAAATGGTGTTCGTGCAGACGAACTTGTTTGACTCGCCGGACACGCAGGTCTTTTTCCACAATGCCAGCGGTGGCGCTTTTAACACGCGGCAGGTGACCGTACAGTTTGCCATTCCCGACGTGGATAATATCACGCGGCTGCCGTATTCGCGTTATTACCGGTTCACGGATAACTCCGCCCGGTCGCCCAATTACAACTTGTTTCAGAACAGTGTCCGCCCCGGTCATTTTCGCCCGGGCAACTTCAATCTGGTGCGTTCGGACTTCCCGTCGTTCAATTTCCCGGCCAACGCCGTTCCCTTCGACCGGAATTACATATTTAACACCGCCTTCCAATTTACCAACCCGCGTTATGCCACGCAGTTCCCCCCTCATCAATATTCCGCCTGGCAGTTCAGCCTCAACCCGACTTCTTTCGGGGGTGGCGGTTTTGGCTCCGGGCCGGGCAGCACCGCGCTCAACGATTTCACCAATCATCCAGGACGGGTGGAGATCATCGCCGACCAGTTGAACTTGCGCCAGGCGAAGATCCGCGCCGATAATCTGCTCTCCATCAAGGCGACCAACCTGGTCGATACATTCGGCGTGGACATCGACGCCCTGCACATCAATCTCGAACTGGAGGCGCGCACGGGAACGGTGGTGTTGTCCAATATGTTCCCGACCACGGTGCAGCGGCTCAACGGTGCCGTCTCTGCTTGGAGTGGAACCTGGGCGGTGGACCGGTTTGTTACCAACATTCCGCCGTTCTTTGGGAACAACACCATCCGTTACCAGTATCACATGCTGGTGTTGGACAACCAGCTTGTGACCAACCGCGCGTCGTCGCTCGAGAACTTCTGCGTCAAGGCTCCCAACGTCTTCCTGGCGGATGATTTCACGGTCAATAAATGCTTCCAGTTGCTGGCCACCTGCTTGGTGATCGAGACCAACGGCGCAATTGTTCTTTCCGGCACCAACATCAATTCCACAGCGTATAATTTGCCCAATCTGACCTGCCTCACCAACCGCGGCACGTTTTCCGCGCCTCAACTGGCGAATTTCGGTTTCGACCGCTCATTCCCGTATGAGTACATCGTGAATGAAGGCACTTTCACCGCTGGCTCACTCTTGTTTCGCAGCGACCACTTCATCAACACCAACACCCTCATCGCCTTCAACGGGCCGATCTTCATCGATGCCAAGAGCAATCTGTTGGCCGGAGGTTTTCTGTTTGCTAGCACGGATGTGCGGTTTTCTGGAGTTGAATTGCTGGCCACCAACTCCACCATTTTTTCCAGCGGCACCATCAGCTTGGCGCTCAGCAACCGGGTGAGCGATTTGGGCCAGACGAACGACTGGTTTTGCGAGCAAGGATTGAAACTGTTGATCAAACCGACCAAGGGCGACCTGCTCCACACCCGCGTGACCTCCTCGGCCGTTGCGGGCGCGACGGTGTTCCACGATTGGGCCGCCGAGAACCGCGGGAACTCCTCCATTGGCTTTCTGAACAACGTGGCCTTGGGCCGGCTCGTGCTGGATGGTGCGACCAACAGCACATTTGTTTTTTCCGGCACGGATTTTACCGGCGGCACCAACGGCATGTATATCAACTTTCTTGATTTGCAGAACAATGCCACCAATTTCGCCAGCGCCATCCAGATTGATCCGAACGTGATCGTCTATTTCGCCGACTCCAATCTGCCGCCGGACAAACTGACCAATGCCTTTGGCGGTCGCCTAGTCTGGGTTACTTCCTACGCCGGCCCGGCCCCGATCGGGATTCCCGTGGCGCTGGCCAATGGCAAGACCACCCGGATCAGCACCAGTTCGCTGCCGGCGGATCTCCTGACTTCCACGAACACCGCCGGGACGCAGACCGGGTTCACGATCAGCCGGGTTTCCGTGGTCAACCTCCCGCCGCTGACCACCGTGATCTCCTGGCAGGGCCAGGCGAACACGACCTACACCGTCGAATACACCACCAGTTTGGCGTCGCCGAGCTGGCAAACCTTGTTAACCACGTTCGCTCCGGCGGATGGCACAGTCACCGTCGGCGACCAGGCCGGCTCGCCGGGCCAGCGCTTTTATCGTGTCCGATACAGTCGTTGATTAAATTGAAATGGCGTTTGCTCCTTACGTTGCGGGAGAAGCGCCGTAGAAAATTGGCAACCTCAGGATATTTGCTATGCTATCAGTGCCAGTACCGATTCTAAGTCCGACGCGAGTTCGCCGGGTGCTCGCCGTGCTTTGTGCGGCGGTTTTATTCGCCGTGACCACGCCCGACGCTGCCGCGAACTTAGTAAAATTCACCGTTAAACGCGCTTCGAATCGTAGTGCCGATTTTGGATATGGTGTTCCCGGCAGTCCCAATCAGCAGCAATCGGTTGAAGAGGGCAATACGACCATCACCTTTCGGATTTATCTTGATGTGGCACCCGCCAATGGCAGCGCATCTGTTCAGTGGACCACCGTTGATTCTACGAGCGATCCCGCGTTTAAATTTCTGCAACGCGGATCGGATTACGCAGTGCCGAACGTGGATTACGTCCCTGCCAGCGGCACGGTTACGATCAACCAGAATGACGCGACGCGGTTCCGAGACATCACAGTTACGCTGCTTCCTGACCCGAACCCCTCGTCTCCCTCCCCGGAATTTAACAAAGATATTTTTGTGCGGCTCCTCATCAATGGTAGCTCTCCTAGTACTAGCTCGACCATGGATGCAGCAAGCGTGTCCTTAGTGGGCGGTGTGGAAACCCTGAGTGCATCGGGTCCTTATGCACTCGCGCAAGTCGATGGAAACCTTGCCAGTGTAACCATTTTGGACAGTGACCAGCCGGGTGGCGCTTTGGATCGGGCATGGAACTTGGATAATAATTTCTTCACGGTGCCCCCCTATAACCCGCTGCCGGGGGCCAATGACACGGTCAATGCCGTCGCCATTGACCCGGTCGGGGTGGCTGGCGACCAACCGCGAACCATTATTGGCGGTGATTTCACGGCTTACAATACCTCTCCCATCAATCGCATCGCCCGCATCAATTTCGATGGCTCCATCGACACCACGTTCAATCCGGGATTGGGGGCCAATAATTTCGTCAGCGCCATCGCTGTCTATACCAGCAATAGCTCCACCAACCTCGGCACGATCATCGTGGGCGGCGGCTTCACGTCGTTCAACGGCACCAGCCGCAACGGGATTGCTAGGTTGACCTCCACCGGCGCGCTGGATCTGGCGTTTGATCCGGGGGCCGGCTTCAACGGCCCGGTGCGTTCAGTGGTAATCCAGCCGGATGACAAGATTGTGGTCGGTGGCCAGTTCACCTTGTTCAATGGCGTGAGCCGGACCAACGTCGCGAGGTTGAACGCCGACGGCACGCTGGATGGCAGTTTTAATCCAGGGTCAGGTCTCGGTGCGGATGGCGTCGTGTATTCTGTGGCCTTGCAGGGCAATCCGCCGCCCATCCCCATTCCCACCGTCAACAGCGGCAATTTACCCAATACAAACGTGATCAGTGTCGGTGCCACGGCGGGAACCCTCACGATCACGGCCAACATGTACCGGGTGGCCAACACCCTGAAAATCTATTATGGCGATCGCCTGAACAACCCAGCCAACGCGGTTTTGATGTTGAACACCAATTTTGGCAACGATCAGGTGCTTACATTTAACGTACCCTTCGGACCCGGTGTGCTCGGTGTCGGTGGGGCCAGCGGTGGTCCGTTCAGCACCGTCACCATTACCATTGATGAAGGGCAGGCGAATTCGACCAGGTGGCAGTATAACGGTTCCATCAGTACCGTTGCCGCCGGGCCGGAGCTTGTGATCGGCGGTGACTTCACCACGGTCGGCGGTGTTGCCCGCAGCCGCATTGCCTTGCTGCGACAGGATGGCACCTTGGACACGGGCTTTGACCCCGGCACCGGCGCGGACAACACGGTGTTCGCCATCGCGGTGCAAGCGAATGGTTCTGTGCTGCTCGGTGGTGCGTTTAGTACCGTCAATGTGAGCAGCCGGAATGGCATCGCACGGTTGAATACCGATGGCTCGCTGGATACCACCTTCAACCCCGGCACCGGCACCACCAACGCCATTGCCGGTAGCGTTGATCGGATCAGCGGCATCGTTTTGGATTCGAGCAGCCGCGCAGTCATTGTAGGCTCATTTACCACGTTTAATGGCACGGTTCGGATGAACGTGGCCCGGTTGTTGACGACCGGTGCGTTGGATACCAGCTTCATGGATCTAGCGTATAACCAAAACGCCGGGCCGTTTAATTCCACGCTTGGCAGCGGGGTGACTGACTTCTATGGAATTGGTATTCCGTTTTCTACTCCGTGGCTCTTAACTCCCATAGCGGCCCCCCCGGCCACGTTTCTTAATGCCGTCGCCGTCCAAAGTGATGGAAACATCCTGGTTGGCGGTAACTTCACCGATTTTGGCGCGGCCGCTTCCATCACGTTTAACACGGCTCCCTGGGATGCCGGCAGAAGCACTTCTTTTCCGTTCGGGCCTGGCGGCTCCAGTGCTATTTTTAACAATCACATTCCCGTCGATCTCACACCGGCCAACCTCAGAATTTTGCGGATGAACCAGACCAAGCCCCGCCAAAATGTGGCTCGCCTGATTGGGCGCTCCACTGCGGGGTCGGGCAACCTGGATTTCATTTCCGCCACCTACTCGGTAACGGAGGGGCAGCCCACCGCCTTTGTGAAACTCCAGCGGAGCAACGGTAATTTGGGTCCGGCCAACGTGGCTTTTGCCACCTCTGATGGCACCGCCATAGCGACATCCGACTACACCGCGAATGCCGGGACCGTCAAATGGAACAGCCAATGGTCTGGCAGCGTTGGTTCTGGAACCCGGCAGCTCTGGGATTCAGAAACAGGAGTTCAGCCAGCAGTGAACAACTCCATTATCTCAATCAGCATTCTGAATAACTTTGTGTTGGAGCCGGATGAAACCGTACACATCGACCTAAGCACAGTGGCGGGCAATACTTTCTTGGGTGACGGCGGCAACGGCGGCAATGGCAAAACCACCGGCTTGGCCGTCCCGCTCTCACCGGCGTTCGGTTTCCAAAAATCGGCCCTTCTCACGATCGTGGATGATGACTTTAGCGCCGGCACGTTCAACTTCAGTTCGGCGACTTATTCCGTCCTGGAAAACGCGGGGTCGGCGACCATCACCGTCACGCGCACGGGCGGGAGCGTGGGGTTGGTCACGGTGAAGTATGCTTCGAGTGTTCCGGGAGCTTTTGCTGCGACGCCCGGTTCCGACTACACCGCAGTCAGCGGCACTCTTACTTTCCTGACGGGTGAAACCAACAAGACCTTCATCGTGCCCATTCTCAATGACGCGATCGTGGAGCAGGATGAACTGGTGACGTTAACCCTGTCCAATCCGAGCGGAGGCGCATCCATCGGGGCCATCAATCCGGCCACACTGACCATCATTGACGATGATTATAACCCGGGTCGCTTGAGTTTAAGCAGTGCCGCATACACTGTGGTAGAGAACGCCGGTTATATTGACGTCACGGTGACGCGAACCGGCGGCAGCGTGGGTGCCTCAGCGGTGGTGTTCAAAACCACCGACAACACCGCGTTGACTGGCGTCGATTACACAGGCACCACCAATCTGCTGACTTGGGGTAATGGCGATGCCACCATCCGCACCATACGGATTCCCATTATCAACAACCAGTTGGTCGATGGTAGTCGGAAGTTTAAGGTGGACTTGGATCAAACAACCCTAACGAATTCACTTCTTCCAGGGCTTAATTTCACAGGATTCGTGACGATCACGGATGACGATAATTATGGCTCCGTTCAATTCGTTTCCTCAAATTACTCGGTCACCGAAAACGGTGGCGTGGCCACCATCACCGTGGTGCGCACGGGCGGGAGTGGCGGCACGGTGACGGTGAATTTTTTAGCCACTCCCGGAACCGCCACCACCCCGGCGGATTATACAAACCCAGGTGCCGTTCTCCTGACGATGCCCCCGGGCGTGACCAGCGCCACGGTGAACATCCCCATCATCGATAACGCAACGGTTGGGCCTCCGACGAAATCATTATCCCTCAATCTGGCGACGGCGAGAGGAAATGGAGTGGTTGTGGTTCCAATCATCGGGTCAAATCCGGCCACCCTGACGATTGTGGATGACGAGTCGTTTAACATTACCGCTGGTTCGCTGGACGCCTTGTTTACCTTGGGCGACGGCCCCAACGACGTGGTTCAAACGGTCGCCTTGGACTCAAATAATAAAATCCTCATCGGCGGCGACTTTACCCAGTTTAATCATGTGGCGCGCAACCGCCTCGCCCGGTTGAACTCAGACGGCACGCTGGACACCGCCTTCCTCAGCACGCAGGCCGGTGCGAATGCCACGGTGCGAAAAATTTTAGTGCAGCCGAATGGTCAAATCCTGGTGGCTGGCGCGTTTACCACCATCAATAACACCAACCTGCATTACTTGGCGCGGTTGAATGTCGATGGTTCCGTAGATTCGTCCTTCAATCCGGGCACTGGTGCGGATAATCCGGTCACTGCGCTGGCCTTGCAGTCGGATGGGAAAATAATTGCCGTTGGCGACTTCGCCACCTTCAACGGAGGTCAAGCCAATTTCATCGTGCGGCTGGATATCAATGGCGTGGTGGACACCACCTTTAGCACTGGCACGGGTGCGGACGGCTCTATCGCGGCGGTGGCTCTCCAGCCGGACGGGAAAATCCTCGTGGGCGGTGAATTCACCACGATCAACGGAGCGACCAACGCCAACCGCATCGCGCGGCTGAACACGGATGGCTCGGTCGATTCGACCTTCTTTTCTGGGGTGGCCACCAACGGCGCGAATGACAACATTCGTACCATCGCGCTGCAAAGCGACGGCAAAATTGTTATCGGCGGTTTGTTCACCTCGGTCAATGGAGTGGCCAACAATCGTTACGCGCGTCTGTTGAACAATGGCACGCAAGACGGCCAGTTGGATGCCACCTTCACGGTCAACGGCGGTGCGGGCGCGAACGATGTGGTCAATGCCATCGCCATCCAGCCCGACGGCAAGATTGTGTTGGTGGGTGATTTCACCACCTGCAACGGCGTCACGCGCAACCGCATCACCCGCTTGCAGTCGGATGGTTTGGTGGATCCAACCATCAATTTCGGTTCGGGCGCGAACAATGTGATCAACGCCGCGCTGATTCAGCCAGCCAATGGCATGATTGTGATCGGCGGTGGTTTCACTTCCTATGACGGCGTGCCCATCAATTACCTGGCCCGGCTCAATGGCGGCTCGCTGGGAGGCGCGGGAAGGCTGGAGTTCACCGCCGCCAATTACCTGGTGGATGAGAACGGCGGCAGTGCGCTGATCACCGTTCGCCGCATTGGCGGCACGGCGGGAACGGTGACGGCGAATTACCAGACCACCGACATCACTGCCATCAGCGGCGTGCATTATGCCGGTTTCCCCAGCGGCACGGATGTCCTCACATTCCCGAACGGTGAAACCTTGAAGACGTTCACCATCACCGTCACCAACGACAACGTGGTGAACATTGACCGCACGGTGAACTTGGCACTGTTTAATTTCTCCCCGGTCGTGCTCCCGCCTCCTGGCGTGGCGGGCAATCAGACCAATGCAGTCCTGACGATTGTCAATGACGACGGCGTCCTGGGCTTCGCTGCTGCGGCTTACAGTGTGAACGAAAACGTGGTGGGTGGTTTTGCCACCATCACGGTGACACGGACCGGCGGCACGACCGCTCCGGCCAGCGTACGATATGCCACCAGTGATGGTACGGCGACCGCCTCGGGTGCGAACCCGGACTACACCGCCGTCAGCGGCACCTTGAATTTTGCGGCCGGGCAGTCGATTGCCACATTCTTGGTTCCAATTGTGCAGGACGGCTTGGTGGAAGGGGACGAGACAGTGAATCTGACCTTGTCCAATCTCACCGGTGCGGTGACGCCGGGGATCTTGAACGCCACCTTGATGATTGTGGACGACGATTTCGCGCCGGGCGATTTGCAGTTCTCCTCGGCCACGTATGGCGTGGATGAAGCAGGCGTTAGTGTGGTGATCACCGTGGTGCGCACCACCGGCAGCTTGGGGCGGGTGGCGGTGAATTTCACGACCGGAAATGGTACCGCCATCGCCCCCACGGACTACAACACCACGAACGGAAATCTTTCGTTCGCCAACGGTCAGACCAGTCGCACGTTTACCGTCAAGATAAACATTAATCCGGCGTCCACCAACAACACGACCGTGAACCTGTCGCTGAACACGCCCACTGGCGGAGCCAGTCTGGGTGGCCAGAGTACGGCGGTGTTGACCATCACCAACAACGATTTCATCTTCGGCAATTTCGTCTTCAGTTCGCCGACATTCACTGCCAATGAAAACATCACGCCGGGGTTGGTCACGGTCAAGCGTATCGGTGGATCCGTAGGCGCGGTGTCGGTGAGTTATGCGATCACCAACGGAACCGCCATCGCGGGCCGGGATTACACCAATTTGGTGAATCCGTACGTTGGCACGCTTTCCTGGGCCGACACGGATGCCACGGACAAGACCTTTAACATCGACATCGTAAACAACGTGTTGATCGATGGGGATCGCACGGTGAACCTCCGGCTGTTTAATCCGACTGGCCGTGCGAGTCTGGGTGCCCAAAACACGGCCGTCCTCACGATCCTCGATGACGAAACCGGGCCGGGTCAGTTCAATTTCACGACCTCCGGCTTCACCGTGGCGGAAAATGGAACCAACGCGGTCATTTCCATCACCCGCACCGTGGGCCACACGGGGGCGGTGAGCGTTGATTTCATCACCAGTCCCGGGACGGCGATTCCGGTGACTGATTACACGCCGCCAGCCTTTGTCACCCTTAACTTCGCCGATGGGCAGACCAGCACCAATATCCTCATCCCCATCATCGACAACTTCGTAGTGGGCGGAAACAAGATCGTGAACCTGACGTTGAACACGCCCACTGGCGGGGCCAGTTTGGGTAGCCCAAGCACCGCCACGTTGACGATCATTGATAACGATCCGCCCGCCGGTTCGCTGGATGACACCTTCACCCCTGGCGGTGGTGCCAACGCGCCGATTCACGCCCTCGGACGGCAAAGCAACGGCCAACTGGTGGTCGGTGGTGAATTTACCGCGTATGACGGATTAAGCCGCACCAACGTGGCGCTGCTGCTGGCCACCGGTGTTCTGGACACGAACTTCAATGCCGGTCAAGTCAGGCTGGGGGCCGTCGCCGGCTCCATTCGCACCCTCGGAGTGCAGAGTGATGACAAAGTGGTAATCGGCGGATTGTTCGATACGGTCAACGGCATAAATCGAAACTACCTCGCGCGCTTGAACACCAACGGCGCAGTGGATTTGACCTTCAATCCCGGCGGCGGTGCCAACAATCCAGTCTATGCCCTGGCCGTCCAGAACAACGGCCGCATCGTGGCGGGCGGATCATTTACCGCCTTCAATGGTGCGACTCGCAATTTCATCGTGCGGTTGCTGGCCGATGGCAGTGTGGATCCGAGTTTCGCCCCGCCGTTGGGCCCGGACAGCATCGTGCGGGCGGTGGCGGTGGACACGATTGGCCGGGTACTCATCGCGGGTGACTTCCAATTGGTTGACGGCGTGACCCGCCGGTATGTGGCGCGGCTGTTATCCAACGGCAGCTTGGATGCCACTTTCGATCCGGGCGCCAACCTGGACGGCTCCGTCCGTTCCATCGCCCTGCAAACCGACGGCAAGGTGATCATCGGCGGTTTGTTCAATAATTACGGCGCGACCAGCCGCAAGTTCGTCGCGCGCTTGAATGCCGACGGCTCGCTCGACGCCAGCTTTAACCCGGCCACCGGCGCGGACGATTACGTCAACAGCGTCGTCTTGCAGCCCGATGGAAAAGTCATTGTCGGCGGCGGGTTCACCTTGTTCAACGGTTTGAGCCGAAACGGCATCGCCCGCCTGACGACGCTCGGCGCAATCGACCCCAGCATGAATTTCGGCAGCGGCGCGAATGACGACGTGGACGCGCTGCTCGTGCAGCCCAACGGCAGCATCGTGCTGGGCGGCTGGTTCACGCTCTACGACGGCGTGACGAACAACTACATCGCCCGCGTCAACGGCGGCACGAACCTCGGTGCCGGCATCTTCGGTTTCAGCGCGGCCAACTACTCCGTCAATGAGAATGGCGGCAGCCTCACCCTCACCGTCACGCGCACCGGCGGCACCTCCAACACCGTGACGCTGGATTTCGCCACCCTCCTGACCGGCACGGCGGTCGCCGGCACCCACTATATTGCCATCCCGACCTCCACCCTCACCTTCCTCGAAGGCGAAACCTCCCGGACCTTCGCCCTCCAGATTCTCGACGACTTTCCGGCCGCCACGAACGTGAACCGCACCCTCGACCTCGGCCTGTCCAACCTTGCCGGCCCCGGCAACCCCTCCTTCGGCCAGACCACCACGCGCGTGACCATCCTCGACAACGAGAGCGTCATCGGCTTCTCCGCCGCCACCTACAATGTCGTCGAAAACGCTGGCCCCGCCGTCATCACCGTCACCCGCGTTGGCGGCACCAACGACGCCGTCTCCGTGGTTTTCTACACCACCGACGGCACCGCCCTCAGTCCCGGCCGCTACCTCGGCGTCACCAACACCGTGAACTTCGCGCCCGGCCAGACCACGACCAACCTCCTCCTCACCATCCCCGACAACCTCGTCGTCAACGGCGACGAAACCGTCCTCCTCACCCTCGCCAACTACACCGGTTCCGCCCTGCGCGGCCTGACCAACGCCACGTTAAACATCATCGACAACGAATTTGGCCCCGGCACATTCTCCTTCAGCGCCAGCGCCTATTCCGCCAACGAAACCACCGGCGGCACCACGGCCACCATCACCGTGCGCCGCACCAATGGCCAGCAAGGGCCGGCCTCCGTGAATTACGCCACCCGCAACGGCACCGCGCTCAGCGGCGTCCATTACACCGCTACGTCCGGCCTCTTGACGTGGGCCGACGGCGACAACACGCCCAAAACCTTCACCGTGACGATCCTGAACAACGCCACCGTGGACGGCCCGCGCACCGTGAACCTGGCCTTGTCCAACCCCTCGGCCCCCGCGACCCTGGGCACACCGAGCACCGCCGTGCTGACGATTTTTGACAACGACACCGGGCTGCAATTCAGCCAGGCCGCCTACACCGTGCTGGAGAATGCGGGCTTCGCAACCATCAATGTTTACCGGCCCGACGCGTTGGCGGGGACGGTGAGCGTGACCTACACGGCGAGCGCGGGGACGGCGACGGCGGGGCAAGACTTCACGCCCGTGAGCGGCCTCTTGACCTTCGGCCCCGGCGTGACGAACCGAACCTTCGTGGTGCCGATTTTGGGCAACCCATTGGGCTACACGAACACGACCGTGCTCCTTGCGCTCTCGGCCCCGACCGGCGGCGCGACCGTCTCCGCGACCCAAGGCACGGCGGTGTTGACCATCATAGACGTGGCGGCCGGTGCCGTGGACTTGAGCTTCGGCGCGACGCTCGGTGCCAATGGGGCGGTCTATTCGCTCGCGTTCATGACCAACGGCCAGGTAGTGCTGGGGGGCGACTTCACGGCGGTGAACTCCGTGCCGGTCAATCGGGTGGCGCGTTTGAACAGCAACGGCACGACCGATCTCGGCTTCAATTCCGGTTCCGGTGCAAACAACACCGTCTATGCCGTGGCGGTGCAGCCGAACAACAATGCGGTTATCCTAGGCGGTTCGTTCACGACGGTCGGCGGCTTCAATCAAGGCCGCATTGCCCGGCTCACTTCCACCGGGGCGACCGACTTCTCGTTCAACTTCGGCGGCTCGGGCGCCGACAACACGGTGTACGCCGTCGGGATCGACACCAATAATTTCATCCTGATCGGCGGTGCCTTTACGAATGTGAACGGCACGGCTCGCGGTGGCATCGCGCGGTTGACGACGTTGGGCGCGGTGGACGGCACGTTCAATCCCAGCACTGGTGCCAATGGAACCGTGCGGGCCTTGGACATTGACGGGTTCAACCGCATTGTCATCGGCGGCGATTTCACCACGGTGAACGGCACGAGTCGCACTCGCATCGCGCGGTTGAATTCCGACGGAACACTGGACGCGACCTTCAATCCGGGCTTGGGCGCGGACGCCACCATCTACTCGGTGAAAGTGACGCCCACGGGCAGAATCCTCGTTGCGGGCGCGTTCACCACGTTCAACGGTTCCACCAAATATGGGATCACCCAGTTGAATGCCAATGGTTCGATTGACGCCGGTTTCAACGCGGGCATCGGGGCCAATGGAGTAATTACCGCCCTGGAAATTGATACTAACGGCAGAATTCTCGTGGTGGGTGATTTCACTACCTTCAACGGATCCAGCCGCGTTCGATATGCCCGCTTGAACTCGGATGGCTCGCTCGATGGCAACTTCGATCCAGGTTCGGGAGCCAATGCGATTGTGAACGCTGTGACGGTGTTGCGTCAGCCCGCGCCAGCGACGATCAATTTGGGGGTTGGAGCCAACGGAGCGGGCACTCAAACCGACGTGTTTAACACTGGATCGACGGCCGGGACGCTCACGATCAACTACGATATGTTTTTCCAAGCGGATGAGATGCGCGTCTATTACGGTGATCGCATCAATGACCCGGCTAATACAGTTCTGCTTTTCAACACCGGAACTGTCTCGGGTACGGGTACGTTCACCGTCCCCTATGGACCCGGAGCCTCGACCTTTATCAGCGTGGCCATGAATGAAATTGTCCCGGTGCCTGGTACCATTTGGAACTACACCATCACGATCGTTCCAAACGCGACGCCCGGCTTGGTGCCGGATCGCATCGTGATTGGTGGCGACTTCACCACGGTGGACGGCACACCGCGTGATCGCTTCGCGGAAATCAATAATGATGGTTCGCTCAACACAACCTATGGCATGGGGGCGAGTTTACCGGTGGTGCTCGCCTTGGGGATCAACAATAACCCCGCGCTCCCAACATTGTTTGGCAAGACGGTGGCGGGCGGCAATTTCTCCGTGATCAACGGCGTAAATGCGAACAACATCGTGCGGCTGAATCTTGATGGCTCGGTCGATCTGAATTTCAATCCCGGCACGGGAGCGAATGGCCAGGTCAATACGCTGGCAGTCCAAACCGATGGCAAGGTCATCATTGGCGGCTATTTCACCAGCGTCAACGGCACGGCCCGCAACTACATCGCGCGCCTAAATTCCAACGGCTCGCTGGATGCCACCTTTGATCCGGGCGTCGGCGCGAACAACCCCGTTTTCTCTGTGGCCTTGCAGCCGAACGGCAAGATTCTCGTCGGCGGCTTGTTCACTTCTTACAACACCACCGCCCGGAATTTCCTGACCCGCTTGAATTCGGACGGCACGGTGGACGCGACCTTCAATCCCAGCCAGGGTCCGAGTGACGTGGTGCGGGCCATTGCCGTTCAAACCGATGGGAAGATTGTCATCGGCGGTGATTTCTTCTCGTATGACGGCCAGTCGCGGTCGCGCCTTGCCCGGTTGACTTCCACTGGCGCTTTGGATCCGGGCTTCGATGCTTCTGCCGGGACGGATAATTTCATCAGCACCGTCAAGATTGATGCTTCCGGAAACATCGTGGTGGGCGGGTCGTTCACGCTGGCGCAGGATTCTGTGAATCTCATGAACTGGAACGGGATTGCCCGCTTCACCAGCTCCGGTAGTCTGGACGTTGTTGGCTTCAATCCCGGTATTGGTTTCAATGACAATGTCAGCAGCATCGCTTTGGAACCAGGTGGCAACCTGGTAGTCGCCGGCGCGTTTACCTCCTTCGATGGCATCGCCGAAAATCGCATCGTGCGGCTCAATAACGACGGCTCGCTGGACACCACCATCAATTTTGGTTCCGGTGCGAACAACTACATCTCGGCGGCGCAACTACAGAACGACGGGAAGATCGTCATCGGTGGCGCGTTCACCTCGGTGGATGGCGTGCCGCGCACCGCCATCGCCCGACTGAATGGCGGGGCTAATACCAGCGGCTTCGGCGTGTTTGAATTCAGCACGTCCAATTACACCGCCAGCGAAAACGGAACCTTCGCGACCATCACGGTGAACCGTCGCGGGGTATTGACTGGCCCGGCCTTCGTAGATTTCAGCACGAGCGATGGAACCGCTATTGCTTATCCCGGCGTCGGGCCGACCACCGGTTTCAATTACACCAACACGAGCCTCACGCTTAACTTCGAGGGCGGTCAGTCGAGCACCAACTTCACCCTTGGCCTCATCGACGACGGGGCGACCAATGTGGATCGCACGGTGGTCTTGAAGTTGTCCAATCCCTCCCTCGGTGCCGGCTTGGGCAACCTCAATACGAGCACGCTGACGATTGTGGATGACGATAGCGTGCTCAACTTCAGCGCCCTCAGTTACAGTGTCGTGGAGAACGGCGTGCAGGCGCGCATCACGGTCAACCGTCTCGGCGGTGTGGCGGGCGGGGTGTCGGTGCAATACGCCACGCGGGATGGCACGGCCCTGGCGTATCCCGGTGCCGGGCCAGTGGCCGGCTTTGATTACACCAATTCTTTCGGCACGCTGACGTGGACGGCGGGCGACCGCAGTCCCAAGACCTTCACGGTCGGCATCATCGACAACCTCACCACGAACGGGAACCGGTCGTTGAACTTGTCCCTGTTCAACGCGCTGAACCTCTCCCCCATCCCCCAAACCCCATCCGCCATCCCCTTGGTCTTGAGCGGGACGACGAACGCCACGCTCACGATTGTGGATAATGAGTTCGGCCCCGGCGTGCTCGGCTTGGCCACGAATGCGTTTTACGTGGCGGAAGGCAATAACCCGACGAACACGGCTTATACCTTCAACGTGGTGCGGGCGAGTGGGAACACGGGGCCGGTGCGGGTGAATTATACCACGGTCAATGGCACGGCCACGGCGGGTCTGGATTACGTGGCGACGAGCGGGCAGTTGTCTTTCGCCAATGGGGAGACGGTCAAACCCATTACGGTGACGGTGCTGGGCGACTCGATCGTGGAGGGCAATGAGGCGTTCGGGTTGGTATTGTCCAGCCCCACGGGCGGGGCCACGCTGGGGTTGAGTGCGGCCACGGTGAATATCGTGGATGACGACGGCGTGGTGCAGTTTTCGAGCGCGTCTTACTCGGTGTCCGAGGGCGCTGGCTGGGCGACGATCACGGTGACGAAGACGCCGGTGACGAGCGGGACGATCCGGGTGAATTTCGCGACGAGCAATGGCTCGGCCACGGCGGGGGCGGATTACACGGCGACGAATGGGACGTTGATCTTTGGGCCGTCGGTGAACAGCCTGTCGTTCACGGTGCCGATCACGGAGGACGTGCTCACGGAGGGTTCGGAAACGGTGAATCTGCGGTTGAGCAACCTGGTGGGGCTGGGTTTCTTAGGCCCGTTGACGAATGCGGTGTTGACGATCTTGGATAATGACACGGGGTTGCAGTTTTCGAGCGCGACGTATTCGGTGGCGGAGAGCGGGGGTGCGGCGACGATCACGGTGGTGCGCACGGGGGACACGAATAGCGCGGTGGGGGTGACGTATAGCACGAGTAATGGGAGCGCGACGAGTGGCGCGGATTACACGGCGCAGAACGGCACGTTGGCGTTTGGGCCGGGGGTGACGAGCCAGAGTTTCACGGTGCCGAT
>JBKJSC010000251.1:0-27841 GCA_046593035.1 Limisphaerales bacterium | reverse complement strand
CCGCGCCCCAGGCAAAACGGCGACCGTTTTGGGCGAAGCGCCAGTGCAACAGCAGCAGTGCGAGATACAGCACCCAAACAAAGATCGACCACAGCACCTTCCAGTCGCTGAGATATTGCACTCCCGGCTTCGACGGAATCCAAACCGCACCCACCACGAGTCCGGCGGTGAGCAACACAAAGCCCACGAGCAACAGGCGGCCGATGACCAGTTCGAGCCGCTGGATGGGCGGCAACAGGGAAAGAATGGCGCGCAGTTTGTGAAACTTGAGATCGTGTTCCTGGCTCAAATACATCAAGCCCGCAATCGAACTCAGACCAAAGGCCCCGTACGAAAGCAGAATCAACGCGGCATGAAGACTGACCGCGCCGCCGCTGAAGTCCGGCTTGGGTCCATGCACGTCGAGATTCGGCATCAAGGCGAACACGCCTAGGGCGAACAACACCGGCGACGCAAAAGCACCGAGAAATCGCAGCCGGGACCAGACGCCCAGCACCAGATACGCAGCCACAATGGTCCACGCAATAAAGGTCGTCGCTTCGTAGAGATTATTCACCGGGCAGCGCGAGAGCGAGAAGCCGCGCTTGAACATGGCCACGGTATGCAGGCCCATCGCCAACAGGAGCAGACAATAATTGACGCGGTTGTCCTGACGAAACCCCTTTCGCCAAAGGAAGACGGAGTAAAACACGCTCAAGCCGTAGAGGACTACGGCCAGCGTGAAAAATTCCCGATCGGTCAAGGACACACCGTAAGGTTAATTGAGCAAAACCGGGGCGCAAGCCGCAATTCGGCGGCGCACTTTTGGCTTTTGGTTTGGAGCCATCTGGTATCCACTACGCCAGAGAATCACCCGGACGAAATGCGTTTATGAATTTGAAAGCGGCGGCGTGGGGATGCGGGTTGTGGGTCGCGAGCACCCTGTCACTTGCTGCGGCCAGCGCGTTCGTGCCTTCCAAGGTTCAGCCGCCGGCACCGGCGCGGGAATTTCGCGGCGCATGGGTGGCCTCGGTTTCCAACATCGACTGGCCGAGCAAACCGGGGTTGAGCACGGCGACGCAACAGGCCGAATTGCTCGCCCTCCTCGACCGCGCCGCGCAACTAAAGCTGAACGCCATCATCCTCCAAGTCCGTCCGGCGTGCGACGCTTTGTATGACTCCAAGCTCGAACCGTGGTCGGAATATCTCACCGGCCAGATGGGACGCGCGCCGGAACCATTTTACGATCCGCTCGCCTTCGCGGTGACGGAGGCGCATCAACGCGGGTTGGAATTGCACGCGTGGTTTAATCCCTATCGCGCGCGTCATTCAACCGGCAAGTCCGCCGCCAGCGCGAATCACATCAGCAAGACGCGTCCTAATCTCGTGCGGACGTATGGCAAACAGCTTTGGCTTGATCCGGGCGAGCCGGCGGTGCAGGAACATTCGTTGAAAGTCATCCTCGATGTCGTGAAGCGTTACGCCATCGATGGCGTCCACATGGATGATTATTTTTACCCGTACAAGGAAAAGGATGCCGCAGGAAAAACTCTCGATTTCCCGGATGAACCCAGTTGGCAGAGTTATCAGCGTTCCGGCGGGAAGTTGAACCGGGAGGATTGGCGGCGCGAGAACGTGAACCAGTTCATTCAACGGCTGAACCAGGAAATTCACGCGGCCAAGCCGTGGTTGAAATTTGGCGTCAGCCCGTTTGGCATCTGGCGGCCGGGACACCCGGAGCCGATCAAGGGGTTGGATGCCTACGAACAACTCTACGCCGACTCGCGCAAATGGCTGGCGAGCGGCTGGGTGGATTATCTGGCACCGCAACTTTACTGGCCGATTGATTCCAAGGCGCAGAGTTTTCCGGTGCTGCTCAACTGGTGGAGCGGGCAGAATGCGAAGCAGCGCCATCTGTGGCCGGGCATCGCCACCAGCAATGTCGGCGGGAAATATCGCCCGGAGGAAATAACCGACGAAATCCGGCGGACGCGCCAGCAAACCGGCGCGACCGGCAACATTCATTGGAGCATCAAGCCGCTGCTGCAAAATCGCGAAGGAATTTCCGATCTGTTGCGAACGGAACTGTACGCGCAGCCGGCGCTGGTTCCTGCTTCGCCTTGGTTGGAAAGCAAAGTACCCGGCAAGCCGAAGCTGACCGCGGAGCAGGGGACGGAGGGAACCAAATTGAAATGGGAACCGGCGGGCGCGGATAAAAACGGCCTGTGGCTGTTGCAAGTCCGGGCCGGCGGAAAATGGAGCGCGGAGATTTTTCCTGGCACACAGGGATCGCACACGCTCAAGACCAGCGGCCCGGCGGAGCCGGAAATCATCGCGCTCACCGCCGTCAGCCGGTGTGGCCTGCTCAGTTCGCCGGTCGTTTTGGAAAAGAAGGCGGCGAAGTGAGGGCGCGGGAATTCTTCGCTCCGTATCGAGGCTCCTGATTTTGGAAGGGCTGTAAGCCGATTTTTGTCTGCGCCCTTGCGAGCGGAGAGAATCATTTGTCTAAGCAGCCAGTACCCGAAACCTGGCTTGCGCCACGGCGCGGGCCGCGCCTCGGTTTCCTATTTGGCCTTGCACCCGATGGGGTTTTCCGTGCCTCCGTGCTTGCGCTTGGAGCGGTGGGCTCTTACCCCACCTTTTCACCCTTACCCGCGTCGCAGCCTCCCAAAGTTTCCCGTGGGCGCAATCTCGGCGCTGGCGGTTTAATTTTCTGTGGCACTATCCGTCGGAAAGTGTCGCCACTTTCCGCCCGCGTGTATCTCCTCGCCGAAACGAAAAGTTACGCGGCATCGCGCCCTGCGGAGTTCGGACTTTCCTCCCCCGGCTTGCGCCGGAAGCGATTCTCCGCCCTTCCAAAATCAAAGAACGGCGCAAACTATCCCGTCGCCGCCGCTTTAGCAAGCGGCGCGGGGCCGACCTGCCAGGCCGAAAAGGAACGGGGATGCCGGTTCGAAATGCGAACCCGGAAGAACTCAGTCCGCGATGGCCAGTTCCATGTCGCGCGTGTAGTAGAGGATGCGACCGCAATTCGGACACGCGACCAGATCACGGTCGCCCTGGCAGGAAACGATGGCCTGCGTGGTCAGCTTCATGTGGCAGCCGCCGCACACCCCGTGTTCGATGCCAACGACGACGTTTTCACCCCGGTGTTCGAGCAGCCGCTCATAGCGGGCAAGCACATCTTCATCCACGTCCGCTGTCAGTTTGTCCCGATCCACCTCCAATTCGGCCAGTTCCGCCTGGAGGTTCTTTTCGCGTGCCGCCAGATCGGCCAGTTGCGCGTCGGTGTTCTTTTTCAATTCTAGCGCGACCTTGTTCGCGGCCGCCAGTGCCTGCTGCGCCGCATCGGCCTGCTCCATGAATTCAAGCTGGCCATCTTCCAGCTTGACGATGGCTTCCTTGCACATCTCGATCTCGTGGGCTAGCGCGCGGTATTCCTCGTTCTTCTTGGTTTGAAATTGTTGCAGTGAATATTTTTCAATCTGCTGCTTCTTGGTATCCACCTCCAGTTCCAGCTTCTTCCGCTCGGTCTCGATTTGTTTGGTCCGCAGTTTGGCCGCGTCCAGCGCGGCTTGCGCGCCGGAGGCCTTGCCGTGCAACAGTTGGTCTTGCGGGCTGATGCTGGCGATCTCAGCGCGGGTGCGAAGGATTTTACGGTCGCGCTCCTGGAGGATCAGCAGTTGTCTTAGGGTTTCAAGCATGTTGATTAAAATCGTTCTTGTGTTAAAAGTTATCGGTCGCCTCCCGCCAAGTCAATGCGCGTAATAAAAAACGCGGCTTGCCGGGGTTTGAACGTTTTTCGCCGCCGTCGCTCCAACTAGAAAATGAATTTAACGACTATGAACCGAACCTACAAATCCCTCTGTTTGCTGGCGCTCGCCGGCAGTCTCGTCTTGCCCGCGCTGCCTTTGTCCGTGCGGGCCGCCGCCCCGTCGTCCTCGTTGGACATCGCCCGGCAATTGAACAACGCCTTCATTGAGTTGGCGGAGAAAGTGTCTCCATCCGTCGTGGTGATCCGCGTGGCGCAGAAGCCGAACTTTGACGGCATGGATGAGGATGGAAATCCATTCTTTGACTTTATCCCCCGCCAGTTTCGCAAGCAGTTGGAGGAGGAAATGCAAAAAGAGCGCAAGCAACGTCCCAAGCGCGAGCCAGTACTCAACGGCCAAGGCTCCGGCGTGATCATCCGTGAGGACGGCTATATCCTGACCAACCGCCACGTGGTGGATGGCGCGGAGAAAATCAAGGTGCGCTTGAAGGACGGTCGGGAATATGACGCCGAAGTGCGCGGTGTCGATGCCCAGTCCGATGTGGCGGTGATCAAGATCACGGACAAGAGTGTGAAAGGTCTGCCCGTGGCCAAGCTGGCCGATTCGAACAAGACACGCGTGGGTGAATTCGCCATCGCCATCGGCGCGCCGTTTAGCCTCGACTACAGCGTGACCTTCGGCCACGTCAGCGCGAAGAGTCGCTCCGGAGTCGTTGATGGAATCGGCATGAACGGTCTGACGGATCAGGATTTCATCCAAACCGACGCGAGCATCAATCCCGGCAACAGTGGCGGCCCGCTGGTGAACATTGAAGGTGAAGTCATCGGCATCAACACGCTGATTCGCGGGATGAACCGCGGCGTGGGTTTCGCCGTGCCGAGCAATCTGGCGAAGGAAGTTTCTGACAAACTGATCTCGGACGGCAAGTTCACCCGCGCCCGGCTCGGGATCGGCATTGCAGGATTGAAGGAGCGTCCGGAAAACGCCAAATTCGTCAGAGGAGTAAAGGATGGGGTTTTCGTGGAGATGATCGAGTTGGAAAGCCCCGCCGGCAGGTCCGACTTGCAAGTAGCCGACGTGATCACGGCCGTGGACGGCCAGTCAGTCGCCACCGCACAGCAGTTGAAGAATGAAGTCCGCTCCAAAACGATCGGCGCGCCGGTAACGCTCGACGTGGTTCGTGACGGCAAGCCGCTCAAGGTAAGAATCAAGCCCGAAGAATGGGATAAAACCGTGATGGCCAGCAATAATAGCTCCAACCCGGCGGAGAGCACCACCGAAGATCTCGGCGTCACTGTCAAACCGCTGACCAAGGATCTGGCAAAAGAAAACGACCTGGTAGTGGCGGAAGGTTTGCTGGTAACGGCGGTCGAATCTGAAAGCCCCGCGGCGCGCAAGGGCATTAAACCCGGTGACGTCATCACAGAAATCAATCGCAAGAAAGTCACGTCCATGAGCCAATATCGGGACGCGCTCAAAGGCGCTAATTTGAAAAACGGGGTGATGGTGAATACTCTCAGCCGCGGTTCCCGCAGAGCGCAGATTCTCAAAACGGGCGGGGAGTGAGCGTCCGGCGAGTTCAACGCAATGCCGCTAGTGCGTTGCGAAAATCCTCCGGCCGGGGTGCGCGAAACGACTGACGTTTGCCTGTGCCCGGGTGGATAAGAGTTAGTTCGTAGGCGTGCAGCATCTGGCGCGGGGCCGCGTAGCCGGTCAATTCCGTGAGTCGCTTGTTCTGACGGTTCCCATAAGTCGCATCACCCACGACGGGAAAGCCAAGGTGCTGGAAGTGCACGCGGATTTGGTGCGTGCGCCCGGTGTGAAGCAACGCCTCCACCAGCGTCGCCGTGCGCAACCGCTCCGTGACCCGGTAACTCGTCCACGCTTCGCGCCCTTGGCCATCGGTCACGGCCATGCGCTTGCGGTGACTCGGATGGCGCGCGATGTTCGCGCGGATTTCGCCGGAGAGTTTGGGAACTTCGCCGCAGAGGATCGCATGGTAAACCTTTTCCACCGTCCGGCCCGCGAATTGTTCGGCCAGCGCCAGATGCGTCGCGTCGTTTTTCGCCACCACCAGGCAGCCGCTGGTGTCTTGATCGAGCCGGTGGACGATGCCGGGCCGCGCCACGCCGCCGATGCCGCTGAGTTGCCCGGCGCAATGATGCAGCAGCGCATTGACCAGCGTGTTTTCTTCGTGGCCCGCCGAGGGATGCACCACCAGGCCGGGCGGTTTGTTGAGGACGAGCAGCGATTCGTCCTCGAACAAAATCTCCAACGGCATCTCCTGCGGTCTGGCTTCGGCGGTCTTCGGTTCCGGCCAGTGAACTTCGACGCGCTCCCCGGCGCGCGGATGATGCGTGGGCTTGACGGGCTGGCCGTTGACGCGAATGTCTCCCTGTTCAATCAGCCGCTGGATGGCCCCGCGCGATACGGCCGGGAACTGCGCGCAAAGAAATTTGTCGAGCCGCGCACCGGGCAGCGAATGCTCGACGGTCAGGGTTTCAGTGCGTGAGGACATGGGAGGCTTTGAAATCGATGGTGTGTTGATTCAAATGAAAATAAACCCAGGTTAAGGCTTTGACTGTGGCTCGGCGGGCTTCAGGCTCGACAGTTTCCACATGAGAATAAAACCCGTCAGGAGGATTCCCGCGCTGATCAGTTGCGCGGGCGTCGCCCAGCCGCCAAGGTAATGGACGGGATAATCGCCGCGAAAGGATTCCACGAACGCGCGCAAGACGGCGTAGCCCACGAGGTAGGCAGCGAAAATCTGGCCGTCGAATTTTTTGCGCCGATGGAACCAGACCAGGGCGAAATAGAGGCTGAAGTTCAGGAGTGATTCGTAAATCTGCGTGGGATGCACCGGCGTGGCGGCAACATTCACGGGATGCGTTTCATGGCCTTCCGGAAAGTGGAGGGCCCACGGCAGATCGCAAACACGTCCGTAACAACAGCCGTTCATCAGGCAACCCAAGCGTCCAAAGGCGTGGCCCAGCGCGACGCTGGGGGCAAGGATGTCACCGAGCTTCCAGAGCGGCAGTTTCTTGGCGCGCGCATAGAGGATGCACGCCAGCGAAGAGCCGATCAATCCGCCGTAGAAGACCAGTCCGCCGCGATGCACCATGAAAATTTCCCAGAACGGTTTGCCGACGAAATGTTCACGCCAATAGGAAACCACATAGAGCGTGCGCGCCCCGACGATGGCCCCGAGAATCAGCCACGGGCCGAGGTCCATGATGGTTTCGGAGGAAATGTTTTCGCGCGCGCTGCGCCGGCTCGCCGTGCAGAGGCCGGCAATGAAACCCACCGCCACCAGCACGCCGTACCAGTGGATCGTCAACGGGCCGAGGTCGAGAGCGATTTTATGCACGCGAGGCGCAAATTAAGGGGCGGGGCGGAGGGTGACAAGCGGTATTCGATGGACGAACTGACCGGGGATCGAAAAAACGCCGCGTCTCGGCTTATCGGTTCGTCAACGAGCTGGCCGGTGGTAACTGCGGCACGCCGAAGCCGGGCGGCAGCGGCGGTAGTTTGGTGACGAGCGTGCGCCAGGTTTCGCGCTCGCTGGGGGTCATCGCCTGCCAGCGCTCGGCGTTTTTCAGGAATTGCAACTGCTGTTCCGGCGTCATGCTGGCGAATTTGCGGAAGGAATCAATGCACACCTGACGCTGCACCGATGACAGTTTTTCAAATGTCTGCAAGGTCTTTTCCATCTGGCGGCGCTCGGTCTCGGAGAGCGTGCTCAACGTCTTTGCTTTTTCCTTTTCGCTGAGTTCGAAGAATTGATGGAAGTTTTCCATCATGCGCTGGCGTTGCGCCTGCGGTAGGGCGTGCCAGGAAGCCAGGTCTTGCTCGAATTTTTTCCGCCATTCCGGCGGCGTGGTATCGGGGAGGCCCTTCTTCGACGCGGTTGGGTTGGCTTCCTCCTGGATGACATAGCTGACGATCTTCTCGTGTTCCAACACCTCTTTCTGCAAGTCGGCGGGGAGTTTGTCCCAAAGCTGCAATCGTTCTTCCACGAGTTTGCGGTCGAGTTCGGGAATCCTGGCCAGCCGTTCGACCCGGTTGGTGGGCGCAATCTCCATCAACGGCCGGAGATACCAGCGCAGTTGCGTTGCGCGCAGGCGGAGTTCCCGATCTTCCGGCGTCAAAGCGTCATATTCCTTGAGCCGCCTCATCAGAAAATTCCGCACGTGTTCCGGCTTTTCAGCGAGCGCCTGTTCGCGCTCGGCCAGGCTCAGCGCCAGCAATTGGCGGAAATCATCCATGGGCGGCCCTTTGTGGCGGTGGGACGCGGGCGCGGGTGACGCCGGTGAAGTGGACGGTTCCTTCGGCTTTTCGCCGGCCTTATCCGGTGCCTGAGCCAAGGCGCACCATTCCATCAGGCCGAAAACAGCCAGGCCGAGGAGGGCGGGGAAAGTGCGCATGAATGGGCGGAGGCTCATTTTAGCGCGGCCAGCAATTCCAAGTCTGCCGTTTGCGGTGCTTGGTTCAGCCGGTTGATAGCTTCGAAATTCTTTAACATTTCCACGGTAGGTACGCTGGCCACACCGCCCACACCGTAAACATCTTTGGCCAATTCGGCGCGGTGGGAAATTTGATTCTGCCAGTAACCCAGCAATCCGGCACCAAGCACCAAGCCGGCCAGGGCGAAGCGCGGCGTTAATTCCAGCCACCCGAATCGTTGCCACCAGCCGGTGATGGCTGAACGGGCTGGGGCGCGTGTTTCGCGATCCAACGCCAGCAGGACTTGCGCGGTGAAGTTCGAACTGACCGGCGCGGCGGGCAACTGTTCGAGCAGCCGGTTCAAGCCGACCTCCTCCTCCCAAGCCACCTGGAATTCCGGGCGACCCGCCAGATGAGCCTGCAAACGTGCCTCTTCCTCGACGGTGAGCTTGCGCCGCGCCGCCGTTGCCAAGAACTCGTTGTAAACCGGATCGTTCATTTTGTTCCTTTCATGTAAAAACCGTGCTTCGGGTAAAGTTTCATTCAATCCTCGCTACCGCGCCACACGCCCGTCCGCAGGTAGGGCTTGAGTTTTTGCTTCATGGTTTCCCGCCCGCGATGGATCAACGATTTGGTGGCCGAGAGGGAGCAGTCGAGCACACGGGCGATTTCTTCGTAAGGCATTTCCTCTTCGCGATGGAGCAGGATGGCGGTGCGCTGATTCTCCGGCAAATCGGCCAACGCTTCCTGGATTTTCTGTTCCAATTCCCCGTGCAACAGCGCGTCGGGCGGGGAAAACCCCCGGGTCTCTTCATACTGCCGCAACGGCTGGTCTTCGTTCTCCGGATGGGTTTGATCCAGCGGTTCCGCCGGGTGCCGGGAGCGACGCCTAATTTCATTCAGGCAAAGGTTCCGCGCGATGGTGAACAGCCAGGTCGAAAACTTGGCCGTCGCTTCGTAACGAGAGGCCGATTTGAAAACTTGCACGAAGACATTTTGCGCCAGGTCTTCCGCCTCCGTGGCGTCGGGCAAGGTCCGATAGACCAGATTCACCACCGGCTGGCGGTATTTCTCCACCAATTGCTCGAAGGCAGCCAGATCTCCGCGCTTCACGCGCAGCATCAGCATGGCATCGGGATCAAGAATGGCGGACATTCCGGGCAAGTTACCAAAAACCGGCGGCAACACAAGGTTGCGCTGCGGGGCGACTCTTGCGTTCGGTTGGGATTCCCGCCAAAGTGGCGCGCGGATGCTGACTTTGCTGGATAAAATTGAAGCCAACGCGGCGAAACGGCTGACGCTGCCGCCGAATCGCCTGCCCGCGCAGGAATTGGCGCGCTACAAAACCTTCCTGAAAGTCGAGACGCATCGCCTGAAAATTCTGCACCGCGGTGGCACAGGCGGACGTGAAGTTTGCCAGGCCCGGGCGGCGGTGCTTGACGTCTTGCTCCGCTACATTCTCGAGGCCGTCAAACAAAACACCGTCTTGCCGCCCAAAACACCGCCGCTTCGTCTGGCACTGGTGGCGATAGGCGGATACGGCCGCGGGGAATTGAATCCGCACAGCGACATCGACATCATGCTGCTGCACGACGCGGACTCACTCCAGCTTGACCGGGGCAAGTCCCACCCGTTTCTGGAGGCGCTGGTGCAACCCGGCGGGCTGGTTTACACGCTCTTCGACATCGGCCTCAAACTGGGCCATTCGGTGCGGACGGTGGACGATTGTGTGCGCGTGGCCAACAGCGACATGCAATCCAAAACCTCCCTCATCGAAGCGCGGTTGATCACCGGCGACCGTTCGCTCTTCGACCATTTGCAAATGGTCGTGCTCGCCAAATGCGTGCGCGAGCATGAGAACGAATACATTGCCGCCCGCGTGGAAGACCAAGCGGCCCGCCGCGCCAAGTTCGGCAATTCCGCTTGCATGCAAGAGCCAAACATTAAGAACGGCTGCGGCGGCCTGCGCGATTTTCAAAACCTGATCTGGATGGCGTATTTCAAATACCGCACCCGCACCCTGGCGGAGTTGGAGCAGCGGGAAATGATCAGCGCCGCCGAGCGCAAACAACTGGAGGCCGCTTACGCCTTCCTGCTGCGGACGCGCAATGAACTCCACTATCACGTGAATCGCGCGGGCGACGTGCTCTCCAAAGCGGTCCAGCCCTCCGTGGCCCACAACCTCGGCTACACCGACCGTTCGCCCAGCCAGCGGCTCGAGAAATTCATGCGCGATTTTTACATCCACTCCCGGCGCATCGACCTCATCACCCGCACGGTCGAACAACGGCTCGCGTTGCTGCCGCAGGTCAAGCGGCTGCCGTCGTTTCGTGACCTTCTGCGCCGCAGTCGTCCGAAGCCCGTGGAACAATTGGTCGATGGTTTCAAGGTGGTGGCGGGCGAAATTAGTTCTGATTCCAAACGGGTGTTCCGTGACCAGCCGCGCCGGTTGATGCGGGTGTTTCTCCATGCGCAACAACGCGGCCTCAAGCTGCATCCCGACTTGACTCAACTCATCCGCAACTCGCTCTCACTGGTGAACGGTGAGTTTTTGCGCGACCCGCACGTCCATGAGACCTTCCTGGAAATTCTCAACCAGCGCGGCAATGTGGCCCCGGTGCTCCGTGCCATGCACGAGGTCGATTTCCTCGGCAAATATCTTCCGGAATTCGGCGAATTGACCTGCCTCGTCCAGCACGAGTTTTATCACCAGTACGCCGCTGATGAGCACACGCTGATCTGTTTACAAAAGCTCGATCAAATCTGGGGTGCCACCACACCCCCTGCTGACGCGTACGCGGAATTATTTCTCAAACTCGAACGTCCTTTCGTCCTTTACCTCGCGCTGCTGTTGCACGATGCCGGCAAGGCCGACGGTTCCGGGAAACATGCCGAGGTCGGCGGCAAACTCGCGTTGCGCGTGGCCAAACGGCTGCGGCTTGATGCCGCCACTACGGACACCCTGCGCCTGGTGATCGAACAACATCTGGCCATGGTCCAAATCTCCCAACGTCGCGACCTGGACGATCCGGCGGTCATCCGCAATTTCGCCGGGCTGATTCGCACGCCGGAGAACCTCGCTTTGCTCACGCTGCATACGTTTGCCGACTCGCTGGGCACGAGCGACAAGATCTGGAACGGGTTCAAAGACGCTTTGCTTTGGTCGCTCTACCGAAAAACCCAAGCGATGCTTACGGACAGCACCGCGTTTCTCTTCGTCGAGGAAAAGCAGCGCGAACTGCTGGCCGGGGACGTGCGACAACTGTTGCCCGCCACGTTCAGCGAGGAAGAGCTGTCGGCCCATTTCACCCATTTGCCGCCGCGCTACTTCCTCATTCACTCCGCCAGGGAAGTCCTGGCCGACTTGACGCAGGTCCATCGTTTCATCCACTTTCAACTCTCCGACGAGGAAAAAGCTTTGGAACCCGTCGTCGCCTGGCACGACGAACCCGACCGCGGCTACACCTCCGTTAAAATCTGCACCTGGGATCGCGCTGGCTTGTTCAGCAAGATCGCCGGTTCCCTGACCGCCGCCGGGCTGAACATTCTCAGCGCCCAGATTTTTACCCGCACCGACGGTATCATCCTCGACACCTTTTTTGTCACCGATGCCAAAACCGGCCTGCTCGCCAAAAAAGACGAGCGCGAAAAATTTGAAATCGTGTTGGGCAAGGCGCTCGTCGGCCACATCGATTTTGCTCCGCTCATTGCCCGGCAAAAAATCCACGCGCCGCTCTACCAGTCAGTCGGTGGTGAACGCATCCCGACCTCGATCCGCTTTGACAATGAGATTTCCGACACCCGCACCGTGCTCGACGTGGAAACGGAAGACCGGGTCGGCTTGCTCTACACCATTTCCCAGGCGTTGAGCGAGCTGGGACTGGACATTTCCGTGGCCAAAATCTGCACGGAAAAAGGTGCGGCCATCGACAGCTTCTACATTGGAGAAATGGATGGCAGCAAAATTCATCCGGGTGAACGGCACAAGGCGGTGGAGCGCAAGCTGCGCGCCGCCCTCGCGCGGCTGGATCTGGCGTGACGTGGGCAGATCGGTTGAAGGTGGGCCGGTTTTTCACCAAGTTATTTGGGAAACCTCTTTGACGAATCCGCCAGGAAGGATTAAAGAGAGAGCGTGATCACATCAGTTACCATTTCGCAAGCCCGGTTCGTTGGGGCATTGGCCTTGGCGGGCGTGGTGTGCCTGTGGTGTGCGAACAGCCAGGCTGGGGAGAAGATAATCTTTTCCGATCGTTCGACCAAACTGGATTTACCGGTGAAAGGGCCGGACGATCTGAACCAGTCGCCCTTGCAGAATTTTCTCAGTTCCCGCCGCTCCGAGCTGGGGACGCCGGATGTTTTCTCGTTCGCCCCGCCTCGCCAAACGCGCACCCCGCGCGAGCAACGGGAGCGGGAACGTCGGCTTGAAGAAAAACAGAACTGGATCATGCATGGCGCGGAAAGCATTCGCGGCGACAAGAACCGGAAGGAGCCATCGGAAACCGAGGCGGAAAATGAACCGGGCAAGGAACGTAAAACCCGGACGTTGATGGAGCGTTTTGACGAGGAGCGGGAGCGGAGATCGCAATCCAACACCAACCAATTCAATAATGGCTTCCGATCCGATAACCGCAGTCTGGATTTCACCACCGGTTCAAATGCCTCCGCCACCAACCGCACTGAGCTGGTCAATGCCGCGCAAAACAATTCCACCTCGGCTCAGGAACAGAAAGGAGACGACCGCCCTTCCACCCGTCTGTCGACGGACGCCCGAGGCGGGCGGGCGGGCCTGCCGGAGTTGAACGGTGTCGGACCATCGGGTTTTTCGATTTTGGAGCGGTCGGAGCGGCTGCGCCAGCAGGATGAGCGTGCCGCCGAGTTGCGCCGGTTGCTGGATTCACCCGGCGCGATTTCCGCCGCGCCCAGACGCGGTGCGGACTTGTTAAGTTCACCCGACACCACGCGGCAGGAACTCAATCCGATCACCGGTCGCGGCGTGAATGAATTCTCGCCCCGGATCGATTTGAAAAGCGGCTTTGACCCCGTGGGCATCAATTCGCGCCCCAGCATTCTGAACGAATTGGTTCCGTCGGCCTTTGGTTCGCCGGGCGGCGGGCCGACGCTGCTTCTGCCCGCCGAGCCGATCCGGATGGAACGTCGCCCGGCCGTGTTGGAAATTCCCAAACGCAAAATTTAGCACCCGCGTTTCGGCGCGCGCTCAAGGTCAATCCCACCGCAGCACGGACACCATCGAACCGGTTGCGAGCGTCGTTTGCGGCGGCACATCCACCAATCCATTCGCGGCCGCGAGCGCGCTCAAAATGTGCGAGGCCTGCGTCCCGGCGGAATGAACCTGGCCGGACGCATCAACCCTCACGCGTACGAAGTGACGTCGCTCGCCACGATTCACCAACGGTTCAGCGAGCACGCCGGTATGCGCTGGCAAGTAGATCTCGGTGGCCCCTTGCAGTCGGACGAAGGCTGGACGCGCCAGCATTAAAAAAGTTACGAGCGCCGAAACGGGATTTCCGGGCAGACCGAACAGGCACTTGCCCTGCCAGCGGCCGAACGCAAACGGTTTGCCCGGCTTGATCGCCACTCGCCAGAACTCCAGTTCGCCACCCAAATCTCGGAAGGCGCTTTTGACAAAATCCAGTTCCCCCACGGAAACACCACCGGAAGTCACCACCACATCGCAGGTGGTAAACGCATTCGCCAACGCGGCGCGTGTGTCTTCCGCCGTGTCGCGCACCAGTGGAAAAAGCTTCGGCATCGCGCCCGATTGCGCGACGAGAGCGGCCAGAGTCGCGCGGTTGCTTTCGTATATTTGGCCGAGCGCAAGGGTTTGCCCGGCTTCGCGCAATTCGCTGCCGGTGGCAAGCAAACCGACGACGGGCCGGTGCCCGACTGAAATTTCCGGAACACCCAAAGCAGCGAGCAGCGCGATGCGACCCACGCCGATTCGTTCTCCGGCGTTCACCACCACGGCGGATTGTTTCACATCCTCTCCGTGAAACCGCAGGTTCTCCCACGGCTTCACCGGCTCCAGAATTTGCACCGCTTCCGGTTGCGCGGGATCAATGCGTGTATCTTCCTGCATCACCACCGCATCCGCGCCGTGCGGCATGGCCGAGCCGGTGAACAGGCGGACGCAGGTGCCGCCGGCCAATTCTCCAGGAAACATTTCTCCCGCTGCGACGCGACCGATCAGTCGCAGCGTCACGGGCCGATCCGGCCGGGCGGGCGCGACGTCGTCGGCTCGTACCGCGTAGCCGTCCATGGCGGAGTTGTCGAAGCTAGGCAAGTCGCGAGGCGCAAGGATTTGCGTGGCGGCGAAGCGATCCAGCGCTTGATTGAGCGGAACGGTTTCACCGCCCAACGGCTGGATCGTCGCGAGGATGCGTTGCTGGGCAGTTTCGAGCGCGAGCATGAATCAGTCGCCGTTTCCGTTTTGATTCCGTCGCCGTAGCCAGGCGCGGGCGGTGATCAGCGCCAGCAAGAACACGAGTCCGCTGACCAGGACGATAGTGACCGGATATTGTTCGAGGCTGAAAAATATCCCCACCGCTCCGAGCAGCAGCGTAATGCCGTAAAGAATGGTGGCCACCTGTTGTTGGTTCAAGCCGAGTTTTAGCAGCCGGTGATGCACATGCGATTTGTCCGCTTGAAAAACGGGCGCGCCGCGCCGGAGGCGTCCCCACATCACCGAAAGCGTGTCGTAAATCGGCAGGCCGAACAGCACGAGCGGCACCACGATGAAGGTGACCGTAGCCGCCTTGAACAGGGACAAAATGCCGATGCACGCCAGCACGATGCCGATGAACAGGCTCCCGGAGTCGCCGAGGAAAATGCGGGCGGGAGAAAAGTTGTGCGGCAGGAATCCTAGACACGAGCCGGCCAGACAGAGCGTGAGCAGGGCGACAAGGACGTTGCCGGCCAGAATATTGATGATCGCCAGTGCCAGCGCGATGCAAGCGGTGACGCCGGCCACCAAACCATCAATGCCGTCGAGTAGGTTGATCGCATTCGTGATGGCCACGATCCACAGCACCGACGCGGGCAGGGAAAGCCAGCCCAGTTGCCACGGCGGGCCGAAAGGATTGCTCAGAACGGTGATTTGGAAGCCGCCGTAATACAATCCGATGGCGGTGATGATCTGGACGACAAATTTCTTGGTGGCGTTGGCGCCTTTCAAATCGTCGTAAACGCCAAGGGCCAGCATGGCGGCGGCTCCAAGCATCAACGCCAGAAATAATTTTTCGTAATTGTGAAACCGTGCCGTCACGAGATTTTCGAGCAGGTAAAAAAAAGCCCATGGGGAACAAAAGCCACCGAAGACCGCCAGCCCGCCCAGGCGCGGCATGGGGTGCGAGTGAATCTTGCGTTCGTCGGGCAGGTCCATCGCCCCCCAGCGAAGCGCCAGCCAGCGCACCAGCGGTGTCAGGAAGTACGTCGCGAGCGCCGACACGATCAATACGGCGAGGTAGGTTTTCATGGTCGGCTGGAACCAGCGGACAACCGCTGGAAACATTGCCAATAACGTTTCACCATCACCGATTCGGCGAACTCTTGTTCCGCTCGCCGACGGCCCGCTTCACCCAACTGCGCGCGTGTCGCTGGTTCTTGCAACAGTCGGCGGAGGGCCGCCGCCAGCGCCATCGTGTCCGCCGGGGGCACAATCAAACCGGTCACACCATCTTGATTCACAAACGGCACGCCCGAACGCAGGGCGCAACTGACGACCGGTTTGCCGCAGGCCATCGCTTCCACTTGCACGATGCCGAAGGCTTCGTTCGGCGTGACCGACGGCAGCACGAACACATCGCACGCGTGCAGCATCACCGGCAGTTGCCGCTCGTCCACCGCGCCCCAAAACCGCACCCGTTCGCCGAGGCCCAGCGCCTGCGCCTGCTGCTTCAACTCCGCTTCCAAGGGGCCGATGCCGACCAGCCAGACCACGGCATCAAATTCGCGGGCCGCGTCCAAAAGATGGCACTGCCCTTTATAGCCGACCAGCCGGCCAATGTTCAACAAAATCGGTTTGCCTTCGGCCGCCTGACGCAGTTCCGCCGCCGCTTGCATCAACCCGGGTGTCGGGGCAAAGCGCGCCAGGTCGATCCCAAAGGGAATGACCTCGCACTTTTCGCGATACGCGCCGAGCCACGGCGAATAGTCGAGGTGGTTCGGCGTGGCGACGACAATGCGCGTCGCGCGGCGCAGCAGCAGCTCCATGAGTGGGCGGTAAAAACTCATCCAGCCCGCCTGCCGCACCACGTCACTGTGATAGGAAAGCACGAGCGGTGTTTTTGGATCACCGCGCAAACAGGCGAGGTCCGCGAGCGGGTTCGGGAAATGGACATGCCATACGTCTGCCGGGAAACGGCGCGTGCTGTTTAGGTAGCTTGGGCAAATTGACGTGGAAACAAACGTGCCGTAACTGGCCATGCGATGTAAGCGGACACCATGTATTTCCTCCCGCACCGTTCGCGCCGTGTCATTGGCCACGACGCAATCCACCTCCGCGCCCAGCCGGACGAAGCCTTCGCACCAGGAACGCAGCAAGGTTTCAATCCCGCCGTGATGTGGCGGATAAAATTTTCCCAGTTCCAGAATTTTCACGCGCCACCTCCCGCGTCGCATAGCTCGGTGAACGTTTGTTCAAACCCCGCGACCGGACGATCCCAGGAAAAATGTTTCACCACGTAATCACGGCACTGCTTGCGGCCCGGCAAGGATTGTGGGTTTTGCAGAATGGCGAGCAGCTTGTTTTGCAGCATGGCCGGCGAGACCGCGTCGAACAGCAGGGCTTCGCTCAACGGTGCCAGAAGTTCCGGCGTGGCCCCGGCACGCGAACCGACCACCGGCGTGCCGCAGGCGAGCGATTCCACCGTGGCCAGCCCGAAGCCTTCGAGATCAAGCGACGGCATGAGCGTGCAATCCGCAGCGTTGTAGAGCGCGGGCAAATCCGTTTCCGCGACGAAGCCAAGCAGGCGGACGCGGTCGCCCAGGTTTTTTTCATCAATGCCGGCTTGGAGTTCGTTGCGCTGCGATCCATCGCCAGCCAGCCAGAGGCGGGCGTCGGGAAATTGTGATGCCACGCTTGCAAAGGCATCGACGAGTTGACGCAAGCCCATGCGGGGATCCAGTCGCCGCACGGTCAAAAAAAGAAATTCATCGTGCTTCACGCCGAACTTATCGCGCGCCGCCGCCCGGTCGGCGAACGGGGAAAAGTGTTCCGTGTTCACGCCGCCGGAAATCATGCGAATCGGCGGCAAATCGGCCCCGTGCCAGCACGGCAGTTGCCCTTCGTAATAACGGCTGATCGTCAGGATGCGATCAACGCTGCGCAGGGCGCGGCGTTCCGTGGCGCGCATGTGCGCGGCGATCAGTTGATCCAGCGTGCGCCGTGGCCAGAGGGTTTTCTGGGATTGGCGGGAGAAAGAATATTCCTCCGCCCACGGGCCGGTGAACAAATAGGCCGATCTGCTGCGATGCGCGGTGAAGGCCGGTTCAAAAAAGGCGTGACATAAAACGGTGAGACACGGTTCATCGTCACCTTTCATCTCCGCCAGCAAACCCCGCCGGGCCGAAATATTTTTTTGCCGCCAGTTGTTCCAGAAGAAACCGTGCGGCTGGGGAAACCGGTGCAGGGTGGCACCCGCCGGTGATTTTCCGGAAGAGGTTTGTGGTTCGTTGCCGGGAAAAATCACGCCGACGCGGTGGCCTCTTGCCGCCAGCCGCTCAGTCACTTCGGTCACGTAACGAAACGCGCCGCCGACCTGATCGGGATAGTATCCAGCGCTGAGAAAAATGAAACGCATGTCAGGCGGTTTCGTGGACGATTTGTTCAAACTGTTCGCGCACGCGTGTCACCGTGAAGCGGCGGCGCACGGTGGCTTGCGCGGCTGACACCAGCGAATCGGCCAGCGCGGGCGAGTGGATGATCTTTTCCAATTGGCCGAGGTAACTCTTCACGTCGCCTGGCTCGGCCAGCAGGCCATCCACGCCATCGGTGATGATCTCCGGCACGCCGCCGGCGCGCGCGGCGATTACCGGTGTGCCCGCCGCCATGGCCTCGATGATCACCCGCCCAAACGGCTCCGGGCGCAACGAGGTGTGCAGCAGCGCATCCAGATCGCCCAGCGCGGCGGCGACGTTGTCCTGGAACGGAACGAAGTGGACGCGCGTGCTCAAATTGTTTTTCGCCACAAACTGGCGCAGTTCATTTTCAAACGACTGTTCCTCGTTGAACGCCTGGCCGATCAGTGCAAAATGGCCGCGGGGGTTTTGCCGCACCCAAGCCTGCGCCAGGCGGAGGAAGAACTCCTGGCCCTTCCATGGGGTGAAACGTCCGACGACGCCGAAGATCGGCTCTTGTGCGGGCAAACCAAACTCGCGTCGCCACCGGCCGCGGGCGGTCGGTTGATAACGCGCCAGTGGAATCCCGTTGTGCATGGTGGTGACGCGGGCGGCGGGAATGCCTTCGCGCAACAGTGCCTGCCGTGCAAATTCGGAAACGGCGACGAGCCGCCGGGCGCGGCGCGTTTTCAACCGAAACGCCAGCCGGGCCGGTTTCGGATAAAAATCGGGCGACAAAACATCATTGACCCACCAGAGCGATGGCGTGCGGCTGGCGGCACAGGCGGACACGGCGCAGAAATGGTCTTTGTTCGTGCAGGAAATCACGGCATCGGGCGCAAAATCGGCGATGATCTTCTTCAACAATTTGCTGGAGGTTTCCACCGCGCGCCAGCCGCGCAGGCTGTCTCGTAGTGAAAAACGGCGGCCCACCACGCGCAGTTCATTGGCGGCGGCGGCGAATCCGTAATCGTGTTGCGCAATGCCGAGCGGACGAAGCGCTTCACTGAGCGGGCTGCCACGCGGGCAGGCGCAGGCGCAGGTCCAGTTGTTTTTGGAGGAAACTTCGGCGAGCAATTCCAGCAAGTTGATTTCCGCGCCGCCGAGGATGCGGCGGGCGTGGTCAACAAAGAGAACTCGCTTCATGCGGAGTCGAGTGTCGCAAGCCGGGCGACGAGAGCCAGCCTGTTTATTCTAAGGCAACGGAACCAGCACCTCGCGCGCTGCCGAAATCCCCAAAGGAATCAGTGGCTTGAGGTGAGCACCAGCACTTGTTCCAGCGTGGAGATGCCTTCCTGGCATTTCATGAGTGCGACCTGACGCAGGTTCAACATCCCTTCGCTGACGGCGATCTTGGCGATCTCCATGCCGCTGGCGCGTTTGAGGATGATTTTCCGGATTTCGTCGGTGACGGTCATGATTTCGATAATGGCGCACCGTCCGGCATAGCCGGTGTTCTTGCAACGGTCGCAGCCACGGCCTTTGAAGAGCTGAACCCCGTCGAACAGCTTGGGATCAATGGCCAAATCCTCGAACATCTTGGCCGGATACTGCATCGGCTCTTTGCAGGCGGGGCAGATGCGGCGCATCAGGCGCTGGGCGCAGGACAGGATCACGGACGAGGAGATCAAGAACGGCGCGATGCCCATGTCATCCATGCGGGTGATCGCGCCGGGCGCGTCGTTGCAGTGCATCGTGCTCAAGACTTGGTGGCCGGTGAGCGCGGCTTCAACGGCGATTTCGCACGTTTCCTCGTCGCGGATTTCCCCGATCATGATGATGTCTGGATCCTGGCGGAGAATGGAGCGAAGGGCGGCGGCAAAGCTGAGGCCGATGTCCTTTTTGATCGGCACTTGGTTGATGCCGGGGATTTGAAATTCCACCGGGTCTTCGCAAGTGATGATGTTATAGTCGGGATTGTTGAGTTCGTTCAGGCAGGAATAAAGCGTGGTCGTTTTCCCGGAGCCGGTCGGGCCGGTGACCAGGATGAGGCCGTGCGGCGCGTCCACGGCGGATTTTAAGCGCCGGAAACTGTCCTTGTCTAGGCCCAGCTTGTCCATGCTGGCGGAGAGGTTGGATTTGTCCAGGACGCGGAGCACACACTTTTCGCCATGAACGGTCGGTAGAAAAGAGACGCGCAAATCCACATCTTTGGGACCCACCTTCATGCGCATGCGACCGTCCTGCGGCAACCGGCGCTCGGAAATATCTAGGTTGCTCATGATCTTGATGCGCGAGGTGAGCGCCACCTGCAAATTCTTGGGCGGCGGTGTGGCATCGAGCAGCGCGCCGTCGATGCGGTAGCGGAGTCGCACCATCTTCTCGAACGGCTCGATGTGGATGTCACTGGCCTTGTCCTTGATGGCTTGAACAAGGATCAGGTTGGCGAGCTTGATGACCGGCGCTTCTTCCCCGGCGGCGGTGGCCGCCTCGGCGGACATATCATCGGTGGCATCGGCGATCAACTCGGCACCGGCGGCCTCGGTTTCCAACTCTTCCGCTTTCTTGGCGGCTTCGATCAAGTCCTCCATGCTGGCACCCTTGCCGCTTTCGAGGTTGGTGATCTTGTCGAGGATCGCCTTTTCGGTGGCGATCATCGGCTGGACTTCCATCCGGGTAATGCGCTTGACGTCGTCGATGGCCAGCACGTTCAACGGGTCGGCCATGGCCAAGAAGAGCGTGTTGTCGAGGCGGGAGATGGGGAGGATTTTGAAATTGGTGGCAACCTCTTTGGGAATCAGGTTCGCGATGTCCGGCGCGATGCCGAGGCGGGCAAGGTTCACCGGCGGCACGTTTTGCATCCGGCCGGTGGCGACCATCACGTCCACGTCGGTGACATACGACTTGTCGAGCAGCAATTTGAGCAGCGGCTTGCCCTCTTTCTTTTGCAACTCGAGCAGTTCTTCCACCTGCTTCGGCGTGAGCAAACCGTCTTCCACGAGGGAATCGGCCAATTTTTCGGCACGAGATTTAATGGGAGGCATGAGCGCGCGTCGGGTTAGCGGAAAACTTTTTTCAACGACTTGACCAAGTCCGGCGGGTTGGCGATGTACCAAAGCAGGCGGTTGGGCGTGGAACTTTGCAATTCGGCGGCGGCGGCTTTGTTGAAGGGGTTGGCCGTGGCGACCATGATGGTCTTGCTCATCCGGTCAAAGGGCAGCACGCACCAGCGACGGCACACGGCTTTGGGAAAGCCGCGCGCCACCTCAAGATCCAAGTCGTATTTTTCGATGGGAAGATAGCCGAGCCGGGACTTTTCGCAAATCAACTTAACCGATTTGTCCAACGGCATCAGTCCCTTGTCGGCCAGAATTTGGAGAAACGGCTCGATGGCCTGGCCGGGGTCGCCCTCGTCGGGGGTGTTCCAATACATGCTAAAATCCCCGGCGTTGACCAGCTTGCCCTCCACAAAAATCTTTTGCATTAGCACCTTGCCGTCGTCCACCTCGCCGGCCGCGCCCCCTTTGGTCTTGGAAGGCTCGGATTTGGCGCTGCTATTGAAGGCGCTGTCGGCCATGGCCGACGGGGCGGCGGCGAAACTGTTGGCCTTGCTTTCTATGTCCGCCAGGGCTTTCTGCACCTCGGCGTCGTTGGGAAACCGCTGGAGGATGGTTTCATACTCCATGATCGCCGAGGACAACTGGCCCAGTTGCATGTAGGCCTGGGCGATTCGCTTGGAGGTGTTGACGACATCTTTCTCGCGGTCGAGCTTGACGTAGGCTTCCTTGAGAATCTCCAGCGACTGGTAGTCCTGCGGCTGCGATTGAGTGATGACCTCAAACATCTCAATCGTCTGCTGTAACTGCGCGACTTCGGCATCAGTGATGGTTGCGGGCATGGCGCGTTCTTTTTCTCACGACCGAGACGGGTTTGTCGAGCGTGGTTTTCAAAAACCGCGCGGCACCGTTCCGCTCGCATGTTTCGTTGGAGAAAAGGATATTGGGTCGCCCGTCATAACGCAACGCTCCATTCTCCGCGGCCGGTGTTTCATTGCGCGCGGCGTACCTTTAATAACCTTGCTAAATCCAGTCGTTCTGCTCAGGGTGTTTCACCCTGCCTGAGCGGAGAAAACGAAGGCGAATTGTTCCGCAGGCGAACGATAAATATTTTGTGACACACGCCGATTATCCAGCCGGCCAATTGCCGCCGATCCCGGCACGGGCGGCTTGTGCCCGTGTAAGCACCAAACAGGCCGCCACCTAGGCGGGAACAGGACGTAACCATGAACCAATCCCATCTCCCACCGACTCATACTGCCAGGCCGGGCTTGCGCCGGCTTGCTTTCGCTTGCCTGCTGGCCTTTTGCCTTCCCTTGGTGATGCCCCAAAATAGCGTTGCCGCCACAAGCTTGTTTCCTCCGCCTGGAGTGCAACCCGGTTCAGCGCAAGCCAACCGTGGCTCGGCGGTTCCCATGCCAGATGACCACGGTATTCACCGTCGCACCCCGCCCCTCACGGAAAAACGTGTGGCACGGAAGCGGGGGTTGACCTTGGAGGAGGTTCACCGTTTGCACACGGAAGATGGCGAGTCGTTGCAAAACATCATGGATATGCCGGCGGACATGCTGGAAGAAAAGCTCAACGGCGAAGAAGACGTGCGGCCCGACGGCCCGGGAGAAGCGGCGACGTACCGCAAACGGCAGCAGCAGGATGAGCATGGGTTGATCCCGCCGAACGCCTTGCTGAATGCCGTCCAGCAGGCGCGACAGATGCAATTCAATCCGACCGCCTGGCAGAACGTGAAGTCGCGCAATGTGGTTCCGCTCACTGCGGGCACTCAGCCTTCGTCGTGGACGTGGAAAGGGCCGGGCAACGTGGGCGGGCGCCTTCGCGCCATTGTAATCCATCCGACCGTTCCTTCGACGATGTACGTCGGCAGCGTGGGCGGCGGAATTTGGAAGACGACTGATGCTGGCGCAAACTGGTTTCCGCTGAATGATTTCATGGCCAACCTCGCCGTCTCCTGCCTGGTGATGGACGCGAACAGCCCCAACACCCTTTACGCGGGTACCGGCGAAGGGTTTTACAATGTGGACGCAATCCTGGGCGCGGGGATTTTCAAGACCACGGACGGCGGCACCAACTGGACGCAACTTTCCTCGACGATTAATATCGATTTTCAAAACGTGAACCGGCTCGCGATGCATCCGAGCAATCCACTGATCCTGCTCGCTGCCACGCGCACGGGTATTTTTCGCAGTGTCAACGGGGGCACAAGCTGGACTCAAAACAGCGCAGTGCAAACGGACGACATTGACTTCGACCCAACGGATGGGAACAAGGCCATCGCGGCCAGCCGTTTGGATTTCTTCACCAACCAGACCATGTATTCTACTGATGGCGGCCAGAATTGGGTCAACGCCACTGGTTTGACTTCTGGGGGCGGACGCGCCGAACTGGCTTACGCGCCGAGCAATCCTAGCATCGTTTACCTTGGCCTGGATCGGAATTCTGGCGAGCTTTACAAATCCACGGATGGCGGCCATTCCTACTCCGTCGTCAACACTTCGGCCAGATGGCTGGGGGGCCAGGGATGGTATGCCAACGCACTCTGGGTGGATCCCAAGGATGCCACCAAGCTTGCCGTGGGCGGTCTTGATATTTACCGCAGCACCGACAGCGGAGCGACTCTCACCCAGATCAGCCAATGGTTCAGTGCCCCCACGCTCTCGGCGCATGCGGATCACCATTTTTTCGTACACCATCCGCAATATGACGGCGTGAACAACAAGACGGTTTACTTCGGCAACGACGGCGGCATTTACCGCGCGGACGATGTCTCCACGGTGAGTCTCACGAGCGGCTGGGTTAGCCTGAATAATAACCTTGGCGTGACCCAGTTCTACGGCGGGGCGGGTAATCCCACCAGCGGCACCATTATCGGCGGTGCCCAGGATAATGGCACGCTGAGAAAGACTGCGGCTGGCAGCACCGGCAGTTGGACGGAGATGTTTGGCGGTGACGGTGGGTGGTGCGCCGCCGACCCGACGGATCCCAACTATTTTTACGGGGAGTATGTCTTCCTTCGAATCCACCGCAGTACCGACGGTGGCCTTTCTTCCACCGAAATTAACAGCGGCATCACCGAAGCCGGATCAGGCGGCAATTTCATTGCGCCGTTCATTCTCGATCCAAACAACGCTAACACCATGCTGGGAGGGGCGGACAGTTTGTGGCGCAGTGTCAACATCAAGGCCACGACACCTGCATGGACGAGTATCAAGGCCTCGATCAGTTCGGCGGTCAGTGCCATCGCGGTGTTGCCCGGCAATTCTGATGTCATTTGGGTGGGGCATAACAACGGAAATGTGTATCGGACTTCCAACGGCACGGCGGCGACGCCGACGTGGACTCGAATGGACAACAATGGTGCCACCCCGCTGCCGAACCGGATGGTCACGCGCATCACCCCCGACACCAACAATACCGCCCGTGTTTACATCACCTTCGGCGGTTTTTCAGCCCAGAATGTTTGGCGCACGGCCGATGACGGCGCGAATTGGGTCAGCATCACGGGAAACCTCCCCAGTGTGCCCTTCTTCGATCTGGATATTCATCCTGAGAAAACCAATTTTCTTTATGTGGCTTCGGATATCGGTGTCTTCGCCAGCGCTGACAGTGGTGCCACTTGGTCGCCCAGCAACGAAGGCCCGGCCAATGTTTCGGTTCAGGAAATGTTTTTCCTCGGCACCACGTTACATGTCGTGACCCACGGGCGGGGTATTTTCAGCATCCCGATTAACCCCAATACTCCGCCGACCATCTCCACCGTTGCGGATCAATCCATGATGCAGAACACCACGCTCGGCCCCATCGCTTTCACGGTGGGAGATGCGGAGACCGCGCTCAACTCCTTGATCGTCACCGGCAGTTCCGCGAACACGAACGTGGTGCCTAATAGCGGCCTAGTGTTTGGCGGCAGCGGTGCCAACCGCACGTTGACAATTACGCCGGCGGCCAACCAGGCTGGGATCGTGGCCATCACCATCACGGTGGACGATGGACAGACAACCACCAACACAACCTTCAATCTGACGGTGGCAAACCAACCGCCTACCATTTCGACGATCGCCAATCAAATCACAGACGAAGAGGTGCCGGTCTTGGGTATCGCCTTTACGATCGGCGATCCGGAATCTCCCGCCAGTTCGCTCACGCTCTCGGCGACTTCCTCCAACCCCGCGCTCGTGCCGAATAATCAAATCATTTTTGGCGGCAGCGACTCGAACCGGACTGTATCCGTGATACCCGCCTTGAATGGGTTCGGCACTGCAACCATCACGGTTTCGGTCAGCGATAGTCTTTCCAGCACCAGCACCCAGTTCACCCTGACTGTCAATCCCATCAACGATCCGCCCACCTTGAACGCCCTGCCTAATCTTTCGCTCAAGGAAGACGCGGGATTGAGGACGGTCATTTTGTCCGGCATCACGGCGGGGCCGAATGAAACGGGCCAGACGCCTTTGACGGTGACAGCGTGGTCGGACAACCCCACCTTGATTCCCAATCCCACCGTCAATTACACCAGCCCGAACACCACCGGAAGCTTGAGTTTCACGCCGACGACCAACCTGTTTGGTTCAGCGACCATCTTCGTGGTGGTGCGGGACAGTGCGGGCGGGGCGGACTCGATGACCAACACCTTTCTCGTGATCGTCACCTCGGTTAACGACACACCAACGCTTGATGCGCTGACTCCCCTGACCATCAACGAAGACGCCGGCGTTCAGAGCGTGAATTTGAGCGGCATCACTTCCGGCCCACCGGAAGAAAGTGGTCAGACGCTCACCGTCACCGCCACCTCCAGCAACACCGCGCTCGTTCCCAACCCGACCGTGACCTACACCAGCTCCGACACCACAGGCAGCATCAGTTTCAAGCCGGTCGCCAATGCCAACGGCACCGCCACCATCACCGTGAAAGTGAAGGACAACGGCGGCCGGGCCAATGGCGGTGTCGATACGACGACCCGGATGTTTGTGGTCACGGTCAACGCGGTGAACGACCCGCCGACATTGGACGCGCTGTTCCCCATCGCGATCGGCGTGAACGCCGGGCAACAAACAGTCAACTTGACTGGCATTGCGCCCGGGCCGGCGAATGAAAGCGCGCAGACCGTCACCATCACCGCCACGTCCGACAATATCGCTTTGATTCCCAATCCGACGGTTTCCTACATCCGGCCCAACACCATCGGCACCTTGCGGTTTACACCGGTCGCCAACCAATTTGGATCGGCGACGATCACGCTGGTGGTCAAGGACAACGGCGGCATCGCCAACGGCGGCGTGGACGTGGTCACCAACACGTTTCTTGTGACCGTCAATTCCTCGACCACTCCGCCGACGCTCACGCAACCGGCCAATCTGGTGGTCAACGAAGACTCCGGTTTGCGCACAGTGAATCTGACGGGCATCAGCGATGGCGGCGTCGGCGCGGCGATGTTGACCGTGACGGCCACTTCATCCAATCCCAGTTTGATTCCCAAACCGACGGTCACTTACACGAGTTTCGACACCACCGGGACTTTGGACTTCACCCCGGCGGCGGATCAATTCGGCACGGCGGCGATCTCGGTGGTGGTAAGCACGGGGGTGAATTCTGTCACCCGCATCTTCCAAGTGTTGGTGAATTCGGTGAACGATGCGCCGAGCTTCGCGCTCGCCGCGCCGGCCATTTTTGCAAACACCGGCACCATCGACATCAATGATGTTGCCCCGGCGACTCCGTATCCTTCCACCATCTCGGTGAACGGCGTGCCCGGCACCGTTGCGAATGTTACCGTAACTCTGAGTGGCTTGAGGCACACTTGGCTCGAGGATGTCGGTGTGCTTTTGGTTGGACCCCAAGGTCAGAAGAGCATTCTCCTCCGCAGTGTCGGGGGGGCAGATACGGGAGTTGACAGCGTCACACTGACGTTCGATCAAAGTGCGGTGGGTGGCGTTCCGGATCAACCTCCCACGGGGACATATCTTCCGTCGCAAGGTGGGAGTACTTCCGACCTTGCCGCGCCCGTGCCCGCCGGGCCTTACCCGGTGGACTTGTCCGTCTTCAACGGGACGAACCCGAACGGCACCTGGTCGCTTTACGTGGTGGACGAAGCGGGCGGCGACATCGGCAATATCGCCAATGGCTGGAGCCTCAATATCGTGTCCTCGGTCGGTTCCATCGTGGTCGTGAATGAGGACGCCGGTGCGCGTTCGTTGGTGGACTTCGTGACCAATATCAGCCCAGGGCCGCCCAATGAGTCGGGTCAGACCATCACCTTTTCCATCAGCAACGATAGTCCCGCGCTCTTCTCCGCCCAGCCGGCGTTGACCTACTCGCCCGGCGCGGCGACGGCGAAACTGACCTTCACACCCCAGGCCAATACGAGTGGTACGGCGCTCGTGAAAATTATTGCGCAGGATAATGGCGGCACCACCAATGGCGGCGTGAATGCCTTCACCAACACGTTCACCATCACCGTCAATCCGGTGAATGATCGTCCGACCCTCAATCCGATCGCTTCGTTCACGATCTTAGAGGATGCGGGATTGCAGACTGTGAATCTTTCCGGCATCACTGCCGGTGGCGATGGAGGCGTGCTGACGGTTACGGCCACGTCCGATAATCCCGGCCTGATTCCCAACCCCATCGTCGGTTACACCAACGCCAACACCACCGGCACGCTGACCTTCACGCCGGTACCGGACGCGAATGGCACCGCCACGATCATGGTCGTGGTGAACGACGGCGGCGGCACGGTCAGTGGCGGCATCGAAGCCGTGACCAACTATTTCACCGTGACCG
>JBKJSC010000216.1:0-12257 GCA_046593035.1 Limisphaerales bacterium | reverse complement strand
CCGCCCAGCACTTTCATGAGCGTGCTCTTGCCCGCGCCATTTTCTCCCAGCAAGGCCAGCACTTCGCCGGGCCGCAGGGTCAGGTTCACCCCGCGCAACGCCTGCACGCCGGGGAAGGATTTCACGATGCCGCGCATCTCCAGGAGCGGCGCGGGTCCGGTCATAATCCCAAAGCGTGTTCCAACGCCGTCCGCATCACGACGGTGTCCGGGTCGATGCCGGTCCAATATTGGATGCCGACGACGCCCTGATTGACGAGCATGCCCAGGCCATCGAGCGCCCGGCAACCACGCACCTCCGCGTCCAGCAGCAAACGCGTGCGGGGCGGATTGAAAACCACATCGGCCACAACCATGCCGGGCTGCAGCGTGGCCACGTCCAGCGCCAGCCGGGCTGCCGCGTCATAGAGGCCGATCGACGTGGCGTTAATCACGAGGTCCGTTCCGGCCGGCACCGCGTAGTCGCCGCGCCAGACGGTCAGTTCGCTGTCGAGGTGCAACTTGCCGCGCAGCAACTCGACCAACTCGCGGCCGCGCGTTTCCGAGCGATTTACCACCGTGATCCGTTTCACACCGGCCAAGCCGAGTTCCACCGCGATCGCCCGCGCCGCGCCGCCCGCACCAAAGAGCACCACCGATTTCCCTTTCGCCTCGGTGACCGACAGAAGTGATTTCAGAAAGCCCTTGCCGTCGGTGTTCTCGCCGATGAGTTGGTTGCCCCGCCGGACCACGCAATTCACCGCGCCCATCACGGCGGCGGATTCACCCAACCCGTCGAGGTGGGGAATCACGGTGACTTTGTGGGGCAGGCTACAATTGAAACCGCGAAAGCCCATCGCCCGCGCCCCGCAGACAGCGGCGCCAAGGTCGTCGGGCGTGACCTCCATGTTGACGTAGCGCCAGTGCAGGTGGTGATGCGCGAAGGCGGCCTCGATCATGACGACGGTGGGGTTGCCCGCCGCGCCTTGCGACATGGACCCGACGAGTTCGTGGAGAAAATTGCTTTGCGTGCTCATACGAGAGTCTGTTTCAAAATCTCAGCCAATTCCAAATTGGTCTCCGATTTGCCGCGTGGTCTTTTTCAAATCCAGAGACGTGCATCGCCTGTTTCATCGCCTGAAAGAGAGGTTAGACGGCATCAATTGAAACCTCAATACTGGTGGGCGGGAAGTCGCTGCCGTCAGGCAAGGTCAAGCGAGAGAACAATTCCTTTAGCCGTCGCTCCTTCTCACGAGTGCTTGATTGCGGACAGAAGTAAAGGTCAGTGCCGGGTAGCCGAATGGAACTGAATGGAGTTCCGGTAGATGGATTTAGGAAGGTGGTAGCAGGGTCTCTCGACAGCGGGTAGCGAATCACCGGCAACTCGGTCAGTTGTTGTTCCATCGGTTTGCCAAAGGCACCGAGGAGATCGACGAGAAGTTTGACGATCAGGTCTGAAGCCTGTCCGCCCGAAATTGTCTGCGACTCGCGATCCACATCCAACGCTCCCCAATCAATCACGATCTTCAAATTTCCACCCGCCGGACGAGGGCCGTTCTCATCAGCGGCCGACTGGCCATCGCCCGCACTGCTCCGTGCGTCAGTCACAATTCCACCGACAGGTTGCTGCGTAGGGTTCGCGTAATTTCGTCGGAGATATTCTTGGAAGTGCGAGGTTAAGCGCTGCATTTCGCCTCGATTCTCATGACAATCGGGACAAATCAGGACGCCATTTTGAAGCTTCGTGAGTCCTCCGGCCGTGTGCTCAATGACGTGGTGGATCTCCGCTTCTCGGAATGGAACCCGCTTCCCCGGCCGCTTGCAATCAGGGTTCTTGCATTGCCCGCGATCACGGTTCCAAATCACCTCCCTTTCAAGAGCATCAAAACGACGATTTGGGTCGAGCGGGTTGATCCGGATTTTGGAATATAACTCCGACAGCAGGAACGAGTGCCGGATGCGGATTACGTCAGCGGTGTCGGATCCTGAGCCAGACAATAATCTGCCAAATCGTTCATGGTGAGGAAGCGACTCGCGGGTCTGGTTATAATGAAGCTGGGCATTTACCACGTCCTGCCTAAACGCAATGAATGCACTTATCACGTCCTCACGCCAGACTGCGGCGTAGTTGCCTTCGTCGAGTGAGTCCACGAGCAAAGCCAGATGAAATGCCCATTGAAAAGACATTCGCGGCCCTTCCCGCAAACTCTCGAATCCCGGGAGTTGAGCGACAAGGTCAAGGAGATGAACGACACGCAGCGCGCCAGGGTCACCCTCCTTCAATTCGAGGTTGTCCATGTAGAAGTCGTTAATCGACTTCCCCTTGAGATCAACGAAGTCCACTTCCATCCGCTCGCGAAGCATGATGGTCATGGCAAGTCCGGCAAAGAACTTCCGAACCTCGGCACGGCCGTCCACATAATGGTCGCCATCATCCACGGAGATACGGCGGGAGCCAGAATTAGGGAATAGGCTAAAAAATTGTCTTGGCTTGGAGAGATCATGTCCCTTTTTGCCAGCGTGTCGAATGACGAAGTTGGTAAACTCGCCGGGCCATGCGTCTCGTTTTTCCTGGGCAGTCAACGGGGTGCCTGCTTGCAAGCGGATAAACAGGCCGCGAACCTCGTTCTGCTCTGCCGTCATTTCTACCACCAGCAGCTCTCGCCCAAGCAGCCGTTCCTTGTCGTCAGGTGAAAGTTCTTCAAATTTCTTTCCGGTCCAAGATGGCAGATCTGCTGAACTGACCGGGACAACTGTTCCCGGTTTAGCCTTCTGCGGATCGGGCAGTGAAAATACATTCTTGCGATAATCGACGATAGCCGCGAGTCGCTGCTGCCCATCGACAATCCAAGCGGTCATTTCAACGCCACGGGTGTATTCGTTCATCCTCGATTCCAAATGAACGTAGAAAAGTGGAATCTGGTAGTCGCGCAGGAGCGAGTCGATGAGTCCCTGTTTCTGAGGCAAGCTCCATTTCGTTCCTCGCTGGTATTCTTTGTTGACGCGCAATTCGTCACTCGAATACGCATCGGCCAGATTTTGCAATGAACGGGTTTTAAGTTCGGATTTCATAAATATGGGCTGCGTTCATTAAGCCAAAAAAACCATTTAATCACAAACCTAATTGCGGATTTGAACGATAACTACATTCCAGTTCCTGTTAGCATTTTCAGATATATTTACCCGGGCGACGCGCCGATCCAAGCCATTCTCGTTCGCTAGTCCCAGTGGAGGTAGCCACGATTGAAACGAAGGGTCATCTCGCCACACTTTGGGCATTTGTAGTATCCATTCGTTAACTTCAGCACCCTTCCGAATTCACCTCTCAGGTTCCAGTCCGCAACCTTGCGATCTCCTGGGAACGCCAAGAGAGTTGGGTCATCATAGGGAATGACTTTAGGGTTATTGCAATTCGGACATTGCACTTGCTTGGAAAGAAGGTTGCCCTCCACAACATTACAGCAGCGCTCACAGAAGCAAGGCCAGAAACAAATGGTCTCGAAATTAAGCATGCCTCCCCCAATCAAGACTGTGGTGTCCAAACCGCACAGGCACTGCGCAACGACTTGTGATCCCATAATTATGTTAACGGTGACTACCTACCTCAGTTCCGGATCCTTGATCGCATCGGCCTGGCGGTAGAGGCGCGTGGGAATAAGCATCTGGGGCGGCAACGTCTCGCCTTTCGAGTGGCGGATGATCGCGTCTACGATTCGCACGCCCATCTTGTCCGGAAACTGAATCGGGTCGGCATAAATCTTGCCGTCCTTGATGGCCTGTTTGCCCTCGGGTTGGCCGTCGAAGCCGACGATTAACACCTGCTTCGTCTTGCCCGACTTTTCCAGGGCCGCCCGTGCGCCGAGTGCCGCCGGGTCGTTGATCGCAAAGATACCGCGCAAGTCCGCGTGCGCCTGCAGCGCGTCCTCGGCCGCTTTGAAACCCACATCCTTCGCACCGCCGCTTTCCAATTCGGTGACAATCTCGACCTTGGCCTGGCCACTGGCGTTATGCGCATTGATCACCTCGGTGAAACCCTTCACGCGGAGGATGCAGGACTCGGCCTGCTTGAAATGCAGCACGGCGACCTTGCCGCCCGCCTCACCCAGCGCCTCGATCATCGCCTGCGCGGCCTCCTTGCCGCCGCCGTAATTGTCGGTGGCAATCTGCGTCACAATTTTCACACCCGGTTCGTTACACGGAATGTCCACGGTGAAAACCGGAATGCCCGCCGCATTGGCCTCCTGGATCACGGGGATGATCGATTTGGAATCGCACGGACTCAGCACGATCGCACTGACTTTCTTGACGATGAAATCCTTGATCTGGTTGCTCTGCTTGGCGACGTCCTTGTCCCCGCTCACAACGATCGTTTCGTAACCGCGTTTCTTTCCCTCGGCAGTGATGTTGTCGCCGATCACTTTGAAAAAAGGATTGTCGAGCGTGAGGAGCGAGACGCCGATAGTGCCCTTCACCTTGGCGGCGGTGGAAGGGCCAGTCGGCGCGTTTGGGGTGGAGGCGGGTTTGTCGCAACCGGTGAGGAGCGCGACGGCGGAGGCAAGGAGGGTGAACAAGGTTTTTTTCATGGGTATCATAAAGCTGGACATTATTAGTCGACGGAAATCTGGCGCGAACTCCCTCGCCTCTGTGCAGCGGAGGAGAGGGCGAGGGAGTGGTTGCGGCTACGACGCGCTGGGCTGATTCATGTCCATTCATTTTTTTCCTGCCCGGTTACGACTACAGCTTGCCGGTTTTCAGAAATTCGTGCCGCACCGGCGCGGTGACGCGCTGGCCCGTGGTGGAGACAAAGGTCACGGTGCCCGGCGAGAATTCCAACGTGCGCACATTCTCGAAGCCGGCAGGGATTTTCACCACGCCTTGAATGTAGTTCACCGCCGTTGGTTGCGTGGCGCTCAAAGCGAGGGCCGTTTCCACGCCTTCTTTTGTCAGCACATTGTCGCGCGTCGAGGCGGCGAGGCCGTCGGCAAAAAAGGCGGTGACATCTTCCAGTCCGAGGCAGTTGTTGCGGCCATTCCACGGATGCCCGTGGCGACCGTGGTTCTCCATCCAGAAAACGGTGGTGCGCAACACGGCGGGATCCTTCAACGAGAACCAGACGTAACCGGCGTCGGCGAAGGTCGCGGTCGTCCATGCGGGGCCGTTGGATTTTTCCCACGGCTCGTTGGCGAGTTGGATGAGGTCGGCATAACCGTAGCGTCCGGGCAGACGCGTAAGATCGGCGTCCGGCGCGCTTTTCCAAGCGGCGGGCACCTTCGCGAGGTCGGTCCACTTCGCGCCGGGCAGCAGTGCCTGATATTCACGCTGCTTCGGATCGCTGAACAGTCCCGGGCACGTCATGCCGAAACGGAACGCGCTGGTCGCAATGCGGACCGCACCTTCCTTCTCCGGCATCGCGAGCGTCGCATGATGTCCCAGCGGTGCGCGTCCGACGAAGCCTTCGATAACGTGTCGCGAATAGATTACGTTTTGTCCATCCACCAGGGAGAGTTCCTTGGTCACGCGGCCTGGGCGAACTTTGGTTTCGATACCGAGCGTGAGCGTCGTCACGTCGCCGGTTTTCTTCGAGCTGCTGAGTTTCCACAGCGCGCCGACGATCTCGCCGTGCGGCGGATGTTTCTCGCCCGCGACTTCGTCCGAGTTTCCGCCGAACGGAAGGCAAAAGAAATCCCCGCGCAACGTGACCAGCACCGGGGCCGGCATCGGCGAAGGCTTCTCCTCCTGCCACGGGCTGATGTAATACGGCCGCACGGGTTGGGCGCTGTCTCGGAAAAACGTGACCGGCGCCATGTGACCGCCGAGTTGCGTGACCGCGAGTTCCACTTGTTTGGTGCCGATAACGAAGCTCGGTTGGGAGTGAAGCGTGCGAAGCGAAACGGTGTCGGCAGCGGAAGAGGTCATGTTGCTCAAGGCGAAGACGAGTGCCACAATAAGCAAGGAACCCGCGCGAATACAATTCCGGAACCCGTGGAGTGGCTTCATAGGAAAACTGTGAAGGCTTTTGTCCGCGCGTCAATCGTGAAAATCTCAACCGGAACACGGCTGCCCAACTTGCCTGTTGAAAATCAACTTCGCAACCGCCCTCACCCTGGCAATGAGACCGGATCGATTGGGCAAAGTCGAAATCGACCGTTCAAATTTTCCAGCCGCGGCGATACTGGTGCTGAAGGTAATCGTCTGCTTCGGGACAATTAGTCGCCCGTAGTTTCTTCGCGTCCCATTCGAGCTTTTTGCCAACGCGGAAAGCGACGTTCCCCAGCAAGACCGACTCGGTCAACGCGCCCGCGTAATCGAAGTTGCTCGTGGTCGGCCCGTCGGTTTTGCAGGCGGCGATCCATTCGTTGTGGTGGCCGATGGAATTCGGGATCGACTGCGGCGGCGGCGGGAAGCCTTCAAAGTCTTTTTCCGGCAGCAACCGGTGATTGCCATAGTCGGCGATGAGCATTCCCTTCTCGCCAACGAACAGCGTGCCCGCGCCGCCCCACTTGGGCAGCGAGCCTTGGGCGAATTGCGGCGGACGTTTGCCGCCTTGATACCAGGTGAGCTTGACCGGCGGCAGTTCGTCGCGCGACGGATATTCGTAGCGCACGATCAGCCAAGGCGGAGCGCATTCGCCATCCAACGCCGGCCCTTCGGCTTCCACGGTAAGCGGATGGCGCAGCTTGAGCGCCCAGTGCGAAAGGTCGATGTGGTGACAACCGAAATCCGACAGGGTGCCACCGCCAAAATCCCACCACCGCCGCCATTTGAACGGCAGATATTCCGGGTGATAAGGCCGATACGGGGCCGGCCCCAACCAGAGGTCGTAATGCAAGCTATCAGGCACTGGGACGATTTCCGTCGGGCGCTTCATGGTTTCCCACACGCCGTCGAGCCAGACGTGGACTTCGCGCACTGGGCCGATGGCACCGCTTTGGATCAATTCCACCACGCGACGATAATTATTGCTGGCATGGATCTGGTTGCCCATCTGCGTGACGCGCTTCAAATTGTGCGCCGTCTCCGCCACGATGCGCGCCTCGGAAACGGTATGCGTGAGCGGCTTCTCGCAATACACATGCCGCCCCGATTTCAAGGCCGCCACGGTGGCGACGGCGTGCGTGTGATCCGGCGTGGCGATGACAATGGCGTCGATGTTCTTATGGTCGATAAGTCGGCGAAAATCCGTGTACACTTTTGCGTTCGGATACTTCGTCGAGGCGGCGGCGAGGAACTGCTCATCCACGTCGCAAAGTGCCACGATGTTTTGGCTGGAAACTTCCTGGAGATTCGCGCCGGCGCGATTGGCCGTGCCGATCATGCCGATGTTCAGTTTGTCGTTCGGTGAAAGGACGCGGGTGCCGGATGGTTTTCCCTTGGCGGTCGCGGCCCACGGGTTGGCGGCCCAAAGGCCGGCGGTGGCCAGCGACGTTCGTTGGAAAAATTGGCGGCGATTCAATGAGGTCTTCATGGTGCGGGAAGTAAACTATTACTTTGCCGGACTCGGCGTGATTTCCCGGACGAAAACATTCTTGAAGTAGAGCGTGTTCCCGTGGTTCTGCAACTCAATCGCGCCGCTCGGATAGATCGGCTGGTCGCGCTCCCAATAGTTTTCGAGCGTGACGTTGTGGGTCACCAGTTCGTTGTTGAGATAGACCGTCACCTTTTCCCCGATCATCAAAATGCGGAAGCGATTCCATTCGCCGGTCAGGTGATCGGCCAGCACGAGCGGGTCGGTTGGATTCTTCTGGTTGTTGTAGAGTCCGCCGGAACCGAGCCGCTTGGGATTACCGCGCGTATCTTCGCGATCCCAAATCTGCACCTGCGGACTGCCGCGCAGGTAAATCCCGCTGTCGCCTTTCTCCAGGATTTTCCAATCGACCAATAGTTCAAAGTCGGCGTAATTCCTGGCCGTGCAGAGGTTGTCGCCCTTGCCGTCGAACACCAGCACGCCGTCCTGCGCCCGCCAGTGCGCCTCCATCTTTTCGTTGGCCTTCACCTGCGCCGTCGCCCATTCCTGAATGGTCATCTTGGCCCGCTTGGGCGGCGTGGCTACGAGGCCCTGCCAGCCGGACAGATCGCGACCATTGAACAGCGGCGTGAATCCCTCCGGTGGTTTGTTGTCCACCAGCGGAACCGGCAATTCCTTCACGCGAATATTACGAAACTCCACGTAATCATCATGGCCCAGCAAACCAATGTGGCCGCGGTCGCGCAACATGCCCGGATGTTTGGCGAGCACGGCGGGATCGGCCACGTCATTCAAATTGGTGTCCACGATCACCGTGCCGTTGAGGGTCACTTTGACGTGCCGACCACGCGCTACGATTTCTTCCTGGTTCCATTGGCCGACCGGTTTGAGCGCGCCGCGCCGCGCCGCCACAATGTCATAGACCGACCCGCAGTATTGAGCGGGACGCAGTTTGGCATACATCGGCGCGTCATCATCCAGAATTTGAATCTCCATTCCCGCGTAAGCCGACGTGCCTTCATACGGTGCCCGAATTCCGATGCCGTTGTTGCCGCCCGCCTCCAGCTTGAATTCGAACCGCAGGATGAAATCGGAGTATTCCTTTTCCGTGAACAGATTGCCGCCGCCGTGCTTCGCACAAAACAGGATGCCGTCCTTCACTCCGTAACCGTCGCCGTTCTTGCCGACGAGTGTCCAGCCGTTCAGCGTTTTGCCGTCAAACAGACTGGTGAATCCGTCGTCGCGCGGCGGAGTAACGCACCCCGTCAGCAAACCCAGTCCCGCCACCACCAGGCCGATTGATAATTTTTGAAATAGTCGCATAGAGCTTGTTTTTGAATATGTCCGCCGTCCACTTCGAGTGTCTACGCTGTGCCAACCCCATTCGGGTGTCAAGCCAGACACTTGTCCGAAACGACACGCGCATTTTCGGTTTCCAACTCAACCCTGGCACCCGCATCTCCTATTTCTTCTTCTCTGCCGCCGGCTCTTCTTTCTTCGGAACGGTGAACGCTTCGTAGCCGCGGTTGATGTAGAGTTGGGGCAGCGCCTTTTGCAGCGCGGCCACGCCATTGTCGGTCACTTTGGTCTGATAGAGAAAGAGGCTCTTCAATTTCTTCATTCCTTTGAGGTGTTCCAGCCCAGCGTCGGTGATGCCCGTGTCAAAGAGGTTCAAGTAGGTGAGGTTGGTGAGCCGTTTGAGATGCGCCAGACCGGCGTCAGTGACTGGCGTGTGTTCGATCCGCAGTTTGTCGAGGTGAACGAGGCCCGCGATGTTCGCGAGATCCGCGTCGGTGAACTTGGTGCTCGAAAGGTCTAGCTCATAAAGGTTGGCGATGTCTTTGAGCAGGGCAAACGTTCGCGCGTCAAAGTTCGTCGTGCCGGACAACCGAAAGGTGGCCTCGCGCCAGCGGAGGTTGTGAGCGATCTCGCGCGCGTCGATCCCACGCTGCGCCAACTCGGCGACGGCCTTCAACTCGGCGGCGCTCGGCTTCGGGGCCGGGGCCAGCGTCGCGCTCGCGGGAGTCTCGGTCTTGGCTCCGGCGGTTTCGGGCCAGACGGCGCCCGCGTTGATCCAATCTCGGATCAAATCGGTCTGTGCCTTGGTGAGCAGATCGCCCTTGTTCGGCATGTGATCGTCGTTGTCCGCCGGCAGCGTGATGCGCCGGTACAGGTCGCTCTTCGCGGCGTCGCCAGGGACGATCACCACGCCGTCCTTGCCGCCTTTGAGCGCGGGGGCGCGGGCATCGAGGCGCAAGCCACCTTTGAGGTTGGCGGGATTATGGCATTCGAGACAGCTCTTCTGGAAGATCGGCTGAATGTCCTTGACGAAGTCCACGGCCGCCACGGCCGCAGGCGCGCAGGCCAGGACCATCAATCCGAACCCGAACAGAATGAGTCGCGGTGGTGAGGGCTGAGGAGGGACGGCGGGAAGCCGCTTCACTTGGATCGCATAGTTTGATGTTTTCATGATTCGCCGAATAGAGTTGCCTAGTTTCCCAGCGCGCGAACAAGGAACGCGCCGAACGGTTGTGAACATCCGCAATTAAGCACAAGCCCCGGCGAATTGCCAGAGTAGGAATGAATCACACGTCGCAAATTCGTACCGCCTCATTGAGCGACGCCACTTTGTCGCGCAACGGGAGGAACTCCTGACCGACGTAACCTTGGTACCCGGTCTCAACGATGGCGCGCATGATCGGCGCATAGTTTAGCTCCTGCGTCTCGTCGATTTCGTTGCGTCCCGGCACACCGGCGGTGTGATAATGCGCCGTCCAATCCTGGTGCTGCTTGAGCCGCGTGATCACGTCGCCGTGCATGATCTGCACATGGTAAATGTCGAAGAGCAACTTGACTCGCTCCGAAGCGACGCGCCGACAAATCTCCACCGTGAGGTCGATGTCGTCACAGAAATAATCTGGATGCCCCTTCATCTCCACGGCGACGCGCGAGTTCAGCATTTCGAGGCAGAGCGTCACCTTCCGCTTTTCGGCGTGGCCCGCGATTTTCTTCAAGCCATCCACCATGTTCTTCATCCCGGCCGCATCCGATAATCCGCGCCGGAAGCCGGAGAACGTGATGACGCTCGGGAACCCGGCGGCGGCGGTCGTGTCGATGCGCTCCTTCAAAACCTTGAGGCAGTGCGCGTGCTCGTCCGGCTGGGCGAATCCTTTGGCAAACCCGTGGCTGCTCGTGATGGCGCAAATCATCCCGTGCTTTTTCAGCAACGGCCAGTGCTCCGCGTCGATAAACTCCACGGAAGGCAGCCCCATGCGCGCCGCATGTCCCACCAGTTCCGCCGGCGGCATCGGCTTGAAACACCACGCGACCACGGATTGTTTGATGCGCCCGTGCTTCACTTTGTAAATTTGGCTTTCGGATTTCACGGGGTTTAGGCTAGGTTAACCGCCATGCAAATCCCAACTCAAAGTTCACTGAATCGCGCCCTGACATTTTTCCGATCTGCGCCGCTCGGCGTCGCTACTCTGCTCGCCCTAGCCCTGCCCGCGTTCGCGGAAAACTGGGCGCAGTGGCGCGGCCCCGCATTCAACGGGTCTTCGCCGGAAAAAAATCTGCCGGCTCGGTTTTCCAAAACGGAAAACGTCGCCTGGAGCGTCGATCTGCCCGGCCCCAGCGCCGCCGCACCGGTCATCTGGGGCGACCGCGTGTTCGTCACGTCGGGCAACAAGAGGGAGAAGTCGCTGGTCGCGGTGTGTCTCGACCGCAAAAGTGGCAAGGTGCTCTGGGATTACACGATTTCCGCGCAATACCAACGCGACGACCGCAGCAACTACGCTTCGCCCTCGCCCGTGACGGACGGCAAGCTCGCAATTTTCTTTTACGGCAACGGCGATTTGGTTGCGTTTGATTTCGCCGGAAAGAAAGTGTGGTCGCGCAACATCCAGACCGATTACGGCGATTTCGCCTACCAGTGGACATTCTCCAGCAGTCCCCTGCTCCACGGCGGCAAGCTGTATTTACAGGTGTTGCAGCGCGACGAACCCGTCCACGGGAAGGGCAAGCTTGGCGGTGAATCGTTCCTGCTCGCGCTGGATCCGGCGACGGGAAAGACGCTCTGGCGTCACGTCCGTCCGTGTGACGCGGCGGCGGAATCGCGCGAAGCCTTCAGCACGCCGCTGCCTTTTGAATTCAACGGTCGCAAAGAACTCGTGATCCTCGGTGGCGACTGCATCACCGGCCACGACCCGGCCACCGGCAAGGAACTCTGGCGTTGGGGCACCTGGAACCCCAGCAAGATCGGCCATTGGCGGCTCGTGCCCTCACCGGTCGCCGGGGACGGCATCCTGCTCGCCAGCGCGCCGAAGAATGCTCCGATCTACGCCGTGAAAGCCGGCGGTTCCGGCACGCTCGCCGATTCCGCCATCGCCTGGACCGGTGAGCCAAAGGACGGCCTCACCTCCGACGTGCCGACACCGTTGTTTTATCTCGGCGACTTCTTTGTGTTAAGCGACGGCAAAAAAACGCTCACCCGCGTCGAGCCGAAGACTGGCAAGATCAAATGGTCGCTCACCACGCCCGGCAACAAAAAGTATGAGGCTTCGCCCACCGGTGCGGATGGCAAAATCTATCTGATGAATTTCGCCGGCGAGGTCGTGGTCGTCGATGCCGACAAAGGCCAGGTGTTGCACTCGGCTCCGCTCGGCGAAGACGGCGACAATGAAACGCGCTCGGTCATCGCGGTATCGCAAGGCCAGCTTTTCATTCGCACGAACAGCAAGCTTTACTGCATCGGCAAGAAATAAACGCGCCATGAAAGCCGCCTTCATCCAGCACACCGGCCCGCCGGAAAACAT
>JBKJSC010000103.1:0-4499 GCA_046593035.1 Limisphaerales bacterium | reverse complement strand
CCCCACGCGCAACGCCGCGCTGGCCAAGCGCATCCTTGCACAAGTGATCCCGCAAATCCCCGCGGAGCGCGTCGTGGCAGGGCCAGCTCGGTTCCGCGGGGATTTGCGGGATCACTTGTGCAAGGATGCGCTTGGCCAGCGCGGCGTTGCGCGTGAGGTTGTCGATCACCATCTCCACGGTGACGTGCGCTTCGTCCACCTTCCAGCAATCGTAATCGGTGATCATCGCCAGGTTGGCGTAGGCGATCTCCGCTTCGCGCGCGCATCGGGCCTCGCCGAGATTGGTCATGCCGATGACGTCGTAACCGAGTTTGTGATTGGTGAGCGATTCGGCGCGCGTGCTGAAGGCGGGACCTTCCATGTTCACATAAGTCCCGCCGTCGTGGACGCGGGCCTTTAGAGCACGCGCGGATTTCAGCAAAATTTGCCGCAACTCCTCGCAGATCGGATCGGCAAATGCGACGTGCGCCACGATGCCGCGTCCGAAAAAGGTGTGCTCGTAATGGCGCTTGGTGCGGTCGAGGAACTGATCCGGCAGCACGATGTCGCACGGTTTGTATTTCGCCTGAAGCGAGCCGACGGCGCTGACGCTGATAATCCACGCCACGCCCAGTTTTTTCATCGCCCAGAGATTGGCGCGATGGTTCAGCTCGCTGGGCAGAATGCGGTGTCCGCGCGCGTGCCGGGGTAGAAACACCACGTCGCGCCCGGCCAGTTCGCCGGTGAGCAATTCGTCGGAAGGCGAACCAAACGGCGTTTTGATCTTCACCCATTTTTGCCGGGTGAAGCCTTCGAGGTGATAGAGGCCGCTGCCGCCGATGATGCCAATGCGATTCATGGGATTTAGGCTGCCAGTTTTTCGGTGGGGCGACAGCAAAAATCCACCGGTTCCATTCATCCCCGCAGCCGGTTGCCGGCGTTACCCGGCCCGGTTGCAACGCGCCGTTGACTCCAATGCCAGTTCGATTACGTTCGCCGCATGACTGATCTGGCGGCGCGGTGCCGCGCGATGATTTTGCTCGGTTGCTGTCTGCTGTTGGGAGGTTGCCTCCCCGACAGCGACGCCCCCGTGGCAGAGGAGAAGGATCCGCATTACCTGGCTGGCCGCAGCCGCACCACGAGCATGGATTACACGGGCGCGGTCGAGTCGTTTGAAAAAGCGCTCAATGCGAATCCGCGCTCCGCTTCCGCCCACTTCGAACTGGGCTGGCTGTTGGAGAACAAGAAAAGTGATTTCGCGGGAGCGATCTACCACTATGAACATTTTCTGAAGCTGCGCCCCCGCTCCGAAAAGGCGGAGCAAGTAAGCCAGCGGATCATCAGTTGCAAACAGGAGCTGGCCCGCACGGTGTCGCTGGGGCCGGTGAACCAGCAGGTGCAGCGCGAACTGGACAAGTTGAGTGCGGAAAATCTGCGCCTGACGAAACAGGTGGAAACGCTCACGGCGCAATTGACGCAGGTCGGCCAAAAACCAGCACCAATGGCGAAAACAAACAGTGCCGTGGTTGTCCCGCTCCCGCCCTCACCCGCGACGAATCGTTTGGTTGCCGCGCAAAAAATTCCGGCGACCACCTCCGTCGGCACCACGAATAGCGCGGTTTCCAGCGGCACGGCGACATCGTCATCACAGACGCACACGGTCAAGTCGGGCGACACACCGGCTTCAATTGCCCGCAAATACGGGGTGGCGCTCGCCACGCTGATGTCGGCCAATCCGGGTCTTGATCCGAAGAAGTTGAAGATCGGCCAGGTCATCACCGTTCCCGCCAAATGAACGCGGGAGCCTGCTTAGTTGAACCTCGATGGTTGAGCGGCGCGCGGCCCGTCTGAAATAACGCCATGGCCAACCGCATCCTGTTTGTTTTGATCACGGCGTTCTGGCTCACGATGAACGTGCTGCTCTGGCGTTCCGAATTTCGCGGTAGCGACCAGCCGGGCAATTTGGTGCCGGTGGCGATGGTGTGGGAAAAAGTGCTGACCGCACCCGACGATTCGGAGCTGGAGATTCGGCAGCACGGCAAACAGATCGGCAGATGCCGGTGGGCCGCCAACGTGGGCGAGGAAGTGGCCACGGGCAGAGTCGTCCGGGAAGACCGGCCGACCGGCCAGGTCAAAAAGCTGGGCAGCTACACCATCGACATTGATCGCGGGACATTTTCCATCGGCGGCCTCACCAACCGGGTGAAGTTTGATGTGGGCCTAGTGTTTTCCACAAACCACGTCTGGCAGGAGTTCCGCGTGCAAGCGTCGCGCCGCAAATCCAACCTGCAACTGCGGGCCGACGCCACCGAGGAGACCGTCACGTTGCAGATCCATGACGAAGACGATCGCTGGGATCGCACGTTCACCTTTGCGGAATTGCGCCAGCCCGACAAGTTGCTGGCCGAATTCGGCGGGCCGATGGTGGTGGGTTTACTCGGCAGCATTGGCGGTATGAAAAGCCTGGGCGACTTGAAAAACATCTCGCTCGGTTTGAACTGGGAGGCGCGGCAGGATTGGTTGAAGTTCGGTCATTCCCGCATCCGCGTGTATCGGCTTTCTGCCCGGCTGCTGGAGCGTTATCCGCTGGTCGTCCTGGTGAGCCGCACCGGAGAAATTCTGCGCGTGGAACTGCCCAACGACATCACGCTCGTCAACCTCCAATCCAAAATGTGAGCGCGGCCCGGCATGATTGAACTGATCCAAATCGTGAAACGTTTCGGCGAACTGGTCGCCGTGAACGGCATCAATCTCGTCGTGCCGCGCGGCGAGTTCTTCGCCGTCCTCGGTCCCAACGCCGCCGGCAAAACCACCACCATCAAGATTCTCACCGGTCTCATCAAGCCGACCTCCGGCTCCGCCCGCGTGGCGGGATTCGATGTGCAGACGCAACCGCTGGAGGCCCGCAAGCGCCTGGCGTACGTGCCGGATTTTCCGTTCCTCTACGACAAGTTGACGCCCTGGGAATTTCTCCGCTTCACCGGTCAGTTGTTTCAAATGAGCGAGGCCCGCATCGAAGCCAACGCGCGCGCGCTGATTGCCCGTTTTAATTTGGAGCCGTATTTGCGCAAGCCGATCGAAGGACTGTCGCACGGCACCCGCCAGCGGATCGCCATCGCCTCGGCGCTGCTGCACGACCCGGAAGTGTTTGTGATCGACGAGCCGATGGTCGGCCTGGACCCGCACCATGCCCGCGTGGTGAAAGACATTTTGAAGGAGCGCTCGCAACAGGGCATGACGGTCTTCGTTTCCACGCACCAACTGAGCGTCGCGGAGGAGATGGCCGACCGCATCGGAATCATTCATCAAGGGCGGTTTGTCGCGGTCGGCACGCGCGAGGAACTGCGCCAGCAAAGCGGCTCCGACGGCGTGCTGGAAAATTCCTTCCTCGCGCTGACCGCGCAGGAGGCCAACTTCACCGAGGAAAGATCCGCGGTGAAATGATCCAGCGCCGAACGTGAAGGGAAACGCCTCCATGTCCACCGCCACCGCAGCCGGCGCTTCCGCGCCGCTCGGACTATTGATTCGCATCAGTTTGCTCCAGGCCTGGCGGCGGCTGAAATCCATCGGGCAACAATCACGGCTGCTCACGGCGTTCATCGGGCTGTTCATGTTCGCCTATCTGTGGCTGTCGTTCTGGCTGTTTCGACTCGGCTTGAAATTCATAGGCACCTTTCCCGGCCTGGGCACGCTTTTGACGGAACGGCTGTTGTATTTGCTCTTCGCGTTTTTGTTTTTGATGCTGCTCTTCAGCAACCTCGTCATCAGCTACACCAACCTGTTCCGCAACCGGGAAACGTCCTTTCTGATGACGCTTCCGTTGTCGGCGCAGACGATCTTCCGCTGGAAACTTTTGGAATCCACCGTGCTCGCGTCGTGGGCGTTTCTCTTTCTGATCGCGCCGTTGCTGGCCGCGTACGGCCTCTCGCAAAAAGTGCCGTGGCATTTTTATTTTGCCACAGTGGTGTTGACCGGCCTGTTCATCGTGCTGCCGACCGTGGCCGGGTCGTGGGTCGCGGTCAATCTGGCGCGCCACATGGATCGTCGCGCCTTTCAGGTGACGGCGATGTGCGTCGCCACGCTGTTGCTAATCGGAGCCGCGTTTTACATGAAGCCGGAACCGGTGGATGACGACACCCTCGAAACGCGCGTGCTGGCCGTGGTGGACCGCCTGCTGGTGAAGACGCAGTTCGCGCAATTCCCCCTGCTGCCGAGCTACTGGCTGTCCGCCAGCGTCCTGCAATGGGCGGAAGGCGCGCTGCGCTCCGCCGGATTTTTCATCTTGGTGCTGCTGAGTCATGTGCTCTTCTTCGGCTTCCTCTCGTTCACTCGCATGGGAAATATTTTTTATGACGCCGCTTCGACGGTGCAAAGCCGCGGCAGCGTATTCGGCCAATGGGAATGGTTCCGCAATCGGCAGCATCGCCAGAAGGCTTTCAACTATGCGCGCGGCCCGGTCGAGATCGCCCTGGGCAGCCTGAGCCGCGTGCGGGGCGATGTGCGTGCGATGGTCGTGAAAG
>JBKJSC010000004.1:0-46726 GCA_046593035.1 Limisphaerales bacterium | reverse complement strand
TGGCAACATCCCGTACACGCCGCGTGTCAAGAAAGTGCTTTCTCTGGCCGCCAAGGAAGCCAAGGCGCTGACGCATACCTACGTCGGCACGGAACATATTTTGCTGGGCCTGCTGCGCGAAGGGGACGGCGTGGCGGCGCGAGTTTTGAAGAATCTTGATGTCGATATCGAGCAAACTCGCCAGGAGATTTTGAAAGAGCTGGATCCCAATTTCACCGCACACGAAGAGCAGGCGAGCGGCGAAGGAACCCCGGAAAAGGCCGGTGAAAAGAAGGGCGAAATAAAAACCCCCGCGTTGAAGGCGTTTGGCCGCGATCTCACGGAGATCGCGCGCAAAGGTGAGATGGACCCGGTGATCGGGCGCAAGACCGAGATTGAGCGGGTCATCCAAATCCTTTGCCGCCGCACGAAGAACAATCCGGTGCTGCTCGGTGAGGCCGGCGTGGGCAAGACCGCGATAGTCGAAGGGCTGGCGCAGGAAATTGCACGCGGCAACGTGCCGGAATTGTTGCGCGAGAAACGGGTCATCACGCTGGACCTGGCCCTGATGGTCGCCGGCACCAAGTATCGCGGCCAGTTTGAGGAACGCATCAAGGCGGTCATGGACGAAATCCGCCGCTCGAAGAACATCATTTTGTTCATCGACGAATTGCACACCATCGTCGGCGCTGGCTCCGCCGAGGGCACGATGGACGCCTCGAACATCATCAAACCGGCGTTGAGCCGGGGCGAAATGCAGTGTGTCGGTGCCACCACGTTGAACGAATATCGCAAGTACATCGAAAAGGACGCCGCGTTGGAGCGCCGCTTCCAAACGGTGAAAGTCGAAGCGCCGTCCATCGAAGAGGCGATTCTTATTCTTAAAGGGCTCCGGGTAAAATACGAGGAGCACCATAAAGCGCAGATGACGGACAAGGCTATCGAGGCCTCGGTGAAGCTTTCCGACCGTTACATCACGGGACGGTTTTTGCCGGACAAGGCGATTGACGTGATGGATGAGGCCGGTTCGCGCGCGCGCATCAACGCGATGACGCGTCCGCCGGACGTAAAAAACTTGGAGGCCGAGATCGAGGAAATCAAAGTGCGGAAGGAACGTGCGATCCGCGATCAGGATTTTGAGGGCGCGGCTTCGATGCGCGACAAAGAAAAGCAAGCGAAGGAAAAACTGGAAGCGGAATTGGGCGCGTGGAAAACGGCCCGCGATGAGAAGCGCGTGGTGGTGGATGAGGACGACATTTTGCAGGTCGTCGCCAAATGGACGGGCATTCCGCTCAAGCGCATGGAAAAGGACGAAATCCAGAAATTGCTCGAGATGGAAGTCGAATTGTCCAAGACGGTGATCGGTCAGCGCGAACCGGTCACGGCCTTGTGCAAGGCGCTTCGTCGTTCGCGCGCTGATTTGAAGGATCCCAAACGGCCCATCGGCACCTTTGCGTTGCTGGGGCCGACGGGCGTGGGCAAGACTTTGCTGGCGAAATCCCTCGCGGAGACGATGTTTGGCGACTCCAAATCGCTCATTCAAATCGACATGAGCGAATACATGGAGAAGTTCACCGTGTCGCGCATGGTTGGTTCGCCGCCAGGCTATGTCGGGTTTGAAGAGGGCGGGCAGCTTACCGAGCAGGTGCGGCGCAAGCCTTATTCCGTCGTGTTGTTCGACGAGATCGAAAAGGCCCATCCCGACGTGATGAACATGCTGTTGCAGATTTTGGAGGAAGGCAAGCTGACCGACAACATGGGGCGCGTGATTGATTTCCGAAACACGATCATCCTCATGACCTCGAACGTTGGCGCGGAAACGATCAAGAAGAACACCACCATTGGTTTCACTCCCATCACGGATGAGAACAGCTACGAAAAAATGCGCGAGAAGATCATGGACGAAGCCAAGCGGGCTTTTCGTCCGGAATTCCTCAACCGGCTGGACGACATCATTGTCTTCCATTCGTTGACGAAGCCCGACCTCATCCAGATTCTTGACCTGGAAATCGAGAAGGTGATGCACCGTCTCAAGGCGAAGAACATAAAGATGCACCTCGACGAAAAGGCGAAGGATTTTCTGGTGGAAAAGGGCTACGACCCGACCTACGGGGCGCGGCCCATGCGGCGTTCGGTGGAACGGTTCCTGGAAGACCCGCTCGCCGAGGAGATTCTCCGTGGCAACCTGCACGACAACGAGCCAGTCGCCGTTACCGTCACTGACGGCAAGCTGACCTTCACACAAAAGGCGGCCGCCGAAGGCGCGCTTTTGAGTTAGCGCGAATTCGTTCTTGTTTCTACGGACATCCCGCCAGGCTTACACTGGCTCCTGCTGGCTGATACAGTGGAAGGAGCCGAGGCCCCAGATCAATTCCGTGGAATCAATCCCGATGACGCGCCGGTCGGGGAATTCCTTTTGTAGAATGGCTAGCGCCTTCGCGTCGTTCGCGTGACGGTAGGTCGGCACGAGCACAATTTGGTTGGCGATGTAGAAATTCGCGTAACTCGCTGGCAAGCGTTGCCATTCGCATTCCACAATGCCGGGCATCGGAAGTTCCACCACGCGCAGAAGCTGGCCGTCTTGATCACGCATCGACCGCAGGCGCTGCAAATTGTCCTGCAATAAAGCGTGGTTGGCGTCCGCCGGATCCTCCTCGACCACCGTTACGACGGTGGTGGGATTCACGAAACGCGTCAGGTCGTCGATATGCCCGTCGGTGTCGTCGCCCACGATGCCTTCGCCGAGCCAGAGGACGTTCGTTACGCCGAGATAATCGCGGAGGTATTGCTCGATCTGCGCTTTCGTTAACTGCGGATTCCGGTTCGGATTCAACAAGCACGCTTCGGTCGTCAGCACCGTGCCGCGACCGTTCACTTCCAGCGAGCCGCCTTCCATGACGATACCGGGCGAGAAAAACGGCAGCCCGCGCAGCTTGGCAACGTGCTGCGGAATCGCGTCGTCCAAATCAAATGGCGGGTATTTGTTGCCCCAGGCGTTGTAACCCCAGTCCACCACCGCGCGCTCGTGCTGGCCATCCCGTTCACGCGTCAAAAAAATCGGCCCGTGATCGCGGCACCACGGTTCATAAGCGGGAAAACGGTGGAAGCGTACGCGGTCAAGTGGCGTCTTCAATTTCGTCAACCGCGCGCGCACGGAGTCTTCCATTGCCGCATCCCAGACGTTGAGATTCACTTCCTCGACAGCGACAAGCTGGCGGATCAACTCGGCATAAACGGGCGGGATGGTGTCGTATTTGTCGGGAAAGCTGATGCCGTCCGGGCGCGGCCAACTGAACCAAGTGCTGGCGTGCGGCTCCCATTCCGCAGGCATGCGGAAGCCGAGTTGTGCGGGAACGGTGGCGCTCAATCAAACCTCCGAAGTGAAACCACGATTGGACACGAATTCACACGAATCAAAAACCCAGAGCGGGACAAGATGTTGAAACGAGTATTTCCAGATTCGTGTCCATTCGTGTCCATTCGTGTCCATTCGTGGTTCGAATTTTTGCTCAGGGAACTTTTTCACCGCGCGCCGCTTCCAGCAGGCGGTACCATTCCTCGCGCGAAAGTTCCATGTCCACAGCGCGCGTGGCGGCGGCGATGGTGTCTGGCTTGGTCGATCCGACGATGGGAATGATTCTGACGGGATGCTTCAATAGCCACGCGAGCGCGACGTTGGGCCGGGTCGTGCCGCGCGCCTGCGCGATGGCGTCGAGAACTTCAACGATTGGCTGTGGGCGGTAGGTTTTTTGCGAGGGCAACAGATATTTTGCGCCTTCGCCCAGTTGTCCACCGGCCAGCGGACTCCACGCGAGCGGCGTAATCTTTTCGGTGAGGCACTGGTCCAGCGTGCCGTCAGTGAAAGCACTGAGGTTGGCCAAGCTGATCTCCACCTGATTGACGACGAGCGGGCGGGCGCAGGCTTGCTGAAGCATGGACACTTGTGACGGGCGGAAATTGCTGACGCCAAACTCGCGAACTTTGCCGGCCTCATGCAATTTGGAAAATGCCGCCGCGACTTCCGTCGGATCGCACAGCCAATCGGGCCGGTGCAGGTGATAAAGGTCAATCGTCTCCACGCCGAGGCGGCGCAGGGAACCCTCGCACGAGGCGATAATATGCGCGGCGGAAAGATCGTAGCGCGCGGGAGCGCCCGCCGGTTCGCCGGGTTTGCGCACGCCGCATTTCGTGGCGATGACGGCCTGTGTGCGCAGGGCAGGGGAGTCGCGCAAGACCTGGCCGAAGATGGTTTCACCCGCGCCATTGCTGTAAATATCCGCGTGGTCGAAGATCGTATAGCCGGCTTCAAATGCCGCGCGTACGGCGGCGGGGCCATCCACGCCCGGCGTGCCGATGCGCCAGCAGCCGAAGGCGAGGCGGCTGCATTTCAACGTGCTGTTTCCTAAATTAACGGTTTGCATAGTTCAAAAATCTTCCGCGAGGTTAAAACCAGAATGCGCCGTCCGCAAAGCCAATTCGTTTTGAAATATAAAAGCCGCCGGCATCCCATCTACTGCCAGCCGAGCAGTCGTCCGCCGTGGTAAGTCAGGAAAGCCAGCACCCACGCCAGCGCTCCCATGTAGGCCCATTGGAAGAGCGGCCATTTCCAGGAGTTGGTTTCGCGGCGCACCACCGCCACGGTGCTGACACATTGCAGCGCGAAGACATAAAAAACCATCAACGTGACGGCGGTGAGTGGCGTATAAACCGCCCGGCCATCGGGATGTTTCTGCTTCTTCAGGGCCTCGGCGAGGCTCGTGGTGCCGGTGTCGGATTTGTCGTAGTCGCCGACATTATAGACGACCGACATCGTGCTGACAAAGACTTCGCGCGCGGCGAACGAGGCGACAATGCCGATGCCCATCTTCCAATCGAAGCCGAGCGGAGCAATGACGGGTTCGATCAAGCGGCCCAGGCGACCGGCGAAGCTGTGGCGGAGATTTTCACCAGCCTTCAATTTTTCCCACTCTGCTTTTCTTTCTACCAACTTCCTTTCAACTTCCGGTGAGGCTGGTTCTGCCGAAAAAGTGCGAAGGTCTTCCATGATTGGATTGGTGCTAGAAATCTGATTGAGCGTATCAGTCTTGGGATACGTCGCCAGAAACCACAACAGAATATTGATCCCCAGGATCACCGTGCCCGCGCGGCGCAGAAAGAGTTTGGAGCGATCCCACATGTGCCGCAGCGTGACGGCGAGCACGGGCCGTTTGTAAGGCGGCAGTTCCATGATGAGCATCGGCGTGCCGCTCTTCAGCAGCGTTTTCTTGAACAGCCACGCCATCGTCAGCGCGCCGATGATGCCGAGCAGATACATCGCCAGCATCGTGATGCCGGAAAGTTTCCAGAAGCCGAACAAGGTGACGTCGGGAATGCACGCGGCGATGAGCACCGTATAAACCGGCAGCCGCGCCGAGCAGCTCATCAACGGCGCGACGAGGATGGTCACGAGCCGGTCTTTCGGCGATTCGATGGTGCGTGTGGCCATGATGCCGGGGATGGCGCACGCGAACGAACTGAGCATGGGAATGAAACTCTTGCCGTGCAAGCCGACCTTGCTCATCAGCCGATCCATCAGGAACGCTGCACGCGCCATGTAACCCGTGTCTTCGAGCAGGCTGATGAACAGGAACAGCAAACAAATCTGCGGCAGGAACACGACCACCGCGCCGACACCCTTGATGACGCCATTGACGAGCAGGTCGTTGAGATCGCCCGGCCCCATCAAACCAGCGACCCAGCCGCCGAAGCCGTCCACGACGCCAGTGAGAAAGTCCATCGGGATTTTAGCGAACGTAAAAATGCTCTGGAAAATCAGCGCCATGAGCGCGACGAAGATGAGCATCCCCCACGCCTTGTGCGTCACGACGCGATCCACCTTGTCGCTGAATGTCTCATGCACCAGATCGACTTCCGTGACGACCGCGCGAATGGTTTCGCCAATGCGGGCATAACGCGCTTCAATCGCCGCGCTGCGCCAGTCAATGCCCGCCGTGTCCAATCGCTGCCGCGCGGCGGTGACGGTGGAATGAATTTCCGGCGGGTAATGGCCCGCCGTGGCCGCCAGCGTCTTCTCGTCGGTCAACACCAGCAATGCTTCCGCGCGTGGCGAGGTGAAGCGCGGTTGAGCGGCGCGTTCAAACAGTGCGGTGAGTTGCTCGACTTCGTCGGTGAAGGTCTGAGGAAGTTCGCAAAATAACTCGCGCTTGATTGTGTTTGAACTTGCGAGCAGTCCCCTCACCCCGTCCCTCTCCCCATCGGATGGGGAGAGGGTGTCCGTAGGACGAGAGGGGGGAAGTTTGGGCGTTGCTTCAGCGGCAGATTCCGTACTCTGCATTCCGCGTTCAGAACTAGATGGAGCCTCCTTACGTCGGCTGCTACTTAGATTGGAGATGATTTTCTCCCGCAACTCTTTCACGCCCCGGCCATCGCTGGCGACAAGCGGCAGCACGGGTACGCCCAATTCCTGGGCCAGCTTCGCGGCGTCCACTTGATGGCCATTCTGTTCGGCCACATCCATCATGTTCAGGGCGACGAGGGTGGGGTAGCCCAACTCGATGACTTGCGTGACGTAATAGAGATTCCGTTCGAGGTTTGAGGCGTCGGCGACCACGACGACCAGGCTGGGCGCGGGCACGTCGTCGAGCCGGTGAAAGAGGACATCGCGCGAAATCTGCTCATCGAGCGAGCGTGGGCTGAGGCTGTAAGTGCCGGGAAGGTCGAGGAGCGTGATGCCGTTCGCGCCCTTGAGCGCGCCTTCCTTGCGTTCGACGGTGACGCCGGCGTAATTGCCGACCTTGGCGCGCAAGCCGGTCAGCGCGTTGAAGATCGTGGTCTTGCCGCAGTTCGGATTGCCGGTGAGGGCGACGAATTGTTCCGCCGTGGCTGGGCTCGCTGCCAAATCCGCTTTCATTGAAAACCTTTGCCGCCTAGCAGTGCTTGAATCGCAGATAGAAATTGTTGAAAGGACTCAGTGACTTGCGGCTTGTTTTTTGGTTGTCCAGTTGTGTCTGGATAGCTATTGCAACCTTTGGATTTTAGCGCACGGTCGGGATAGATAATTTCAAAGGACCACTGTGTGCCATCCAGCACACCGGGATTCGGGTAATCACTTTGCCATTCCCAAACCTTTAACTCATCAAGTGCTAGGCGAAACTCCCTCCACTTTGCGGCTGGTGAGTGAATTTCTGTACGAACTTCCTTTAGAGGCAGGCCTGACTCAGAAGAGAAATAGGCAAGCTGGCCATTCTTGAGTTCCACCTCGTAGGAAGGGCCTAAAAAGCCACCGATGTAAGCCTTGAATTTTAGGGGCTTACTTTCCTCGGCCAGTATGGCCAGCTTAGGTTGGTATGTTCTACATCCTCCAAAAATTACAAACAACAGGCCAATCATTAGGAGCGTTGGAATTCTCTGCATAGTAACTAGCGCTCTGTTACCTTCACCAAAATCAAATCCGCCTCATGCTTCCGCAGCGTGAGGTTGTAGCCGCGCATTTTGATTTCCACGGGATCACCAAGCGGCGCGAAGCGGACGAGTTCCACGCGCGTGCCGATGAGCAAACCCATTTCCAAGAGGCGGGCGCGGTCTTCCGGCGGGACTTGGATGGCGGTGACGGTGCCGGTGGTGCCGAGCGCGAGCGAAGTCAGCGGTTGTCCGGGGACGGACATGGCTCAGGCGGCCTTCTGCTGCGCGGCGGGCAGCCGCTCCACCAAGATGGATTCGGCCAGTTGCTTGCTGATACCGAGGCGGACGTTGCAGACCTGGCAGATGACGTTGGTGTGTTTGATCAGCAGCTTGATGCGCTGCTCCTCGCAGAAACCCATCTCGCGCAGGCGATGGGTGATCTCAGGTGTGGCGTTGAGCTGCTTGATGCGGACGGACATGCCAGCCTGCACTTCGTTGAGCGGGCAAACCTCCGGTTGACGGCATTCGCCGTTCATCGGGCTGAAGGTTGGCGGCATTTCGTTCACCGGACGCAAAGTATGGTAATTGAGACTTAGTTTCAAGAGGGATATTCAAAGTTTCATAGGGTTTGGCTCAAAGGAGTTGTGGAACCGGGAAACTAATGAATTTGACGGGTAGCCGACTTTCGCATACCAGTTACCCCGCAATAGATGTATAATCTTATTTTCAGCCGCCCGGCTAGAATATTTTCCGGCAATCTCCCTCCGAAATATACTCAGGTGGTGACTTGTGGATAGTCCCGGCGTCCATCGGCCCCGCAACGTGGATTGGAAGCGGGCGGCGGCCTTGCTCTACGGTGATTGGGGCACCAGCAAGGCTTATGTCATCGGCGCGGCCTTTCTGGCGACGACCTATTCCTCCCTGCCGATCATCCTCGCGGTGTGCGTGCTGACGGCGGTGGTGGGGTTCAATTATGTCATCATCTGCAAACATTTTCCGGACGGCGGCGGGGTGTATTCTGCGGCCCGCAGCCAAAGCCGGTTGGTGGCAGTCATCGGCTCGCTGTTGCTGGTGGCAGATTTGACGGTGACGGCGGCGTTGAGTGGTTGGGCGGCGATGAATTACTTCCAAGTGCCCAAGGAGTTTGTCGCCTTGGCCACGATGGGGCTGATTCTGCTGGTCGGATTTATCAATTCTTTCGGCCCCAAGCACAGCGGCAGCATGGCGGTTTCCCTGGCGATTCCGACGGTCATCGTGGTGGTGCTCATCATCGGCATGAGTTTGCCGTATTTGACGACGAGTCATTTAACTCCCCCTCATGAAAGTTTTGGAACCAACTGGAAAGCGTTTGTCGGCGTGATTCTGGCGTTGAGCGGTGTGGAGGCCATCGCGAACCTGACTGGCGTGATGAAACTGGATGCCGGGGCCTCGCTGGACAAACCGGAGGTGGGCAAGACCGCGCAAAAGGCCATCTGGCTCGTGGCTGTGGAAGTGGTCTTGGGCACGGCGTTGCTAGGATGGGCGATGCTTTCCTTGCCGCCGGAATTGCAACAGGAATTGAAAAACCACTGGGAAGACATGCTCAATGTGCTGGCCGAGCAATATGGTGCGCTTACGTTTGGCCCTGTTTTTGGAAAGTGGTTTGGTTTTGCCACCGGTATCATCGTTGGTCTGTTGCTTCTCAGCGCAGTAAACACGGCCATTGGCGCGCTCATTGGACTGTTGTACCTGCTGGCCCGCGACGGGGAAATGCCGAAGTCGTTCACGCGACTCAACTCCCACGGCGTTCCCTGGCTGCCGATGGGTATTGCCGCGCTGCTCCCTTTGTTGGTGGTTGCGATGTCCCCCGACCAGCTTTCTTTGATGGAACTCTACGCCATCGGTGTGGTGGGTGCCATCACCGTGAACCTCGGCTCCTGCCTCTTGAACAAAAAACTCAAGCTGAATGCGTTTGAAACCACCTTGATGGCTTTGACATTCTTGGTGTTGGCCGCTGTGGAGATCACGCTTGCCAAGGAGAAACACAACGCCTTGTTCTTCATCGTCTGCATTTTGGTGTTGGGGCTGGCGTTGCGCGCTTGGGCGCAACGGCGGGCGGGGCTGGCCACCATCACGGTCAGTCGCGACGTGGCGGCGGCGGTTTCCCCGGAATCCTTCGCGAACTTCCAACCGAACTTACGGCCCGGCCAGTCCATCCTCGTGGCCGCGCGCGGCATGACCTCGGTGCTCCGTTTCGCCCTTGAAGAGGCACGGCTGCGGCAGGGAACGCTTTACGTGTTATTCGTGAAGGAACTGGCCGTGGCACTGCCGGGGCCGCTGGAAAATAGCGACCGTCCCCGTTGGCAAGACGACAAATTGGCGGCGGAAATCATGTACGGCATGATGGAACTGGGCCGTCAAAACGACGTCCCGGTGATTCCGCTTTATGCGATCAGCGAAAACCCTGCGTCCACCATCCTCGACCTCTCGGCCACGCTGGGAATTGACATTCTGACGCTTGGGGCGACGCATCGTTCGCGTTTGGAATCGTTGCTCAAAGGAAATGTCGTTACCGAAGTGGCCAAAAACCTCCCGGAGAACATACACTTGGTCATCTACGGATAGTTCCTGCCGCGCGGGCGTCAGACGTAGAGTGCCGATTGCAAGTCGCGGACCAGAATGCTCATGTGGGGGTAGCGGTTCTCGGGATCGGTTTCCAAACATTTCAAGATTGTCTTTTCCAGCGCGATGGGAATATCCGGATTGTGTTCCCGTGGCGGCACAAACGCTGTGCGATCCAGTTGCTCGCGCAGGACAATGTCCGCGCGTTCATCTGAAAACGGTTTCCGATAAGTCAGCAATTCATAGGCGGCCACGCCGTAAGCAAAGATGTCCGCGCGATGGTCAATCGGCTTCCGTAACAACAGCTCCGGTGCCATGTAGGCGGGCGTGCCGGGATAGCGCCACAGGCGTTTCGGTTTCTTGGGCCGCGGCCGGGCAAGGTCGAAATCCACCAGACGCACGTTGCCATTGCGCGTCACGAGCACATTCTCCGGCTTGAAATCCAGGTGCATGAAGCCGCTGTCATGCACATGCTCCACGGCCACGGCCATGTCGATCAGGATGTTTCCGAGAAACTCCTCCAAGATCGGATCGACCCGGGAATACAACTGTTTCAGGTTCGAGCTTTCCACGTACTCCATCACCAAGTAGGGCGTTCCGTCGATCTTGCCGTGCTCCACGTAACCGATGACATATTCGTGGTTGTGAATGTGGGCGAGGATTTCGCAGCCGCGCACGAAACGGCGTTTGGCAATAAAGTCGTATTTCAGCCGCTCGGCCAGCAGGCGGAGGGCGACGGTCTCCCCTTTCTGATTGGTGGCCGTCCAGATTTCAGCCATGCCGCCACTGTTGATCAATTCGTGCAGGCAATATTCTCCAAAAGGAATCTGCTGGGAATACATGCTTAAGCTGGTTCCACTGATCGCATACCGTCCGGCGCTTTGAGTTTCACTAAACATGGGTCTAACAGTTGAGCTAGACTCATGCCAGTAATTTTTCCGGGCGTGTCGGATTATCCGCTTGGCGCGGCGCGGGGAACGGATTCTACTTCGTCCATGCGGCCGCTGCGTTCCATCTTGGTCTATCTGGGAATCGTCTTTCTCGGAGGCGCGTTGATGGCTCCCTGGTTGTACAAACTCGCCCAAGCCGCCGCCGCCGCGTCGCCCTCGTTTCAAAAGCTGGCGGATCAACCCTTCCATCGTTACGTCAACCGCTCACTGCTGGCCTTGGCCATCTTGGGCCTCTGGCCGTTTTTACGGAGCATCGGCGTGCGTTCGTGGCGTGAGGTCGGCCTTGGTGCAGCATCTGGAATTGGTCGCCAGCTCTGTGCTGGTTTCGCCGTGGGCTTCGGATCGCTGGCGGGAGTGGCGCTGCTTGCTTTGGTCGCCGGTGCGCGCAGTCTTGATTTCGATCACTCCATGTTTGATCTGCTCAAACATCTATTGAGCGCAGCGCTAACGGCCGTCTGCGTGGCGGTGTTGGAAGAAATAGTTTTTCGCGGTGCGTTGTTCGGGGCGTTGCGCCAAGCATGGTCGTGGCGGAAGGCGCTAACCGTCAGCAGCCTGATCTACGCGCTGCTCCATTTTTTTCAGCGTCCGGAATCACTTTCCACGATTGATTGGGCATCCGGATTGGCGTTGCTGCCACGCATGATGCGTGGTTTTGGCGAACTCGAACAACTCATCCCCGGGTTTCTCAGCCTGACTTTGGTCGGTGTTTCCCTCGGTTTGGCCTATCAACGGACCGGAAATTTGTACTTTTCAATCGGCCTTCATGCTGGATGGATCTTCTGGTTGAAATTTTATGGCTTCCTCACGCGCGAAGTCGCCGGAGCCAACACCTGGCTGTGGGGCACACACAAATTGATTGACGGTTGGCTGGCCTTCGTCGTGCTTGCGCTGGTGTTGCTCGGCTTAAGGCGTCGGCTTGTAAGTTGCCAACAGAAACCCTCTCCGTGACCCCGACCACGCCCTCATCTTCCTTGAAATGCTGGCTTGATGCCGGCCTGAGTTTTTTCTATCCTGAAGTGTGTCAAGTTTGCGGCGACGCCCGTGCCAGCGCGGATGAAGGTTACGTCTGCGCCGGTTGCCGAGCGGGCGTCCGGTTTATCAGGCCGCCATTTTGCGAACGTTGCGGTCTCCCGTATGAAGGCGAAATCACGATGGCATTCGAATGCGGCAATTGCCGGGAAATGGAACTGCATTTCCGGCAGGCCCGTTCCGCCGTCGCCGCCGCCGGCGTGGCGCTGGAAATCATCCATCGCTACAAGTATCAGCAGGCGCTCTGGTTCGAGCCATTCTTGGCCGACCTGCTCGTGCGCGCCGCCAAACCAGAACTGTCCGCCGCAGCATGGGACATGATCGTCCCGGTTCCCTTGCATCCGTTGAAAAAACGCGAACGCGAATTCAATCAAGCTGAACGCCTCGCCCGATCTCTGGGCCGGGCGACCGGCCTGCCCGTCGATGCGCGGCTGTTGCGGCGCGTCGAATTCACCCGAACGCAAACCCTGCTCACCCGCCCGGAACGCGCCGCCAACGTCCGGCGCGCGTTTGCCGTCACTCCCGGTCGGCGATTGCGCGGCGAGCGGATTGTCCTGCTCGACGACGTGCTGACCACCGGTGCCACCACCAGTGCCTGCGCCCAAGTTCTCCAAGCGGCAGGGGCCGGGGAAGTTTGCGTTTGGACGGTCGCCCGCGGCCTCGGAAAGCCATGACCTCGCGAGCGCAAATTCACCCTCGTTGTGTGGCGCGTTTGCTTCGTGCCAGCCCTCGGCCCTGATTTACAAAACTAAATTTATGACCACCACTTCCTTTTCAAAGAAAACCCTGGGTTTGGAAACCGCGGAGCCAGCCGTCACACCACCGACGAGCACCACGGAAACAACGTTTCTGAAAAAGCCCAAGCTCGGTGGTGCCAAATCCCGCAAACGCGACATTCCCGAAGGCCTCTGGCGAAAATGCCCCAAGTGTTCCTCCATGCTTTATGAAAAGGAGCTGGATGAACAATTGAAAGTCTGCCGCCACTGCAGCCATCACTTCAACATCGGCGCGCGCGAGCGGATTCATTCTCTCGTCGAGACGTGTTCCTTCGAGGAAATGGACGCGAACATGATCAGCGTCGATGTTCTTGAATTCACGGGCGTCGCCTCCTACGCCAGCAAGTTGGAAGGCTACAAAAAATCCACCGGTCTCAAGGACGCGATCATCACCGGCATCGGCAAAATCGGCGCGCAAAAAGTCGCCTTGGGCGCGATGGATTTCACCTTCCTCGGCGGTTCCATGGGCTCGGTTGTCGGCGAAAAGCTGGCCCGTCTCATTGAAGCCGCCACCGAGCGCGGTTTGCCGCTCATCATCATCTCCAGCAGCGGTGGTGCTCGCATGTACGAAGGTATGTTCAGCCTGATGCAAATGGCCAAGACCTGCGGCGCGCTCGCCTACCACGCCCGGAACAAGCTCCTCTACATCAGTGTCCTCACCCATCCCACCACGGCGGGCGTCATGGCCAGTTACGCCAGCGTGGGCGATCTCATCATCGCCGAGCCGGGTGCGATGATTGGCTTTGCCGGCCCGCGCGTCATCAAGGACACTACTCAAGCCGAACTGCCGCCCGGTTTTCAAACCGCCGAATTCCTCCTCGACCGGGGCTTGATCGACGCCATTGTTCCCCGCCAGGAAATGAAGGCGCGGTTGGCCAGCTATCTGGAATTCCTCACCGTCGGCCAGAAACAAATCGCGGCTCTGGGGTAAAACACCTCCCATTCAACGTTCTTGGAAAATTCCAGCAACGGCTCAGTTCAATATGCCAACGAACGCTACTTGTTCACTTTTGGCGCGGGCTTGAGGTAAGTGTTGTTGAGTTTTTCGCAAGACCAGAGCAGGCCGCGCGTGACGAAGTCGAGGTAGCGGGCATCAGCGACGGTAGCGTTGTTGTGGCCGACGGTGGTGTTGAAAACGCGCGTCTTGCCGTATTGGTTCACCCACGCAACGACGTATTCCACGTCCTTCTCGGAGCCGTCATTTTGCTTCACGACCTGTTTGCCGCGTAACAACGGCGTGGCGGTGTCGAAGATTTTGATATTGTTGTAAAGCTCCTCGTTCACGGTCGTCCAGTCGGTCCAGCCCTTCATGATGGCATGGTCGGTGGCGACATTCTTCAACTGGATCGGCAACTGCGGACCGTGGCTGGCGGATTGGAGGCCGAGAAATTGAAACCAGTCCTCTGTGCCGGTGCGGAAGGAGTGCATGGCGCAATGCAGCGTCACCGCTGGCACGCCAGCCTTGTGCGCGGCGAGGATGCCTTTCACGTAACCCAGTTCTTTCACGTCGGCGGAACATTCGTCGTGGATGATGACATCATAGCCTTTGGCCCAGTCGGGGTTTTCATAAACGTCGTAGCGCGCCTTGGTGCTGGTGTCGGGGTTGAAGACAAATTCCACCTGCACATGGGCGCGGGCTTCGAGGCCCTTCTTGAGAATGTCCATCTGCCGGGTGTAATCATGGCAGCAGCCGCCGAGAACGAGCAGGGCGCGGAGGGGTTTGACGGCGGGTTCCGCCGCCATAAGAAAAGTGGGGACGGCCAAGACGAAGGTCAAAAGGAGTTTGGCGAATCCACCGGCAAGAATCCGTACGGCATTGGTTTGAGCAGCGAGTTTCATAATTTGTTGTGCGTTGCCCACACAATGAAGACTTCGCTCGCGCTTGTCCAACCAGGAAGTTTTGCTGTCGGAGACAATCGCGCAGCCATCGGCGAGCGTTTGCAATAAATATTTGCTTACAACCGACGGGATTTGATTACGCTTCAGCCCATGCGCATGAAATGTCTGCACCTTCACCTGCTGGCCCTCGGCGTTCTTTGGCTGAAACCGTTGTCCATTCCTGCCGCCGACGCACTGCCGGAGTTCGACCAGCGCGCCATGGCGGTGAAGGATTTGAACACGCTCCGCGACTTCCCGGAAATTGATTCGAAGGCGGAATGGCAGGCCCGCGCTAGGGAAATCCGCGAGCAGGTGCTGATCAGTTGCGGTTTGTGGCCGTTGCCGGAGAAGACGCCGCTGGCGGCAAAGATTTTCGGGCGGATCGAGCGCGAGGATTACACGATCGAAAAAGTTTATTTCCAGACGTATCCCGGTTTTTATCTGGCGGGCAATTTGTACCGGCCCAAAGGCAAGGGGCGCGGGCCATTCCCGGCCGTGTTGAACCCGCACGGCCACTGGGCCAATGGCCGCATGGCAGACACGCCGGAGGGCAGCATCGCGGCGCGGTGCATCAGTTTTGCGCGGCAGGGCATGGTGGCTTTTTCCTACGACATGGCGGGTTACAACGACACCGTTCAACTCGGCAAGCACCGGGCGTTCTTCAATCAGCCCGAGCTGCAACTGTGGAGCATCAGCCTGATGGGGCTGCAAACTTGGAACAGCATTCGCGCGCTCGACTTTCTGGAGTCGCTGCCCGACGTGGACAAGAAACGCCTCGCGTGCACCGGGGAATCCGGCGGCGGCACGCAGACGTTCATGCTGGGTGCGGTGGATGGTCGGCTGGCGGCGCAAGCGCCCGTCGTGATGGTGTCGCATTCGATGCAAGGCGGCTGCCAGTGTGAAAATGCGCCCGGTCTGCGCGTCGAATATTCCAACATGGAGATCGCCGCCGTGCCCGCGCCACGTCCACAACACCTCGTAGCGGCCTCCGGCGACTGGACGAAGTTGACGATGACGGTCGAAGGTCCGTCCATCGAGAAGATGTACCAGTTCTTCAAGGCGCAGGACAAATTCCGCTACCAGATATTTAGCTTCGATCATAACTACAACCAGACGAGTCGCGAGGCGGTGTATGATTCGTTTGGCCGCTGGCTGTTGAAACGACCGGACGCGGTTTCACTCAAGGAAGCGCCGTACAAAAAAGAGCCAGATGAGGACTTGCGAGTTTGGCCGGACGGCACATTGCCCGCCGACGCGCTGAATGAATCGACGTTCATCCTGTCGCTCTTGGGGCGAGCGGAAGCGCAATGGAAGGCACTCCAGCCGTTTAATTCCAAATCGCTGGCGCGCTTCAAGGAGGTCATGCTGCCGGCGTACCGGCACACGTTGCAGGTGGAGTTTCCGGAGCGCGGCGTGCTGGCGGAAATCGGCGAAGTCACCAAAGCGGAAAGCTGCACCGTGACGAAGCTGGCCATTGGTCGCGCGGGTCGGGGTGATCGTCTGCCGGCGGCGTTGTTGTCGCCGCTCAACGACGCGGTCAACACGATGATCATTCTAGCGCATCCCGGTGGCAAAAAGGCGTATCTGGATTCAGCGGGAAACCCGACCGGCCTGGCCAAGAAACTCGTGGAGCGCGGCCAGACGGTGCTGTTGTTGGACACTTTCCTTACGGGAGAATTATCCAATCTCGGGGTGGCCAAGGCTCGCAAGCCGTTTGAAAATTTCTTCACGACGTACAACCGAACCGACCTACAGGAGCGCGTTCAAGATTTGATCACCGCCTGCGCCGTGGCGCGTTCGCACGGCAAGGCCCGGCGCATGACGATCCTGTGCGGCACAGGCCGTGCGGGATTGTGGGCCTTGCTGGCCGCGCCCGCCGCCGACGCGGTGGTGGCGGATTGCGATGGGTTCGATGCATCGAGCGATCAGGCGTTGCTCGCGGACGACGTGTTCGTGCCGGGCATTCGCCGGATCGGCGTATTCGAGGGCGCGGCTATGCTGGCGGTGCCGCATCCACTGGTGCTGCACAACACCGCCGACAAATTTTCCACCGGCGGGCTGCGCGACGCCTATCTGACTGCTGGCGCGCATCGGGTTTATCGTGAAGAATCTGCCGTGCTGGATGACGACGCGGTGGTCAATGCGATTAGTAACGTGGTCTTGCGGACGAAGTGAAGTGAAGCGGGGATGACAAAACTGTCATGGCCGGTTCATGGCCGATTCATCCGCCTCGGGCAGGCTGTCATTCGTTGGAACAATTCTGACATATAAAAACAAACAAAAATGAAACTTAAAACCATCCTCTGTTCCCTGCTCGCGCTGGGACTCGTCATCGGCACGGTCACGACCGTGGTGGCCGCTGATAAAAAATACAAACTCGAAGCCAAGGCCAAAATCTCCAAGGCCGACGCCCAAAAAACCGCGCTGGCCAAAGTCCCCGGCGGCAAGGTCGTGGACGCCGAGCTCGAAAAAGAGAACGGCAAGCTCGTCTGGTCGTTCGACATTGCCACGGACGACTCGAAGGACATCACCGAAGTCCAGGTGGACGCGATCACGGGTGAAGTCGTTTCCGTGGCCAAGGAAACCCCCGCAGACCAGGAGAAGGAAAAGCAGGACAAAGAAAAAGAGAAGCAAGAAAAGAAGTAATCGGCTTTAATCTGGCTGCGCTCTGCCGGGGAAGCACGGCGGCGCGCAGCCATAGTTTTCCGTTGTTATGAAAACCATTCTCACGTTGGTGGCTGGCGTTTGCGTTGGTGTGTCGGCCGCGCTGGTGTTCTTACCCCGGAAGCCACCCACCGTAATTCCTGTTGCCACGGCGGCGGGGGACACGGCGTGGCAAGAGAAGGTGGCTAGGCTCGAAGCGGCATTGAGGAGCGCGCGTGCCCGGCCACAAACGGTCGAGCCGGTTCCCACTCCTGTGGCCGTGGTGGCCGCGAAGATCAGCCCGCGAGAAATCATCGAGAAGCTTAAAGGCCTGAAGGCTGGCTCGGGGCAGACGCGCGGGGCGCGCCAGATCATTGCCCAATTCGAGAGTCTCATGGAAGCCGGTCCGGAGGCGCTGCCGGCCATCCGCGAGTTCCTCGCGCGCAACGAAGAGATTGATTACGAGTCCAGCCTTAGCGGTTTCAGCAAAGGCGCTCCGCGCGATGGCAAGATTTCCACCGAGTTCCTGCTGCCGCCCTCGTTGCGACTTGGCTTGTTCGAGGCGTTGAAAAACATCGGCGGCACGGACGCGGAAAAGATTCTGGCCGACACGCTCGCCACCACCGGGCGTGGCGTGGAAGTGGCGTGGCTCGCGCGCGCCTTGCAGGAAATGGCACCGGACAAATACCGCGATGTCGCGCTGACCGCCGCGCGCGAAATGCTCGCCCATCCGCTCGCCGCCAGCTCGGCCAGCGCGTTGGACAAGAACGACCGCAACTACCTGTTCGGCGTGCTGGCGATGTTCGGCGACGCCTCGTTCGCATCGCAGGCGCAGGCGCAATTGATCCAGCCCGACGGCAAGCTGGACGCCGCCGCGTTGAAATATCTCCAACAGACTCAGCCGGATAAAGTCCTCGCCATCGCGATTCAAGCCTACCAAGACCCGCGCATCACCGACGTGCAGGCGAAGGAACGCCTCGCGCAGGTCGCACTCGACAGCGCCGGAATTGACCCGCAGGCCGACCGGTTTTTTGCCGCCGTGCTGGGCGACACCAGCCTGCCCGCCGACAACCGCCGCAATCTCGCCGAGGATTTCGCCGACCACGGCACGAACCCGAAGAATCCTTCGGCGCAGGATTTTCAAGTCATGCAAAAACGGCTCGCGCAGCTCGACATTCTCCGCGCCGAGGCCACCGATCCACGCGTCATTGCCGGCATCGCCGAGGCGCAGAAAGACCTCAAAAAATTCATCGTCAACTACGTCGCCAAGCACCCGACACCGTGAGGCCGGACAATTGGCGGCAATTTTTTCATCACGGGAAACAATGAAAGTGAAATGACCATGCAGCACACCCTATTCAATCCGATTAAAGCGCTGACGCTGTCCTCCTTTTTTGTGCTCGGCTGCCTCCTCACCTCCGACGGCCTGGCCGGCACCGCCAAGATGTGGAACGACGTTCCCGAGGCCGTGCGCAAAACCATTCTCGCCCACGGCGGCTCCGTCGGCACCGTGGACCTCGAAGGCCACAAGATTGGCGGCCAGGCCGTCTATGAAGCCGTGGGCAAGGACAAGGCCGGCAAGACCGTGGACCTGGTCATCACCGAGGACGGCAAGCTCGCCCAGACCAAGGACGATGACGCGGCGGACCGCGACAAGGAACTCGCAGCGGGGCTTGCCAAGCGCGCGAAGAAAATTCTCGCCGGTGTGAAGTTTTCCCACCCGCGTGACATCACGAATCCGTTCCTGCCGCTCGCCTCGCTCAAGCAGGACATCCTCGAGGGCCGCGAAGGCGGGAAGAAAGTCCGCATCGAGCGCACCATCCTGCCGGACGCGACGAAGACGTTTCGAATCGGCAAGCAGACCGTCGCGGCGTTGGTGATGCAGGACAGCGAGTTTGTGGACGGCGAGTTGGAGGAAGTGACGCTCGACTATTTCGCGCAGGACGACAACGGCACGGTGTATTACCTCGGCGAGGACGTGGACGAATACAAGGACGGTAAGATCGTCGGCCACTCCGGTGCCTGGCTCTTCGGCAAGGACACGCCCGTGCCCGGCATCATCCTGCCCGGCCATCCGAAGGTTGGGGACAAGTTCAAATCCGAGGACGTCTCCCGCGCGATCACCGAGGAGGACGAAGTACTGTCGCTCAACGAAACCGTGACCGTGCCCGCGGGCACCTACAAGAATTGCCTGAAGCTCAAAGAAATTCTCGCGGACGGAAAGATCGAATTCAAATGGTATGCCCCCGGCGTCGGGGTGGTGAAGGAAGTCATGGATGCCGATGTGGATCTGATCTCGCACAAGTCGCGCTAAGGAAACTTGCGGGGGGGAGATAACGGTGTTCACCTGCCGCTGTGTCTGCTAGAAGAATCCCTCATGCGCATCCTCGTCGTCGAAGACGAAAAGAAAACCGCCTCGTTCATCCGCAAGGCGCTCCAGGCGGAGAGCTTCGCGGTGGATGTCGTGCATCACGGGCACGAGGCGCTGACGGCGGCCACCGCGACGCCGTTCGATGCCATTGTGCTCGACATCATGCTGCCGGGCCGCGACGGATTGAGCGTGCTGCGGCAGTTGCGCGAGCGGAAGAACACCACCCCGGTGCTGCTCCTTTCAGCGCGCGGCGAAGTGAACGAGCGGGTCGAAGGTTTGAACGCCGGGGCGGACGATTATCTGGCCAAGCCGTTCGCGCTGGCCGAACTCATCGCCCGCGTCCGCGCGCTGGCCCGGCGCGGGGGCGAGCCAAAAGCGATCGTGCTGCGGGTGGGGAGCCTCACGCTCGACACCGTTACCCGCCAGGCCCGGCGCGGCGAGGCGGTGTTTGAACTGACGGCGCGCGAATACCGGTTGTTGGAATTTCTCATGCGCTCCGCCGGGCGCATCTGCGGGCGGATGGTGATATTGGAAAAAGTTTGGGACTACGACTTCGACCCCGGCACGAATCTGGTGGATGTCTATATCAAACGGCTGCGCGAGAAAATCGACGCCGGCGCCGAACCCAAGTTGCTCCACACCGTGCGCGGGGTGGGTTACGTGATCAAAGAACACCCATGACCATTCGCACGCGACTGACTTTGTGGTATGCCGGGATATTGTTCGCCTCCGTCCTGCTGATTGCCGGGCTGGCGTATCACGAATTCGTCGTCGAGAAGCAGCAAATCAAAGCCGCTCCGGAACCGGACGAGAATGACGAAGGGTTGAATGATTTGCTGCGGATCATCCTCTGGTGCGGTTTGCCAGCGGCGCTCGTCGGCCTCGTCGGCGGCTGGTGGCTGACGCGCCAGGCGCTGGCGCCCGTGGCTGCGCTCACCCAGGCGGCCACCCGCATTCAGGAGCACAACTTGAAGGAGCAACTGCCCCGCACCCGCAGCGGCGACGAACTCGACCAGCTCACCGAAGTCTTCAACGCCATGACCGCGCGGTTGGGCGGCTCGTTCCAACGCATCCGCGAGTTTACGTTGCATGCCTCGCATGAGTTGAAGACGCCGCTCACCGTCATGCACGGCGAGTTGGAGACAGCCCTCCGCGAGGAAACGCTTTCCGTGTCGCAGCGCGAGCGATTGCTCAGCCAACTGGATGAAGTGCAGCGGCTCGCGAAAATCGTGGACGGCCTCACGCTGCTGACCAAGGCCGACGCTGGCCAGGTCGCGCTCCGGCTCGAACTGGTGCGCCTGGACGAACTCGTGCATGACGCCCTGGCTGACGCTCAAATTCTCGCACAATCGCGCGCCATCCAGGTAAGTCTGTGCGGGTGTGAAGAGATTACGATTCAAGGCGACCGTCACCGATTGCGCCAGTTGCTGCTGAACCTCACCGACAATGCCATCAAATACAATCTGCCGCAGGGGACGGTGAACCTCGAATTGCGGCGCGTAGATGCGTCCGCCGAATTCACCATCTCCAACACCGGCCCGGGGCTTCCGCCGGAATTGCAACCGCGCGTCTTTGACCGTTTCTTCCGTGGCGACGAGAGCCACAGCCACGCCGCGGAGGGCTGCGGCCTCGGCTTGAGCATTGCCCAGTGGATTGTCGCGGCGCACGGTGGAACCATTCAGTTCTGCTCCGAGGCCAACCGGTTGACGGTGGTCACGGTGCGACTGCCGCTGGTGCGGACTGCGGTTATCTGAGGCCGCTGGCCAAAATGGTTTGAAAGTGCGGCGGCTCTTCCTCGCGGGCCACGATGGTGATCTCGATCTTCTTGAATCCCGCCGTCTCCAGCCAGCAATGGAGATCGCTCTCGGCGAAACCGAGCCAGCGGTCGCCGTAGAGTTCACGCGCTCGCTCGAATTTGTGCTGGAGCAGATCAAGGATCATGATCTGCCCGCCCGCGCGGAGAAGTTTGTGGGCGCTAGCAATCGCCCTGGCCGGCTCCGCAGCGTGATGCAACGCCTGGCTGAGGATGACCAGGTCCACACTGTTCGCTTCGATGGGTGGCGCTTCCAGATCGCCGAGCCGAAACTCCAGATTTTTTAAGCCATTCTTTTTCGCCTTGTTCGCGCCGAAGGTCACCATCTTTTCCGAGTTGTCCACGGCGATGACTTTTTTGCACCGTCGCGCCAGCAATTCGCTCAACAAGCCTTCGCCCGATCCCAAGTCCGCGACGGTCAACGGCGGGATGATCCGCAGCAGCAAATGCCCGAACGCCTGCCACGAACGGCCCGGTCCGTAGCTGCGGTCGAAACGTCCGGCGACCTGGTTGAAATAAACTTGCGCCTGCTCGTTGCGCCGGGCGAGGACGCGCCGGAGGTTGAGTTGATCGGCGGCGTGTTCGTGCATCTCCGCCGCGCCACGAATGGCGAGGGTGATGAATTCGCGCGCCACCGCGTCGGCGTCCGACTTGAGTTTGTAAAACGTCCGTTTGCCCTCGCGCCGGGATTGCACCAGGCCAGCGTCTTGCAACAAGCCGAGGTGCGTGGAGATGCGTGACTGCCCCATGCGAGTGACTTCCTGAAGCTCGTTGACGGACAGTTCCTCCTTCTCCAGCAGCGCAATAATGCGCAACCGCGTGAGATCGGCGAGCGCGCGGAGTGACTTCAAGGTGGTGGACATGGCAATGGCTGGTTTGTGAAATTTTCCAAATTTATTGTTGACGCGTTGTTTAGTGCTTATATCTTCAAATCTTGATACGTCAATATGATTATTGAAACTGCGGTCGGTCGATAAACCACATGAGCAAAAATTACATCTTCTCTTCGGAGTCCGTCGGCGAAGGCCACCCGGACAAAGTATGCGACACCATTTCGGATGCCGTGCTCGACGCGTGCCTCGCGCAGGACAAATACAGCCGCGTCGCCTGCGAGACCTACGCCAAGTCCAATCTTGTCGTCGTTGGCGGTGAAATCACGACCAAGGCCAAGCTCGATTTCAATGCCATTGCCCGCGCAGCCATCCGCGAAATCGGCTATACGCACGACGACGATTTGTTCCACGCCGACAAGGTGCTCATCATGAACGCCATTACTTCGCAGTCGGCGGACATCGCGCAAGGCGTCGATGAGCGCGCCGCCGAGGGCAAAGGCCACGCCGAGCAGGGCGCGGGCGATCAAGGCTTGATGTTTGGCTACGCGTGCAATGAAACGCCGGAACTGATGCCTGCGCCAATCATGTTCGCGCATCAGCTTGGCCGCGAACTCACCCGCATTCGTAAGAGCGGCAAAGTGAAGTGGCTGCGCCCCGATGCCAAGAGCCAGGTTTCCGTGCAATACGTGAATGACCAACCCGTGCGCATCACCAACGTCGTCATCTCCACCCAGCATGCCCACGACGTGTCGCACAAAACCATCAAAGTTTTTTGCATCAGCGAAATTATCCAAAAGGTTTTGCCGAAACATCTGCTCGACCGGAAGACGCAGTTCCTCATCAATCCCACCGGGCGATTTGTCGTGGGAGGACCGCAGGGCGACACGGGTTTGACGGGTCGCAAGATCATCGTCGATAGCTACGGCGGCATGGGTCGTCACGGCGGCGGTGCTTTCTCCGGAAAGGATCCGAGCAAGGTGGATCGCAGCGCCGCCTACATGGGCCGTTACGTCGCCAAGAACATCGTCGCGGCCGGTCTCGCGACGAGCGCGGAGATTCAATTCGCCTACGCCATCGGCCATCCCGAACCGGTCAGCGTGTGCGTGAACACCTTCGGCACGGGCAAGTACAGCGATGAAGCCATCGAGAAGGCCGTCTGCGCCGTGTTCAGCTTCAAGCCCGCCGACATCATCAAGCAGCTCAACCTGCTCCGTCCCATCTACAGCAAGACCACCAACTACGGTCACTTCGGCAAAGTGGACGATCTCAGCAGCATCACCTGGGAGCGCACCGACAAAGCCGCCGCCCTCAAGCGCGCGGTGAAATAACTCTCAACACTCAACTTTCAACTCTCAACTCTCAACTTTCAACTCTCAACTTTCAACTCTCAACAATTACGAATATGGCAACTGTAAAACTTCCTCCGTCCCGCGCCAAACTCCTTCGTGTGGCCGCGAAAACCGCCGGCAACGGTAACGGCGCGACCGCCGACTTCAAAGTCAAAGACCTCAGCCTCGCGGATTGGGGCCGCAAAACCATCGACGTTTCCGAGCAGGAAATGCCGGGCCTGATGTCCATCCGCAAGAAATACGCGACGAGCAAGCCGCTCAAGGGCGTGCGCGTCACCGGTTCGCTGCACATGACGACCGAGACGGCGATTCTCATCGAGACGCTCGTCGATCTCGGCGCGAACGTGCGCTGGGCGAGCTGCAACATTTTCTCCACGCAGGATCAGGCCGCCGCCGCCATCGCGAAGGCCGGCATCCCGGTGTTCGCGTGGAAGGGCGAGACGCTCGAAGAGTATTGGGACTGCACGCTGGATGCCGTGACTTTCCCCGGCAACAAGGGACCCGAACTCGTCGTGGACGACGGCGGCGACGTGACACTGCTCATCCACAAAGGATTTCAGCTTGAGAATGGCGACACCTGGATCAACACCCCGAGCGGTTCGCACGAGGAACAGGTCATCAAGAACCTGCTCAAGCGCGTCGCGAAGGAACGCCCAGGCTTCTGGCACAACGTCGTGAAGGAATGGCGCGGCGTGTCCGAAGAAACGACCACCGGCGTGCATCGCCTCTACCAGATGCTCGAACAGGGCAAGCTGCTCGTGCCGTGCATCAACGTGAACGACTCGGTGACCAAGTCGAAGTTCGACAATCTCTACGGCTGCCGCGAGTCGCTCGCCGACGGCATCAAGCGCGCGACGGACGTGATGATCGCTGGCAAGGTCGCCTGCGTCTGCGGCTACGGCGACGTCGGGAAAGGCTCCGCGCATTCACTGCGGGGCTTCGGCGCTCGCGTCATCGTCACCGAGATCGATCCCATCAACGCGCTCCAGGCCGCGATGGAAGGCTTCGAAGTGAACACGCTGGAGAGCACCCTTGGCACGGCGGACATCTACGTCACTACGACCGGCAATTGCGACATCATTACCTTCGAGCACATGCAGAAGATGAAGGACCAGGCCATCGTGTGTAACATCGGCCACTTCGACAACGAGATCCAAATGGACCGCCTGAACACCGCGAAGGGCGTGAAGAAACTGAACATCAAGCCGCAGTACGACAAATACATCTTCGCCAACGGCAAGGCCATGTACGTGCTGGCGGAAGGCCGCCTCGTGAACCTCGGCTGCGCGACGGGCCATCCGAGTTTCGTGATGTCGAACTCGTTCTCAAACCAGGTGCTCGCGCAACTCGACCTGTGGCGGAACAAGGAGACCTACAAGATCGGCGTCTATCGCCTGCCCAAGAAGCTCGACGAGGAAGTCGCCCGCCTGCACCTCGAAAAAATCGGCGTGAAGCTGACCAAACTCACCAAGAAGCAGGCCGACTATCTCGGCGTGTCGCCCGACGGCCCCTACAAGCCGGAGCACTACCGCTACTGAGCGAATTCAAATCTAAAAACACGAAAGGCGAACGGGCCACCGTCCGCCTTTTTTATTGCGGCTTCAATTCCGGTGAAGCCGAAAGGGTGCTCACCAGTTTGAATATATTCGAGTTCAGCAGAACAGGTTCGTTCTCACGAATGGAGTAGTGGCACAGGAACACTCCTCGCTCCGAAATTCCCAATGTCACACATGCCGTGTTGGTTTTTGAATCGCGTGTAATGCTGTTGGCCTTCTCGGAAGCATCGGCCCACAACTCATCGTTGCTCAAACAGGCTTCAGGGAACTGCTGCGGAAGCGATGCGACCTCTTGGAACAATGTCGCGACTTCACCTGCGTCCAAACGCTGTTCCACGGATCGGCTCCGCGCATATCTCCACGTCATTCCGGTAGGCGGAATATTCATTGTGACGCCACAGCGCCCGTGTTCCTCTAATCCAAACTGTATCTGCGGTCGGTTGCGGCTGATCTCGCCCGGCGCAAAATAATAAAGGTGCTTTCCCGGCGGATAGTCCTCGGGTTTCATCACCCCCGGTTCCCGGACTTCCAACAGTTCAACCTCGAATCGTACCACAGCGTTTGGTGGAATGCTTCCGGGAACTCCCTCGGCACCGTACGCCAGATGCGGACTGATGATCAATTCGCGATGCCCGCCAACGCGCATTCCTTCGATGCCTTGGTGAAGGCCGGCGATGCAATCGCGTTTGCCTAGTTCAATCTTCCATGGACGGCCATCCTTTCGCGTATCAGCGATCACATCTCCACGACGAAGAAAGCCGCGTGCATGAACCACGACCTGTTTTCCTCGGGTTGCCACTAGACCCGTCCCTATAATCGTGTCCTTGATCTTGATACCTGAAGGCATTGATTGAATTAGAGAAGTAGGCGAAACATCTTTGCCGCGAAGGAGTCCGCGCAACCGACGACTTCGTTGAGCGCGATTCGGCCATAAATCTCCGACGAAAACTTCGGGAACTGTATGTCTGAAGCAATCATCGCGTGTTCACCGTTAGCCAGTTGATTTTGATTTCCTTTTCCACCGCCTTGAACTCGAGGTCGCCCGTTATCAGCTCGGCTCTCTTTTGTTTCGCCAGTGCGGCGGCGAAAGCATCGGCCAGCCCCAGATCGTATTCCGTTTTCAAAGCGGCGGCGGCTTCGGCGAGTTCACAGTCAATGGACACAACGTCCAGCGGCATGGTGCGTTCAAAATGCCGCGTGCTGTCCCAGCCATGAGCGCCGTGTTTGAGCTTCATTTTGTAAAGCACCTCGGCCCAGTTTACCGCCGTGATGAGCATGGGCTTGTCGGCTTCCGCCGCCTGATTGAACAAGTGTTCAACTTTTTCCGCACCAGGCTGGTCGAAAAGCAGGGCCAACAACGCGGAGGCATCCAAAACCATGGTCTTCATCAACGATTCTCCCGGTCACGTTCGGCGCGCCGCTCTGCATAATGTTCCTCCAGCACCGATTTCTCGCCGGGTTTCTGTTTGAACATGCCGCGAAAGCTACCGATGTATTCGCGGGTGACGGGCTGGAAGATGATGCGGTCGCCCTCTTCCACAAAGTTGATGCGCGTGCCGGGCTTGATGCCAAACCGCCGGCGGATGGAGGACGGAACAACCAACTGGCCTTTGGAGGTGACGTAGGCTGAATTCATTTTGTTTCTTTCGTTCTGTAAAAGTCTGTCACATCTCATAACGTAAGGCAATAATTATTTGTAAGACATATTCACAATGCCTTGGCATGCCCTCGACATCTCACCCCGACCCTCATCCCTTTCAAGGCGGCGAGGGAGAAGCGTTCGCGTGGTTAGCGGTTTCCTTTGCGACTCCGCGCCATCGCGTTAAACCGAATCAGCGTTCGTCAGCGGTTGGAATGGCGTAAGCAAAGGCCCTCACTCCTTCACCGGCATGACATGGACCGCTTTGACGATGAGTTGCACGGTGTCGCCGACTTTGAGGCCGAGGTCCTGAAGTGATTCGGTCGTCAGCACCGAGGCCATTTGCGCCGGGGCCGTCACCTCGAACTTCACGAGGGACATGATTTGATCGCTTTGAACCGAGGTGACTTTGGCAGTGATTCTGTTTCTCGCTCCGTATTTCATAAGGGTTTGCCTTTCGGGGTTGATGGTGAAATTACGATGACATCATGAGGGCTGGGCCAGCTTTTGGAAACCAGTTTCTTCTTCCCAATGCCAAAAGGTTGCGCCCGCCATGAAAGACGTTTCAGGCTTCCAAGCTTAAATCCACGGCACTCCGGGGAACTTTTTCTGGAGAGAGGATTTCAGTTTGGGATAGCTGTTCGCCTTGAACGAAGGCCAGTTCAGCGTGGCTTCGATGCGCTTGCCGTCGGGCGCGCAAAGCCAGAGTTTGACCGGCAGCACGCCTTCGCAAATGAACGGATGCGTTTGCAACGGGAAGCATTCCTGTAACTTCACCTGCGCTTCGGGCGCGATGGCTTCGTCCTTGGCGGGATCGGTCTCTTCGCTGTAGAGCAATTTGATTTTCTTCGCATCGGCCCACGGAATCGACCCGGGCGCGAGTTCGTCCAGCCAGCCGCGTTGTTCCGGTGCCAGGTGCGCGGTGAACGACTCTTTCAGATGCGTCGCCTGCGCCTGTTTCGCGAGCGTCAAACCAGCAAAGGCGCAGCTCAAGCAACTGGTGATGGCGGCTTCGTCCAGTGGGGGAAACTCCAGCTCCGGCATTGCAGCGCAGACAAGGTTCACGCGGGCAATGAATTGTTTCACGTCGTGGTTCAACAGCGGCAGTTCAAACCAGCCCTTGCGCTGCGCCTCGGCCAGGCACTGGCCCGAAGCGGCCGGCTCCACTTCGCTTTGATGCTCGTGGTGGATGACCAGATCGTGGAAGCGCACGAGCTTGACGGCGGCGACGCGCTTGTGCGTGCGGTCGAAGAGGTGCTCGATCCGCGTGGTGAGCTGCTGCGGGAACATCTCCTCGATCCACTCGCGCTTCACCGCGCTGGCCAGACCAAGCAGCCGCAGATTCTCGGAGCCGCGCCCGGCCACCTCGCGAATGTTCGCCGTGACGAACAGCGGCGAGTTTTGCACTACGCTCTCTCGCATCAACGTGCCATGCCGGCCCTCCGTCAAATCGCATTCGAGAGTCCCCTGGTCGCGACGCTGACAAAGCTGATCAATGAAACCGGCAAGGAGGCAGTGGAGCAGGGCATCATCGGATGGTGGAGCGGAAGACTTTTGCCTATCATCAGCCGGCGCGTCGAGCAACCCCTGCCGCTTTGCAAGTTGCATGATTTGCTCGTAGGTCTGCTCGACCTGCTGCGCGATTTGCGCATGCACCCCGTAGCGGCGACAAGTGGCGACGCTGAAATTGTTTTTCTGTGCGAAACGAAACGCGCGAATGAGCGTAAAGAAATCCGAGTCCTGGCTGGCTTCAAAAAGCTCGCGCGCTTCGCCAATGTCTTTGTCGTCGCGGCCCACGCGCATGAGCAGGTCGCGTCCGCTCACCAGCGCGGCACACAGTGCGGCAGAGGGAACGCAGCCGCGTTGCGCCGCCTCGACCAACATGCGCGAATAGCGCGGGTGCATCGGTAGGCGCAACATCTGGCGGCCTATGGGGGTCAAATCTGAGTTCGAAGTTTCGGGTTTCGCGTTTAGAGTTGAGTCGGCTGGTGCAGTTCCGACATCCCTTGAACTCTGAACTCTGAACTCTAAACTTTTTAACGCGCCCAGCGTGTGCAAAAGTTCTTCCGCCCTTTCCACCGCGACTACGTCCGGCTTGTCCAACCAGTTGAACTCCGCCGCTTTCTTGATGCCGAGTGAATGGAGCAGTAAGACGATTTCCGCTAGATCGCTTCGCTGGATTTCTGGCGTGTTGCGCTCCGGGCGGTTCAAGTGCGAGCTCTCCGTCCACAGCCGCTGGCACGCGCCTGGTGCGGTGCGACCGGCGCGGCCTTTGCGCTGGTCGGCGGAGGCGCGGCTGATCGGTTCGAGGAACAAGGTGCTGATGCCGTGTTCCGCGTCGTAACGGGCGACGCGGGCGACACCGCTGTCCACGACGTGACGGATGCCGTCGATGGTCACGCTGGTTTCGGCGACATTGGTGGCCACGACAATTTTACGAAGCGGGTTCGGCGCGAAGGCAAGGTCCTGCTCGTCCGGCGGCAGTTCACCGTGCAAAGGAATAAAAACACAGCGCTCGTTCAGGCGGGCCGCGCGCAGGGCATTGATGGTGGCGTTGATTTCACCCATGCCGGGCATGAAGACCAACATGTCGCCTGGTTCACCGGAATTGACAATGCGTTCGACCGCGTCCGCAGCCTGCTCGGTGGCGGGCCGCTGATCCATGTAATCCGCGTAGTGGATTTCCACCGGAAACATCGTTCCTTCAGAGACGAGAATGGGGCAGGGCGACGGTTGGCGGAGATATTCGGCCACCGGTTCCGCGTCGAGCGTGGCCGACATGACCAGGAGTTTCAAATCAGGTCGGCGCGTTTCCTGCAATTGTTTGACCAGCGCCAGCGCTACGTCACTGAGCAGATTGCGTTCGTGAAATTCATCGAACAGCACGATGCCGACGTCCGTCAACTCTCGGTCGTCCTGCAACCAGCGCAGCAAAATCCCTTCGGTCACGTAGCAAATGCGTGTGCCAAGACTGGTGTGGTCCTCGAAACGAATCTGGTAGCCGACCTCGTCGCCGAGTTTTCCGTTGCGTTCCCAGGCCACGCGCGCCGCGACCGTGCGGGCGGCCACGCGACGCGGTTGGAGCACGACGATCTTCTTCTCTCCGGCCAATCCGGCGTCCAAAAGCATCTGCGGCACCTGCGTCGTCTTGCCGGAACCGGTGGGCGCGACGAGGACGAGCCGGTTGCCCACACGCATTGTGCGAACAATGTCGGCGTGGATTTGCCAGATCGGAAGGGAAGTCGAGGCGGGCACGGAAAGCGGTCGATTACGTCACCACGATCCGTAGCACGAGCGTGACGAGAGAGAGAATCATCATCAGGCCGGCGGGCATGAACTTTTTGCCTTTGGCGAAGCGCATGGAGAAAAAGACAAGCAGGAACAGGATGAGGCCGTCAGCCAGATCAAAATGGATGTGGAACCGCGTCTGTCCGTTGACCGTTTCGCGGCGGTCGTAGAAAACGTTGATGACGTGCAGAGCGCAGAGCGCCAGGGGCACGGCAAAAGCAACGGACATGATGAGCGACATTTTACTGCCGGCTTTGAGGAAGCCCATGAGGCCGCCCGCGACCAACAGCACGATGTAAATCCAGAGTATGATGTTTGCCATAGAGCTGCGGACTTTCCGCTAACTTGAGAGAACATCCAAGCTCAGAATTTCGCCCGGTTCGCACTCCACCGAAACCTCGAACGGCCGGCAGCAGACTTCGCAGTCGGTCGTGAAGCGTTGCGACGAAATGCTGGAATCCACCGCCAGTTCAAAGGACTGGCCGCAAAACGGGCATTGGATGGCGGCGGAACATTCCATGAGGGGTCAGCTTTAGCATTTGGGTTAAATCAAACCTGCCGTCTCCAGGAAGCCGCACAGTATGTTGAAGCTTTGCACGGCCTGGCCGCTGGCACCTTTGACGATGTTGTCCTCGGCGCTGGTCACGATCAACCGGCCCGTGCGCGGGTCGAGCCGCCAGGCGATTTCAATGACGTTGGTGCCGGCGACATTTTTGGTGTCCGGCAGCGCGTTGCCCTCCAGCAAACGGACGAACGGTTCCTGCCCGTAGGCGGCCTGGTAGCATTGGGAAATCTTGTCGTTCAACGCCGCCATTTCCGCCGCGCCGGTGAAATGCACCGCTGGCGCAAGGTACAGTGTGGTGAGAATGCCGCGGTTGATCGGGATGAGGTGCGGCGTGAATTGAATCACCACCGGCGTTCCGGCCGCGAGCGAGAGTTCCTGCTCGATTTCCGACAAGTGCCGGTGTTTTGGAATCCCGTACGGCCGCGCGCTGTCGTGACATTCCACGAAGAGATAATCCAGTTCCGCCTTGCGCCCGGCACCGCTCACGCCGCTTAACGAATCGGCAATGATTCCGGCGGACTTGATCAGACCCGCGCGCAACAATGGCAGCGTCGGCAGCAAGATGCTGGTCGGATAACAGCCGGGTGAAGCGATCAGCGTGGCGTCCTTGATCGCGCTCCGGTAAATTTCCGGCAGGCCATAGACGGCTTGAGCGAGCAGTTCCGGCGCGGGATGAGCGTGCGCGTAAAAGTCTTGATAGACCGCCGCGCTCTTCAGCCGGAAATCCGCGCTCAAATCAATGACGCGGCTGCCGAACCGGAGCAGGGGAACGGCGAACTCCGCCGCCACGCCGTGCGGCAGCGCGAGAAAAACCACTTCAGCTTCCTTCGCCAGCAGTTCGGCGTTCGGTGTGACGAACCGTAATGTTTTCGCGCGTGGATGACTGGCGAACTTCGGAAAAACCTGCGCGACGCTCTGCCCGGCGTACTGCCGCGAAGTGACCGCGCACAACTCCGCGTGCGGATGCGACAACAGCCGCCGCACCAACTCCTCGCCGGAGTAACCGGAGGCACCGACGACTGCGACCTTCACTGGTGAGTTTGAGTTCACAATGGTTCCGATTTGAATACGAGCGGCGGCAAATTGCAAATTGGCATTTGAAAATCTTTCACGCCTAGTGCCATGAAAAAACCCCGCCGGCACAGCCAGCGGGGTTTGAAAATATACGCTCGATTCTAGCGCTTGCTGTACTGGAAGCGCTTGCGGGCACCCGGCTGGCCATACTTCTTGCGTTCGCGCATGCGCGGATCGCGGGTCAGCAGACCCTCGGCTTTGAGCGCGGGGCGCAGGTTGATATCCGCTTCCAGCAACGCGCGGGCGATGCCGTGGCGCACGGCGCCAGCCTGACCGTTGGGTCCGCCGCCGGCGACATTGACCCGCACGTCGAATTTGGCGGCCGTGGCCGTCAAGGACAGCGGCAGCAACACCTGGGTGCGCTGGGTCTCGGTCAAAAAGTATTTATCCATCGTCCGGCCGTTGACGGTGAATTTGCCGGAACCGGCGGCCAGGCGAACACGAGCCACGGCGGTTTTGCGGCGGCCAGTGCCGAGGAATTCTTGGATTTGAGCCATATATTACAGGTTAATTTGCAATGGCCAGCGGGGCCGGCGACTGGGCGGCGTGCGGGTGCACGCTGCCTTTATAGACTTTCAATTTGGTCAACAACACGCGGCCCAAGCGATTCTTCGGGATCATTCCCTTCACGGCGTGGGTGATGAGCTTTTCCGGCTGACGGGCGCGAATCTGGGAAACCGAGGCGAATTTTTCGCCGCCCTTCCAGCCCGAGTACGACATAAACATTTTCTCGTCTTCCTTCTTGCCGGTCACGCGGACTTTTTCGGCGTTGATGACGACGACAAAATCACCGGCATCCAGGTGCGCGGTGAAACAGGGCTTGTTTTTTCCGCGCAACACGTCGGCCACCTGCGCCGCCAGACGGCCCAAGATGGCACCGTCGGCGTCCACAATGTGCCACTTACGCTGATCCAAATTCACTTTCGGCAAATACGTTTTCATTAATATCCTTATTTAAGGAGCGGAGAAACTAGCAAACAAGCTGGTGAAGTCAATAGGCATTTCCGGCATTTTTCGCGGCGATTTGTCCAAATTGGCGGTGGCTCGCAGCCGGGTAGATCATTTGCCGGAGACGGGATCGGTTGGAGGCGAAGAACCCCCGCCAGCAAGCCTTTTTTCCAATTCCGCCACGCGCCGCAACAATTCCGGCAATTGCTGCAGGGCGATCCATTGGCGCTTCGTTTGGCGATCCGGCTGGGCCGGGGAGCCAAGCCACTTCCCGCCGTCGGGAATGTCGTGCATCACGCCGGACTGCGAGGCGACCGTCGCCTGGTCGCCAAGTTTGAGATGGCCCGCCAGGCCAACCTGGCCCGCGAGCGTGACGTAATTGCCCAGCTTGGTGCTGCCGGCGATGCCTACCTGACCGCACAGGATGCAATGCTCGCCAATGACAACGTTGTGCGCAATGTGCACCAAGTTGTCGATCTTCGTTCCTCTGCCGATGACGGTGGCACCGAGCGCGCCGCGATCAATCGTCACGTTCGCGCCGATTTCCACGTCGTCGTGAATAATCGTATGGCCGATCTGCGGCACCTTGCGATGGATGCCAGCGTCGAAAACGTAGCCGAAACCGTCCGAGCCGATGACGCTGCCTGCGTGAATGCGGACGCTCTTGCCAAGTTGCGTGCGCGGATAAAGCGTGACGTTCGGGAAGAGTTGCGTGTCTTCGTCGAGGGTGCAATGCGCGCCGATGTGATTCCCCGCCTGCAACACCACGCGCGCTCCGATGCGCGCTCCCTTCTCCACGACGCAATGCGGTCCGATGTGCGCCGAAGGATCAATCTGTGCCGACGCCGCGACGACCGCTGAAGGATGAATGCCAGCGGCAAACTGTGGTTCCGGAAAAAAGAGCGGCAACACTTTGGCAAACGCGATGCGCGCGTTCTTCACGCGAATCAATATCTTCCGGGACGAAGCAAAACCGTCCGCCACGAGAATGGCGGAGGCCGCGCTCTGCTCGGCGGCGGCGAAGTAGGTTTCGTTTTCGGCGAACGTGAGATCGCCGGCCTTGGCCGCGCTCGCCGGCGCAAAGCCGGTCAACACCGTGGCTCCGTCGCCCTGGACATCTCCGCCAACCTGGGCGGCAATTTCAGCAACGGTAAAAGGCATATCACGAGTGTGGAAGACAGATTGGATAAGGAATGACAAAAGGGAGTTTTGTCCGGGTCAACTTCTGGATTCTTAATTCTGGATTCTGAATACTCATCGTCAGATTCCCCGCTCGTTCAAGATAGCATTGCTTTCTCCCAGCACGATCACGCGTGGCTGCCAGTTTTTTGCCGCCCCTTCGTCCACTTCGGTGAAGCTCATGATGGTGAGCCGGTCGCCGACCTTTCCACGATGCGACGTGGCACCGTTAAGGATGATCGCGCCGGAACCGCGTTCGCCCGCGATCACGTACGTCTCGAAGCGCTGGCCGTTCACCAGGTTGCTGCACAAAATCCGCTCGTACGGGAGGAATCCGACGCGCTCCATCAAGTCCACGGCGATGGTGAGGCTGCCTTCGTAATCAAGGCTGCTGGCGGTGACCTGGGCCCGGTGAATCTTTGATTTTAGCAAATGTATCTGCATGCAAGCACAAGTCATTCGTTGACTTGAAAAACGCGCGTCACTATAAAGACCGCGTTACCTAATTCAACACAAGTTTGCAAATGGCTGCGGCAGTTCAACCCTTTTCTCAAATACTATGAGTAGAAAAATTCGTTACGGCATGGTCGGCGGCGGGCGCGGGGCGTTCATCGGCGCGGTGCATCGCATCGCGGCGGCGATGGATCAGCAGATTGATCTTGTTTGCGGTGCGTTCTCCTCGGATCCGGAAAAGTCCAAGGCTTCCGGTGCGGATCTATTCCTGCCTGCGAACCGTTGCTACGGCAGTTTTCAGGAAATGATTGCGGCTGAGAAGGCGTTACCCGCGAGCGAGCGCATGGACTTCATCGCTATCGTCACGCCGAACCACATGCACTTTCCTCCGGCCAAGCTGGCATTGGAAAATGGCTTCCACGTCTTGAGCGACAAGCCCGCAACGTTTGATCTCACCGAGGCCAAGAAGCTTGCCGAACTCGTGAAGAAGACCGGCCTGCTCTACGGCCTCACGCACAATTACACCGGCTACCCGCTCGTGAAACAGGCGCGCGACATGGTCGCCACCGGCAAGCTCGGAAAAATTCGCAAGGTCGTTGTCGAATATCCGCAGGGTTGGCTCGCCACGCGCCTTGAGGCCAGCGGCCAGAAGCAGGCCGCGTGGCGCACCGATCCCAAGCGCAGCGGCGCAGCGGGCAGCATGGGTGACATTGGCACGCACGCCGAGAACCTCGCCGAATACATCACCGGCCTCCAAATCTCCGAGCTTGCCGCCGACCTCACGACCTTTGTGAAGGGCCGCAAGCTGGACGATGATGGCAATGTGCTGCTCCGCTTCAAGGGCGGCGCGAAGGGCGTGCTCCACGCCTCGCAGATTTCCGTCGGCGAGGAAAACAACTTGAACATCCGCGTCTATGGCGAACTCGGCGGCCTCGAATGGCACCAGAAGGAACCCAACACGCTGCTCGCAAAATGGCCCGACCAACCGATGCAGGTTTATCGCACGGCCAACGGCTACCTTTGTGACGCCGCGAAAGCCGCCGTTCGCACGCCGCCCGCGCATCCCGAGGGCTACCTCGAAGCCTTCGCAAACATCTACAAAAACTTCGCCAACGCCATCCGTGCCCGCGAAGAAGGACGCAAGCTCGCGAAGAATGACATCGCGAATGATTTCCCAAAAATCGAAGACGGCGTTCGCGGCATGGCATTCATCGAAGCCGTGGTGAAGTCGTCGAAGAAGAACGCGGCGTGGACGAAGCTGGATACTTAGCATTTCAAAGGGCTGAAAGCCCGAAAGCTAATAACCCAGGGCAAAGCGAAGAAGTCGCCCCATGTAAGTCCCGCAAATCCATCCAAGCCCTGAAAGGGCGGCACAGAGTTCCTTTAGAACTTCCTTCCGACACTACTGTTAGCGCGTGCGAGGTGAACTCAAATCGTCCGACCGGCCCCAGCCGAGTCGCTCCAAGACTTCGCTGATGATGAACGGCTGGACGATGCCAAGGCTTAGGTAGTGCAGTTTCAAGTCCTCCGGGAGTAAATGGAAGTCACGCACAACACCGCGACATTTTGGGGTTCTACATCGGCACTCCATCGTCCAAAGGTTTTCACTCATCGTAGTGGAGTAATCGTAACGAATTTCCTCGCCTCCATTGATGTCACATAAAGCTACAAGGAGATGCCCAGCAACTACGCTGGCGTTCGGTTGACAGGAGTGGTTGGCACACACCGCCGGCGGCTGAATATCAATGTATTCTTGGGCTGCAACTTGCAATGGATTGCATTCAAGGCCGCCCATGTCTATTGCCTCTTGCAGGCAAATTCGACGACCGGTGAAATGCAGAATTACACTTCCACTTTGAAAGCGGGTCGAAGCGAAAAGGCCTAAGCCAAACTCGCACTGAGCAATGTGAACACTCATGGCTCGCCACGAATTGTTAGAAGCGGTTTCATAAGGTCAAAACTAAAAATTGATGCCTTGTGATTCAATGGCTTGCGAAGGCGACTTGGACTTATGAAACCAGTTCTAGTTGAATCGCCCAAGCAGAAGCAGCGACAACACACCCAGAACAAGCCCGACGATTTCTTGAGGGCCAAGTCGTTCACCAAACCTGAAGTACCCAATCGCCACCAGAAGAACGACCATGGAAACTGAGTAGATGACCCCCACCGTTGACAACTTCAGGTGTCGCAGCACAAACACCCAACCAACGAAGGTGAGAGCATTGATTCCGAACCCCAAGAAGAAGGGCGCGCTTGCTACCGGATTCACCCGTTGGCTTGCAAGTTTGAAATAATAATCTGCCAATGCGGTAAGACCGCTGAGAAGCAGAACTGCAAGGAACGCGAGGTGGGTTTGTTTCATGGTGCCGTTGACGACCAAGGCCACAGGAAACAAAAGGGGCGCGAACTTAACGCACCCCCGCAAGAGGCACCGCGAAGCGCCTGTGAAGAGAATGCACCAAGCCGCGCCCGATGGGCGCGTGCCTTGGAGCTGGTCTCTTCACATTGAAAATTCGCGGTTTTCTTGCGAGACCCGCAGCCGAAGCTACGCAAAAGGTTTTTTGTTTGTTGTTACATCGTTTGTTTCATTTCTTCCTAACATTGTCCGTTATAGCGGCACCCGTGCGGCGGGACAAGGGATTGTTTCCAACCGAGATTGCCGAGTTACGACTTTTTGAGTTGCGCGAAAGCCGGTTCGATTTAGCCTGCCTCACAACCATGATGAACGGCTCTTTTCTTCGCCTGTGGCAAACTGCGGCCCTCGCCGCGTTGCTCCTCCTCCTGACAAATCGAACTCCGGCGGCGACCGTCGCCATCACGGGTGAAATCGTGGATAGCGCGTCGCGCCAGCCGTTGCCGGCGCGAATCTACGTGCATAACGAAGCGGGCCAATGGTTCTTCCCGGTTTCCGCGGCGACGAACGGCTTGGCCATCCGTTACGAGCGGCAGAACGGGGCCAATAAGCGCGCCCTCGAAATGCACACGACGCTTTCGGCGCATCCGTTCAAGCTCGATCTGGAACCGGGGAATTACACCTTCATCGTCGAGCGCGGAAAAGAATACCTACCACTGACCAATCATGTGCAAGCTGGTTCACAGCCGATGAATCTTCAACTGCCGTTGCGCCGCTGGGTGAATCTCGCCGCGCGCGGCTGGTTTTCCGGCGACACGCATAATCACCGCGATCCCGCCGAGTTGCCGAACGTCATGCTGGCCGAGGACGTGAACGTCGCGCTGCCGATGGTGTATTGGACAACCGAGGAAAGCGTTCCGCCCGCAGACAGTCCGCGCAATATCAAGGGCGTCTTTCCCGCCGCGCTGACCCGTGTTGATGCCACCCACGTCATCTGGCCGCGCAACACGGAATACGAAATTTTCACCACCGCGAAAAAATCGCACACCCTCGGTGCGCTGTTGCTCGTGAATCACCATGGAGTCATTGATCTGCCCGCGCTTCCGGTCAGTAAAGTTGCCGAATGGGCCCGGCGTGAAGGGGCGTTGCTCGACCTGGAAAAGCACAACTGGCCGTGGTCGCTGGCCCTCGTGCCGCTGGTGAAGCCGGATCTTTTTGAACTGGCGAACAATCATCACTGGCGCACCGAATATGCCGCGCGAAACTGGGCTGAACCCGCGCCGGCCTGGATGGAAATCGGCACGGGCGGAGCCACGGAACGTGAGTGGACGATCTACGGGTTCAGGACTTACTACGCCTTGTTGAACTCCGGCTTCCGCCTCAACCCCGCCGCCGGCACCGCCAATGGCGTGCATCCCGTACCGCTGGGTTTCGGGCGGGTTTGTGTTCACACCGGCAAGAACTTCGACTACGACGCCTGGATGAAGGGATTGAAAGCGGGTCGCAGTTTTGTCACCACCGGCCCGATGTTGCTCGCGGAAGTGAATGGCGAACTGCCCGGAGGCAACTTCGCCGCTCGCGCTGGTAAATCCCAAAAGCTAAAAATCAAAGGCACCGTTTTGAGCGAGCAACCGGTTTGGGAAGTCGAGCTGATCGTCAACGGCGACGTGGTGAAAGCAATTTCGTTGAAGCCAAAGCAAACCAAAGCGGGCGCATGGGAAGCCGCCTTCGCGGGCGACTGGACTTGCCATGGTTCATCGTGGCTGGCGTTGCGCTGCTTTGAATCACGCGAAGCTGACCGCTTTCGCTTTGCCCACACCGCACCCTGGTTCGTGGAAGTGCCCGGCGAGCCGTTGCGCCCGAAGAAGCAGGAAGTCGAGTGGTTTATCCAGAGTGTCCGCAAGGAACTCGAGCGCAGCGCGCCGGTGTTGCCGCCTGAGGCGGTGCAGGAATATCGGCAGGCCTTGGCAGCGTATGAAGCGCTGCTGCCAAATGCGCGCTGATCTTGTTGATCTTGGGTCGGGGTGAGTGAGGCTACCGACAGGCGTACTTCGCTGAAGCAGCCTTCCTGAAAACCTATGTTGTCAACACCCTCCACGCACTGCGGCTTGCGTTTCCGATCGACCTCCCCATACTCCCGCCGGGTTTTAGAAACATGAGTACCTTGAATTTCGCCATCGTTGGTTGCGGCGGCATTACGCTGCAAAACCATCTCCCCGGCCTCGCCCTGTGCCCGGATGTCAAAGTCGTCGCGCTCTGCGACGCCGACGGCGGAACGCTGGAGCGCGCGCGTCAACAGACCGGCGTCGCCATCACTTCGACGAACTACGAGGACATCGTGAAGCGCGATGATGTACACGCCGTCATCATCGCCACGCCAAACTTTGTGCACCCCGCCATCGCGCACGCGGCCATCGCGGCGGGCAAACACGTCCTGTGTGAGAAGCCGCTCGCGTTGAATTTTCCCGATACTCAGGGCATGGCCGCCGCCGCAGACCAGGCCGGCGTGCGCCACATGACCGCGTTCACCTATCGCTTCGTGCCCGCGATGCGTTATCTGGCGCATCTCGTGAAACGCGGCGATCTGGGCCAGCCGTATCATTATCGCTCGTGCCGGTTGCAGGACTGGGGCGCGCGCGGTTTGGGTTGGCGACAGGTGAAGAAGCTCGCCGGCACTGGTGAAATCGGCGACATGCTTTCGCACCGGATTGATTTCGCGCACCTGCTCGTTGGCCCGATGAAACGACTCGTGGCAAACACGAAGTATTGGCATCCGGTCCGTGGCGGAATGCCGAACGACTTGGATGATTGGGTGGCCATCCTTGCGGAATTCCAAAGCGGAGCGACGGGTGTCCTCGAAAGCAGCAAGCTCGCGAGCGGTCGCAACGAAAGCTGGCGCAGCCTTGACTACGTGGAAATCAATGGCAGCGAACGCAGTTTTGTTTTTATCACCGGCGAGTGGAACAAGCTTCAAACCGGCAAGGTTGGTGGGCCAGGATTTGAAACCATCACCATCCCGGAGGAATTCTACAAGTGGCCAGGCAGTCCGCGCAACGTGCGCGACGGCGATCCACTCGTGACGTTCCGTTACGATCAAGCGTGGGAGTTCGTGGATGCCATTCGCAATGGCCGTCCTTGTGTGCCGAGTTTCCACGACGGGGCGCGGGCGCAAGGCGTGATTGATGCGGCGGTGCGCTCGGCTGAGACGAAGGCCTGGGTGGATTTGCCGTGAAACTGAATTTATCGCAGAGGCGCGAAGACGCTGAGAGTTGGGATATATTTCCTCTGCGCCTCAGCGTCTCGGCGGTTTAACTTCAAACTTTATGAAAAAATCAGCAGTCATCACCGGGGCCGGCAGCGGCGTGGGTCAAGCCACGGCGCTCGCTTTGGTCAAACAAGGTTGGAACGTCGCGATTCTCGGCAGGCGCAAAAGCGCTTTGAACGAGACGTTGAAGCTTGCGGGCAAGTGCGGTTCACGCTTGCTCGTTTGCCCCTGCGACATCGGCGATGTCGCCGCAGTCGCGAAGATGGCCAAGCAGGTCTTGAAGAAGTTCGGCTCTGTCGAGGTGCTCGTGAACGCCGCTGGCACGAACATCCCGCGCCGGTCGCTGGCGGAACTGTCGCTGGAGGATTACCACGCCGTACTCGACGCGAATCTGAACGGCTCCTATTACTGCGTGCAGGCTTTTCTGCCGCAGATGCGCGCACGCAAGAGTGGCACCATCGTGAACATTGTTTCCGAGGCCGGCCTTCAGGCGAGTCCCAAGAGCGGGCCTTCGTACGTCATGTCCAAGTTTGGCCAGGCAGGGCTTACGCAAGCGATCAATGCGGAGGAAAAGCAGAATGGCATCCGTGCCTGCTCGATTTTCCCCGGCGACATCGATACGCCGTTGCTCGACAAGCGTCCCGTGGTGCCGGACGCGAAGGCCCGTGCTCGCATGATGCGCGGTGAAGACATCGCCGCGTGCGCGCTGCTGGCCATCAACCTCCCGCCGCGCGCGGTGGTGGAGGAAATTCTGGTGCGCCCCGGGCCGACGGCGTAACGGCGGTCATAGACCGCCGCTACAACTCAGCATTATGAACGACGCCGTCGCCCGCTGGCAGAAGCTCGTCGAGCAACAGCCGAATAACGAGCTGGCCCGGTTCAGTCTGGGAAAAGCGTGGTTCGATCTCGGCGAATGTGCGGCGGCGAAGGAACAGTTCCAGATCGCGCTGGCAAAGAAGCCGGACTGGATGGTGGCGCAAATTCTCATTGGCAAATGCGAGCTATCACTTGGCAATAATGCGGCGGCGAAGTCGGCTTTCGAGCGCGCGCTTGAACTCGCCATCGCCCAGCACCACGAAGGCCCGCAGGCGGAGATGGAAGTGTTGCTGGCGGAGTTGGGATAGTGGCGCGGCAAGGTGCTATCCGCCGAGGTAAGCGCTTTTCACCTGCGGATTCTTGCGGAGCAACGCCGATTCGTCCCGGAGGAGGATTCGCCCAGTTTCCAGCACGTAGCCGTAGCGTGAGACTTCGAGGGCCAGGTTGGCATTTTGTTCGACTAGCAAGATCGTGATGCCTTGCGTGCGGTTGATTTCAACAATCTTCTCGAAAATGGTTTTCACCAGCAGCGGCGCGATGCCGAGCGACGGTTCGTCGAGCATGAGGAACTTGGGCTTGCTCATCAGCGCGCGGCCGATGGCGAGCATCTGCTGTTCGCCACCCGAAAGCGTGCCGGCGATTTGCTTCGCCCGTTCCTGTAAGCGCGGGAAAATGCTGAACACGTAATCCAGCTCCCGCGCGATGACGCCCGTGTCGGTCTGGAGGTACGCGCCCATCATCAGGTTCTCGTGGACGGTGAGGTTGGCGAAGACCATGCGGCCTTCGGGCACGTGCGAGATGCCGAGCTTCACAATTTCGTGCGGCGCGAGGCGCGTGATGTTCCGGCTTTGATAGAGAATTTCGCCCGACTGGGGCCGCAGCAGCCCGGAGATGGCGCGGAGCGTCGTGGTTTTGCCCGCGCCGTTCGCGCCGATGAGCGTGACGATGTCGCCCTGCTGCACCTGCAACGACACGCCTTGCAGCGCGGCAATCGCGCCGTAGTTCACGGTCAGGTTATTGATCTCTAACATCGGGGTTGCTTTCAAAATAGCGAATCCTTGAGGGTGCGCGGTTCATCTGCTTCCCATCATCCGAAACAAATGGGCCGGGGTGGAACCCGGCCCTCCCAGCTCCCAACATCGCTCGACTTTACTTGTGCAGATGCCGTCCCTTGAAGGTCAGCTCGGCGATGCCGGACTTGTCCAGCTCACCGAGGCCTTCGGCGGTCATCTTCGCGTATTGCTTGTAGGTCGCGGCGGCAAGCGGGAGATTCAACCCCTGGCCCTTGGCGAGTTTGAGTGCGATGCCGCTGTCCTTCGCGGCGTGGCTAGCGGAGAAGAAACAGGAGTGGTCGCGGTTCAGCATGTCCTCGCCGTCGGTGACGAGCACGCGGGAGTTCGCGCCGGTCTGGGAAAAAACTTCCATCAGCACCTTCAAGTCGAGACCGAGCGCCGCGCCGAGGCCGAGGCCTTCGGCCAAGCCGGCGGTGTTGATGTTCATCACCATGTTCACGAGCGCCTTCACGCTCGCAGCCTGTCCCGCGCCGCCGATGTAGCGGAGCAATTTCCCCTCGTCGCTGAGTTTATCGAGCAGCGGTTTCACACGGTCGAACGCCTCGCGTTTGCCGCCGCACATGAGATATAGCGTGCCGGCGCGCGCCTGATTGATGCTGGACGCCATGCAGGCTTCGAGCGATTGCGCGCCCTTCTTCTCACACTTCTCTTCGACCCACCGATGGACGGCAGGCGAAACCGTGGCGCAGTTGATGAAGAGCCGGCCGCGGCAATGCTTCAGCAGGCCGCCGAGGAAAATCTTTTTCATCGCCGCGTCGTCGGTGACGACCGTGATGATGATGTCGGAAAGTTTCGTCACCCGCGCCAGATCGGTGCAGGCTTCGCAGCCCAACTCTTGCGCGAGTGCCTGCGCGCCGGCGGTGTTCACGTCATAAACGGCGGCGACGGCAAATCCCTGTTCCTTGAGGCGGCGTGCCATGTTCGCGCCCATGCGACCGACTCCGACGAATCCAATTTTCTCTGCCATAATGTTTGATTGTTTGATGTTTGATCCGAAGCCGTGCTGACTTCGGCTAAATTGCTGAACGGTGAAATTCTATTCACACCGCGCGGACAAGCGAGAAATTTCTAATTCCATCCAGAAGATTTTCCCCCGCGTCAGGGCTTCGGCAGAAACGGCTTTCCACCCATCTCCACATAGACCTTTTCCACTTGCGGTTCGATGAAAGAGCCGACGAAGCGGGCGATGCGCTCCTCTTTGAGTAATACGGCTTTGACCGCGGCCACCGCGGCTTTGACTTCTTCGGGCGTCTTCTTGGCCTCGACCAGTTTCTTGACCTCTGCGCGCAGCACTTCAAAATATTTCTGCTGATCTTCAAGCAGTTCACCGGTGGCAATCGGGCCGTGGCCGGGACAGATGGTCTTGGCGCCCAGCTTGCGCGCGGCCTCCATCGTCTTGATCCATTGCTCGGTGTCGCCGTCGCCGACGTAATTGTACGGGCCGTTCACGCAGGCGTCGCCGGTAAAGAGAATCTTCTCGTTCGGCAGCCAGGCAAAGCCGTCGCCATGAGTGTGGGCGACGCCGAGGTGCACCAACTCCACGCGATGCTTGCCGTCGTCGAAGATCAAATCTTTGCGAAACAGAACCGTGGGCGGCTTCAGTTTGCTCGCGGCCACATCCTTGCGCCCCTTGGCGGCGTCTTCCCAGCGGCCAGGTTTGTTGCCGTAGAAACCCGACTCGTGCTTCTTCATTTCCTCGATCACGCCGATGTGTGCCACCGGAATCGCGCCGTTCTCGTGCCACACTTGGTTGCCGTAGGCGTGATCGCCATGATGATGCGTGTCGAACGCGAACCGGATCGGTTTGTCGGTGATCGCCTTGATCTTGGGAATTATCTCGTTCGCGCCGGACGGGAAGTTACCATCGATCACAAGCACGTAATCCTCGAACACGATCCAGCCGTTGTTGCAATGCCCCTTGCGGCCCAGGTCGCCCTCGTGAAAATAGACATCCGGCGCGACGGTTTCCACCTTGTTCACTTCCGCCCGGGTGAGGGCGGCAGTAAGCAGGACGGCGGTCAAGAGAATCAACGAACGCGGAATTCGAGGTGAGATCATGTGCTGACCTTCGGGAAAACCGTTTTCAAAGTCAAACGGGAAACTTCCAGCCGTGCGGCCACGCATCCCAACTCGTTCAGTCCGGAAATTCATTTTGGCAATTGCTCTCGGCGATCGATCTCCTTAAATTCAATTGGCAATGGACGAACCATTATCAACCACCAACGAAGCTACGGGAACCACAGGTGCCATTTGCGCCACCTCCGTCGTCACGGTGAGCAAGGATCAAATCTCCTGCGATCTCGGCGGCGAGGCGGCCATTCTGCAACTCGCCTCCGGCGTTTACTTCGGCTTGGACGCGGTGGGCGCGAGTGTTTGGCAGTTGATCCAGCAGCCCAAGACCGTCGGTGAAATCCTGGCGGCATTGCTCCAGGACTACGACGTGGAGGCTGCTCGATGCGAAGCCGATCTGCATTCGTTGCTGCGTGAAATGGTGGCGGCAGGGCTGATTCAAATCACGCATGATCCGGCTCGTCCGTAGCTTCTGCCGTCTGGTGCCGGGCGAGCAACGGCTGTTGTTGAGCGCTTTCTTTTGGCTGAGTGTGGCCAAGCTCGGATTGTCGCTGTGCTCGTTTCCCACGTTGCAACGGCGGCTTTCGCGATGCGCTCACGCGCGCAAGAATCTGGCGCGACCGGTCGCGGTGCCGCAGATCATTTGGGCCGTGACCACGGCGGCGCGGCATTTTCCCGCCGCGTGTGCCTGTCTGCCGCAAGCCCTCGCTGCGCAAGTGATGTTGGGCCGGCGTAATCATCCTGCGGACGTGAAGATTGGCGTGGCCAAGGCGGAGCCGGGAAAACTGGAAGCGCACGCCTGGCTGGAATGCGATGGCCGGATCGTGTTGGGCGGACCGGATGTATCGCGCTACGCTCTATTGAAAGACCGAATCAATTAAGCACCAACGACAAGGTGCTCGATTGAGCCACAGTGATTCCGTGAAACAACCCATTGATATGTCAGCCCAGTCCGGCAATCCGGCGGAAGTCTACACGCTTCACGGGCTGCAGGTTCGTTCGGAAATTCCCTTGGGCGCGCGAAGCATCACGGGCGCTGCTCCCGATGTGACGGTGGTGTGGGGAGACCGTTGCGCCATCGCCGATGACGCTCCAGCCGGAAAAATCATCGTCCAGTTTTCCTTGCCGGATGGCCGGGGCTATACGCACACGCAAACTGAAGCCGGGTACATACTGCGCTTCCACTCCGTTTGCGAGTTTCAGCTCGATCGTGAGTTGCGGTTAGTTCGCGTAATCCTTGCGCCAGGAGGCGACCCGGAGTTTGCCGGCATTCTGCTGGCGGGGAATGTGCTGGCGTTCATCCTGACTTTGAGGGGGGAATGCGTACTGCACGCCAGCGCGGTGGAATTCGCTGGCGGAGCGATGGCCTTCGTGGGCCGTTCGGGCAGCGGCAAATCAACCCTCGCCACCCTGTGTTGCGCCAGTGGGGCGAAGCTCATCGCCGATGATCTGCTACGTTTGGCAATGACGGACGAACAGGTTCGTTGTTATCCGAGTATGGCGGAAGTCCGGCTTCGCCCGGGTGCGGCGGCCTTGGCGGATTTGTTTCCCGCCGACGCGGCGCGCTCCACGGCGGATCACCGGCTCGCCATCCGTTTGGATGCGGCGATGGAGCCGAAGCCACGATTGGATGCGATTGTGCTCCCACGCCCGCACCGAACCTGTCAGACGTTGCGCGTGGAACGACTGCCGGCTGCGCAAGCGCTTTACTTGCTGTCCAGCTACCCCCGCGTCGCGGGATGGCAAGACGAGGAGTTGATCCGTCGGCAGTTTGAGGGACTGGCACGCGTCGTGAAAACCGTTCCGATATTTCAGGCGATCATTCCCTGGGGGCCGCCGTTTGCGGCCAATCTCACTGTCCAATTGCGGCAAGCGGTGGGACTTGAAACCAAAATGGAAACTCCAATTTCATGAGCGCGCCGCCGTTTGCCAATCTCTTTGCCGTCAGCCATCCGGACTCCGCAGTGCTGGATTTGCTTGCAGTGGAACTGGCGCGGGGCGGCGATTTTTCTGAGGTGTGGCGTCCGGCCGTCGGATGGGTTGCGGCTTCCGCGCCGCTGCCGCGTGGTGAATTGGACGGCGAAAGTGTGCGCGTGCATCAACTCGCTTTTGCCGAAGGCCGAGAGGCGATCGCGTCCGGCGCGCGCGAAAATCGAGACGCTTGTTTCGGCAACATTGCCACGCTGGCGCAAACTGCTCCGGAAAAATTGGCCACGCTGCCGGGTGATTTTAGCTTCATCCATTTCCGACCGGGCGGCAGTGCCACTGTCGTCCGCTCGTGCGCCGGTCTGGTTCCATTCTATTTGAGCTTTACCGGAGCGCTGACGGTCGTTGGCACTAGTTTGAATTATTTTGTCCGTTATTTGGATGAAGAACCGCAAATCGACCCGCTGGTGAACGCGCTCTGGGCCGCTGGCTGGGGCCAATTTCCAGATCGGAGAACTTTTTTGAAAAACGTGTCACTGATTCCACGCGGTCATTTCGCTCGGATTGAGCGTGGGCGTGAAACGACCGTCAGCCGTTATTGGAATCCCCGGCCCAAACAGCTTCCCCAATCGACACCCACGCGCGCGCGTGAGCACGCGGAACGGTTGCGAACCATCCTCCTGGCAACCCTGGCGCGCGACCTCGACCCGGAAGGCGGCAATCTGCTCACGATGAGCGGCGGGATTGATTCCTCGGCTTTGGGCGCGCTGGCGGCGGGCGTGTTAGGACGCAAGGTTTGGACTTGGAGTTATCTGCCGGAGTCCGAGGCGCTCTACCAGGAGGCGATGGCTTACATTACTCCGCTGGCGAGTCGGTTCGGCTTTGAGAGAAGTTGGAC
>JBKJSC010000203.1:0-4937 GCA_046593035.1 Limisphaerales bacterium | reverse complement strand
CGAGGAACCGACGTCGATCAATTCAACGAACCGAACGCCGCGTTCCGCCAGCCGGCGCGCCACGAGACATTGCCAGGCAAAACCTTTCGTGCTGCCGCGCTCAAGACCATAGAGCTTCAGCGTGGCATCGGTTTCCTTGGAGAGGTCGAAAATCTCCGGCACCTCGGCCTGCATGCCGAACGCGGTTTCAAACGATTTGATCCGCGCACTGAGCAACGGGTCGTCCGGGCGCGAAGCCAGATGGCGCTGGTTCATGCGCGCCATGATGCCGAGTTCAAGTTCCTGAAGCTTGGTGCTGGCCGCGCGGCGCTGGATGTTTGCCACCGGCTCGGGACCCGGCAGCACCAGCGTACCTTGATGCGCGCCGGGCAGGAAGTCGCTGGCCCACACCTGCCCGCCCGCATAGGGCGTTTGCGGTGCGATAACCACGAACGAGGGAAGGTTGCGGTTCACGGTGCCCAGTCCGTAGCTGACCCATGAGCCGATGCTTGGCCGCGCAAAGGTGAACGATCCGGTATGGATGCCCAGCGTCGCCTCGTAATGGTTGGTGTGGTCCGATTTCAACGAGCGGATCACGCACAGGTCATCAACACATTCCGCCAGGTGGGGAAAGAGCGCGCTGACTTCCGTGCCGGATTGGCCATGCGGCGCAAATTCCCACTGCGGACGTTTCAGAAACATTTTGTAGTCACCCTTGCGCCCCTGGAATTCATTGACCGAAACCGTCTTCGCGGCATCAGCGAAAAGTTTCGGCTTCGGATCCCACGAATCCACATGCGACACGCCGCCACTCATGTAGAGAAAGATGACCCGCTTGGCCTTCGGCGGAAAATGTGTCGACTTCGGTGCCAGTGGATCGGAGGCACTGGCGGGCGTGGCGTTTTCAGCGAGCAATTGCGAAACGAGGCCCGGCAGCAGCACCGAGCCGCCCACCATCGAGCGCAAAAAACCGCGCCGGGTGAAATCAAAATTGGAATCGTGTTTCATAACCGTGCTCAAGCTCTCAATCTACATGGAGAAATTCATTGGCGCCAAAAAGACTGCGCACATACGCGGCCAGCGCCCGGGCTTCCACGTCCCCCTGCCCGGCCGCCACCAGTTCGGTACGGTAACGGGCCAGAAACTCAGCCGCCTCGGTGCGCTCAATCGACGTCGGCCCGCGCCCAAGCGCAAACTGGTTCGCCAGTTCGATCTGCTGCACCTCGTCGGGACGGGCCGCCCGCAGACGCGCCGCACCCTGCTCGGCCTTCGCGTGGACGAACGGGTCGTTGAGAAAAAACAGCGCCTGGGTCGGCACCGTCGTGGTCCGGCGTTCGGCCGTGGAGGCGTTGGGATCGGCACCATCAAACAACGCCAGAAACGGGTGACGCTTGAGGCGCTGGGTCATCAGATAAACGCTGCGCTTGTTGTGGTCGTAAACGGCACTGAACGGACCGTGCTGACTGTAACCCCAACTGATCGGCGACGGAAACGGATGTTCGTGCGCGGGGATCGGATCCAATTCGCCGCTGATCGCCAGGATGGAGTCACGAATCTCCTCCGCACTGAGGCGGCGGCGGGAAAAGGAAGTGAAGTAATCAGTAATCAGTAAATCAGTAGCCGAGGAGCTGCCAACGGCACCCTTCTTGGCGACTGGCTTACTGGTTACTGATTCACTGATTACTCCCCCCGACCCTTGTTGATACGCCGCGCTCAACATGATCAGCCGGTGCATCGCCTTGAGACTCCAGCCCTTCTTGACGAACTCGGTGGCCAAATGATCGAGCAACTCGGGATGCGTCGGCGGCTGGCCGCGCGTACCAAAATCGTTCGGCGTTTTCACCAGGCCGCGGCCAAAATGGTATTGCCAGATGCGGTTCACCATTACCCGCGCCGTCAATGGATTCGACGGTTGAGTCAGCCAGTGCGCGAGTTCGAGCCGGCCGCTTCCGGACGTGCCGGCCGGGAGCGGGCCGCCACCGAGGACCCGGATGAAGCCGCGCGGCACTTCATCGCCGGGCCGGTCCGGCTCTCCGCGCATCTGCAGATGCGCATTGTGCGGAGTGCCTTCGACCACGCCATAGGTCATTTCCCCCGGCCCGTCCGCGAGCAGCTGGTTTAGCTCCTGTTTGGTTTTTTCCATGTCGGTTTGAATCGTGGCCAGTTGCTGGCGAATCGCCATGACCTGTGCCCGGCGCGACGCACCCGCACCCGCCGCAACTTGCACGGGTGCCGCCTCGAGACGCGGCAACCCAGTTTCGCTGAGGACAAAATTGTCCGCATCCAATGCCGGCCGCACCCCGCCAAGGTGGCCGTAACTGTCAATAAACGTATAGTCAATCGTCCCGTCCCAGCCGCTCGCGAGCTGCCCCGCGAATTCGGCCCGGCCGGCCGGCGAGGCGATGACGCCGGTGAATTTTTCCGCTTTGAGGTCGAGCTGGAGCTGGACTTGGTACCATTCGCCGATGCGCAACGGGCAGACCGCTTCGCGCGCATCAGCACTGCGACGGAAAAATTCACGACCGTTGAAAAACAATTCGACAGCGGCTGAGTTTCCGGGGCCGTGGCCAAGATAGTAACGCCACGAACCATCACCGCCCGCGTCCTTGCTCGCACAACGGAAGTCGAAACCGACGAAAAGCTGCCCGTCCTGGTTGGGCTTCACCCCGGCAAGGGTTTGGCCGAATCCGTCGTACTCACCTCGATTTGGCATGTGGATGCCGAGTTCGCCTGCTGCGAAAATATTTCGGTACGGACTTTGAGCGGCCGCAGTAATCTTCACCACGCTATTCGGACCCGGCCCCCAAGGGCTGGATGGCGGCGTGCCGTTCGCTTGCAACTCGAAATCACCTTCGATTCCCGTGAGCTTTTGCAACTGCGCCGTGAGTGCTGCGGGATCGGGTTGGTTCGCCGCCACCGCGAGTGCGGGCGGCGAGGTCGAGACATCTGCAATCGGAAATTCCTGCGCACCAAAATTGTCATATTCAATCGCGGTGAAGACCGCGCCCGCTGGGCCATACGCGTCCATGGCCGCGAAATCAATGGTGGTGGAACAGCCAGGGCCAAACGGGATTCTCGAAAATGTTTTTACGTTGCCCGGCCAGCCGACACTTCCGGAAATAAGGTGACTCTCCAGATCCAACGCGAGTTGAAGGTTGTGCCATTGGTTCGGTTGCAACGGGGATACGATTTCAGTTTTGTCACCCGAGCGAATGGAAATTGTTTCCGGTGAAATGAGCACCTCACAAACAAGCGATTCCCCCGACAACTCCGGTCGCGCGCCGATCCAGAAACGATGCTCGCCTTTCGCGCCGGCCTCTGGAGCGCCGACACGAAAGTCGAGGTTCGCATATAGAACGCGGCAGTTCGCGCGCGTACGGCGCGGATAAAGCCCTTGGGCCAGCCGATAATGGTTGGTCCCGGCCGGCACGCTCGCCCCGGCCTTTCCGAGCGGATAAAGATTCTTGAACGGACTCTGTGCGGTGTTCGACACGCCGATCTTTCCCTCCCACAGCCAGGGTGGCACGAGCACGCCGTTGCTGCCGCCGGCAGCAGGAGCCTGAATCTCGAAATCGCCGTCGAGATTGTCCAGCGAGCGCAGCACCGCGCCCGGCACCGGTTGTTTCTGCTGCTCCAACTTGCGACCAAGGGCCGCGACCCGCGCATCGAACTCCTGCCATTTCGGCTGTGATTCGCTCGGCGGCAGCAAAGGAACCATGACCCGCGATTTCTGCTTTTGTTCCGAACCAGGAAATGCGTAACTGCTGCTCTCGAAAATTCCGTAGAGCGCGTAATAGTCGGACATGGGCACCGGATCGAACTTGTGGTTGTGACAGCGCGCACAGCCCAGGCTCAGGCCGAGGACGTTCTGGCCGAGGGTGTCGATCGTGTCCTGAATCGTGAGGTGATGATAATTCTCCGAGTCAAAACCGAAGCGGCGGGAGATCGCCAGATAGCCGGTGGCCGTGGTGCGTTCGGCGTAACGTTCGCGCGGCCCTTGACGCGCCAGGATGTCGCCCGCGATCTGCTCGCGCAGAAATTCGTCGTACGGTTTGTCGGCATTGAAGGCATCAATGACGTAATTGCGGTAGCGCCACGCCACCGGCACCGGGTAATCCGCCGTCTCGCCCGCCGTGTCCGCGTAACGCACGAGGTCCAGCCAGTGCCGGCCCCAGCGTTCACCGTAATGGGGCGACGCGAGCAACCGGTCCACTACTTTGGCGAAAGCATGGGCGGACGCATCTTTTTCAAAGGCGGCCATTTCCTCCGGGGTGGGCGGCAAGCCGGTGAGATCATACGTCGCCCGCCGCAACAGCGTGCGCTTGTCGGCGGGGGCGGCGGGCCGAAGGCCGCGCTTTTCAAACGCGCTCGCGATAAAATAATCCACCGAAGTGCGCGGCCAGGATTTGTTCTTCACTTTGGGCGTGGCCGGATGCTGCACCGGTTGAAAGGCCCAATGCGGTTTCTCAACCACTCGTTTCGTAATGTCCTCGGGAAAGGGCGCGCCCATTTTCACCCACGCCATCAAGTCCGCGATCTTTCCGTCGGCGAGCTTGGGTTTCTTCGGAGGCATCGCGAGATCGTCGGTCTCGTGCCGGACTGCGCGCAGGAGCAGACTCTTATCCGGGTTGCCCGGCACCACCGCTGGGCCGGAGTCGCCGCCTTTGAGCAATGCCGCACGGGAATCGAGCCGCAGCCCGCCCTTCAGTTTTTTCGCCGTGGCGCTGTGGCATTCGTAGCACTGCTCGACGAGAAGCGGGCGAATTTTGGATTCAAAGAAGGCGAATTGCTCGGGCGTGCTTTCCGCTTGCACCGGTCTAACACAAACAAGCGTGACGATTACCAGCGCAACCACCACCGCCTTCCGCGCGAATCCGTTGCGTCCGGCATGAGGCACTTCCGTCGATAACGGCGACGACCCGCGCGGCGGAAACGCCGCTGGCAACCACTCGCGCCAC
>JBKJSC010000132.1:0-2767 GCA_046593035.1 Limisphaerales bacterium | reverse complement strand
GTCTCAGTTTCAATCCTCACCCGCGATCAACTGCGGGCGTCACCGCATCGATTTGTGCCCCGTTGCATTCGTGATTTTTGTTTCAATCCTCACCCGCGATCAACTGCGGGCGTCACTTGGTTTATCGGATCGAGACCAAGCACTATTATGTTTCAATCCTCACCCGCGATCAACTGCGGGCGTCACTCTACAACGGGCAGTATTATTGCCTTTGTATGGCGTTTCAATCCTCACCCGCGATCAACTGCGGGCGTCACCCGACGATCGGCGTGCTGCGCGGCTTGCGTAAAGTTTCAATCCTCACCCGCGATCAACTGCGGGCGTCACACCACCCAACTATTCGGGCGGCTCGCCTCGTGAGTTTCAATCCTCACCCGCGATCAACTGCGGGCGTCACCTTCATGGTGTGTCAAGCAAAATGTCGTGATGATGCGTTTCAATCCTCACCCGCGATCAACTGCGGGCGTCACCGACTGCTGCCGTTGTCCCGCCTGGGCCTATCACGTTTCAATCCTCACCCGCGATCAACTGCGGGCGTCACAAAGACCGATTGGTGAAAGTAACGAGTACGAGAAGTTTCAATCCTCACCCGCGATCAACTGCGGGCGTCACCGCTCACGCGCAAGCGCTTGAGGCAGAAGGGATTTTACCCCATTTTGCGCGAACCTCCGAAAAGATGGTTTGTTTTTCATACTTTTTTCCACACACCAAAAATTTCATCAACAAATTCAATCACTTACACTTGCGCGAACCTCTAGGGGAATGCGCCTGCACTTGGGGTTCGCGCAGAACAAGGCAATTCATTGCCTCCAAGGCAACAAATACCCCGCCCCGCCAAATTAAATCACCAACGGCGCAGTAAAATCCGTCGCCCGGAACGTGCCATGCTCCTTCACCTCAAAACCCCGTGTGTTCGGCAAACGATACAGCCGGATATTATCCAGCGCCAAATCAATCTCCGCCAACAACCGCCGCTCCAACTCCTCAAACGCCGCCAAATCCACCTGACACTCAAACACCGAATACTGCACCCGCTGCCCCACACTCTCACACACCTTCGCCACCCGCCGCAAACGTCTGCGACCTTCCCGCGCTTCCGTGTTCACATCATAAGTCACAATCGTTAACATCCGCCCCTACCTTATCAAAAATGGCATATACGCCTCAACCTCACCCCGCACCACCCGCGCCAAAAGCCGCGCCTGCAACATCGGGATTAAACCCATCGCCACATTGGTTTCCAGCAAAGAATGGGGCATGGATTCCTGCTTGCGCTCCTGATACGCCACCACCACCGCCCGCCGCGCATCCCCTTCCAATAACACCGCCCCACCCTCCCGCAACACAAAATCCGCCGCCTTCACTTGCCCCCGGTTAATTAAACTCAAGGCCAGCCGATCCGCCACCACCGAACGGAACTCCTCCATCAAATCCAAGGCCAACGCCGCCCGCCCCGGTCGCACCGCATGAAGAAACCCCAACTGCGGGTCTAAACCCACCGCCTCCAAGGCCGAACGGCAATCATTCATCAGCATACTGTATAAAAACGATATCAAGGCATTCACCCTGTCTCGCGGCGGCCTTCGGGTGCGCCCGTCAAAACAAAAATCCCCCCGCATCTCAGGGCGGATCAAGCAATTAAACCGCGCAAAATACTGCCGCGCCGCCTCACCTTCCACACCTCGCACCTGGTCCAAATCCTGCGCCCGCTCCAAACCACGCAAACTGGCCGCCAAATCCAAAGCGCCACGGCTTAAATCGGCTTGCTCCGCCTCATCCTTCGCCTCACGCGCACCACGCAACAACACCTGCCGCGCATTTTTGATTTTTCCGGCGATCATCCCCTTCGATACCTCCAACGCAAAAGCCGCTTCATCGGCCCGCCGGAACTGCGCCTGCCGCAACAGAATATTCCCGCTCACCGCGCCTTCCAACCTGGCCTTAAAACGACCGTTGGTGTCCAACATCACCAAGGTCTTGCCCTCCTCTGCCAAACGGTGCATTAAACCCGCCGAAAGTAAGGTGTGCCCAAAGCACACCACAGCGGAAAGATGATGTAACGGTACCTGCAAACGCTTTTCGCGCTCGACTTCAATACGAATAGTGTCGTTTTCCAATTTTAAATAGGCGTCCGGCACCGTGATATAGAGCGTGTTAAGCAGGGTTTGCATCGTCATCCACCGTAAATAGTTTGGCTCGCAAGGTATGTAAGCGGTTTTTTTCACTTAGCATTTCGGGCTGGCACATATCGATTAGCGAACAATGCCGACAGCGTTCATCCCAATTGGGTGCGGGAAGTTGGCCCGCTTGCAGCATCGCCCGCACCGCGTCGATGGTGGCAAAGGTGGCAGCGCGCAAATTGGCATCAATTTGCACCTCGCGCCGCCGCTTGGAACTGGCATGATAAATCGCCCCCGCCAGCACCGGATGCCCGAACATTTCTTCCAAACACAGCGCCTGCGCCGCCAGTTGGATGTTGTCGTGCAATTTGTTGCGCTTGGCACCGAGCTTGTATTCCACCGGATACGGCACCCCGTTGGCGGCGAATTCCACCACATCACATTTGCCGATAAGGCCGTAACGCTCGCACCAAACCGGCAGGGCGCGCTCGGCCCGCACCCCGGCACGGCTGGTTTCAAAGCCGGGGGTGTCCACCTGCCGATGCACAGCCTGCCCGCGCAGGGTGTGGACGTTTTCGGTGAAGGCTTGCTCAATGTGAATGAGCGCGCATTGCCGGGGGCAGTAAGTGTAATGCTCTAGGGCGGAG
>JBKJSC010000083.1:0-13959 GCA_046593035.1 Limisphaerales bacterium | reverse complement strand
CGCCCGGCAAGCCGCCGTCCGACGCGATCGTGTTGTTCGATGGCAAAGACCTTTCCAAATGGCGCGCGGGCAATGGCAAGGAGTCCGGTTGGAAACTTGAAGAGGGCAACATGGTCGTCCCGCCGAAGGGAACCGCGAACGGTGGCGACATCTGGACAAAAGAGGAATTTGGCGACATCCAATTGCACGTCGAGTTTCGCACGCCGAACCCGCCCAAGGGCGACAGCCAAGGGCGCAGCAACAGCGGCGTGTTTCTGTTCGGTCTTTATGAATTTCAAGTCCTGGACAGTTACGACAACCCCACTTATGCGGACGGCCAGGCGGCCTCGTTGTATGGCCAAAACCCGCCGCTAGTGAATGCCTCGCGCAAGCCGGGCGACTGGCAGGTCTATGATATTATTTTCACCGCGCCCCGATTCAAGGATGGTCAGGTCGAGACGCCAGCCTTTGTCACCGCCTTCCACAACGGCGTGCTGGTGCACAACCACACGGCGTATCTGGGCGCATCCGGCCATCGTTCCCTCGCCAAATATTCTCCCCACGGCCCCAAAGGCCCCATCAAGCTGCAAGATCACGGCGACCCGATCCGCTTCCGCAACATCTGGGTGCGCCCGATTAAAGGTTACGACGAGCCGTAAATCGGTTGCGGAGCATTTGTTGAAACAGTCCCGTTTGCTTGGCGGGCACGCTTCGCTCAAGCGTTCAGTTCCGGGATCAGCCGCCTTCGCCCGTCGATGAATTCCGCCACGATGCGATTGGCAAGCCGCAGCTTCTCCGGAGCGGCAATGTCGGCCCGCTGGTGCATCAACATCAGGCATACGCTCAACACATCGCCCGTGCCGGTGGCCATGAGCTGGCGCGCGATGGGTGCGGGTGGCTCAATTAACATTTCGCCGCGGCTGAAATAACCAGCGCCCTGCCCGCCCAGATGCACGACCACCGCACCAACGCCCCAATCGACGAGCCGCGTCAGTGCTTCCGGCAAATCCGCTACCTCGGCAAACGCGCACAACTCGCGTTTGTTGCCATGCGCCAGATCGACCAGCGGCAGCACGGCGCGCACAGCTTCCTTGCGCCGCAAGATTTCGTCCGCGCTCGCGTGGCCCCACTGCGGGTCCCAGTTGAGGTCAATCGATGTGGCAACATCCGACGCGCGCGCGGCCTGAAAAAGTTTTTCATTTCCGCCATAGAGCATCGCGTCGGAGAACCAGATGTCGGCCCGGTGCAGATGCTCGGCGGTTTCCAGCGCCGACAGGTCCAGTGAGTCGAAGGCAAGCGCGGCGTTGTTTGGATGGCAACTCAGGAAGTGGCGCTGGCCCGTGTCAAAAACCAAGTTCAGCGTGCTGCCCGTGGCGAGGTTCGCGGCTTTGTGCAAGCGACAGCGAATGCCGTGGCGCGTCAGCGCCTGTTCCAATTGGCGACCGAGCGCATCGTCGCCGACCTGCCCCACGAACGACACGTCCGCGCCGAGCCGGGCCGCGATGGCCGCGCTGTTCGCGCCACCGCCGCCAATCGTTTCATAAACGCCCGCCAGAGTCGTTTCGCCATCACGAAACAAATAGTCACCCGGTGGAATCGGCGAGGACTTGAGGTCGCGATTGATATTGCCGACGACGACCAGCTTCACGCCTTGGAAGATGGATTCGTCGAGCATGATGGGACGCCGTTGTTACGTCTTCGGCCCGAGCAGCGTCCCGCCGTCGCAGACGAGCGTTTGACCGGTGATCAAGTCCGAGCCGGTGATGAGGCTGAGAATCGCAGCGGCGATGTCTTCGGGTTCGCAAACTTTGCCCAGCACATTCATTTTCTCTCGCGCCGACTTCGCTGTTTCGTAATCCGCCCCCAAACCTTTTTGCAGCCATTCACCGGCGATGAAACCGGGCGCGACCGAATTGACGCGGATGTTCGGGCCAAGCGCGCGGGCCAATGAAAGCGTCATGTTGATTAATGCCGCCTTGGATGCGCAGTAGGGAATGGAACTGCCCGTGCCGGCAATGCCCGCCACGCTGGTCACGTTGATGACGACGCCATTGCCGGAGGCTTCCAGATATTTGCGGGCCGCCCGAACACATTGAAATGGCCCTTTCACATTCACTCCAAAGATGCGGTCCCAATGCGCGTCCGTCACGTCGTCGAGGTTTGCGTGCGGAATAAATTCCGTGGTGCCGGCGTTGTTGACCAGAATATCGAGCCGTCCAAATTCTTTTGCCGCTGTGTCGATCAGTGCGCGGCACGCGGCATCATCCGCCACGTCTCCCGGAATGCAAATGGCCTTCACACCCAGCGCGCGGGCCGCTGCCGCCGTCTGCTCTGCTTCATTCCGCGAGCGGCTGTAATTGATCGCAACATCGCAACCGCCCCGCGCCAACGCCAACGCCGTGGCCCGGCCCACGCCCCGACTGGCTCCCGTCACCACCGCCGCTTTGCCTTTGATATTCATAGGAGTGAAATGGTTGACGTAATTGGACTCAGCTTTGTGGCCCCGCGCAATGAAGAAGTTATTTGCCACGCCGCTATCGAGTCCGTTCAAAAAGTCCCCGCCACAAACTCCCATTGCGCGCGGCGAAGAAAAACAACCCGGCCTGCACAGGCGGACAAAACAAACCCCGTTGCAACCAGCCCGCCCAGCGCAGTCGCCGCGCAAACGTCGCATCGCAGTCGCGCGCGATTTGCGCGCGTGCTTCGGGCCAGGTAATTTCGTCGCGGCTGTAATTGACCAGCGGTGCCACAGCCAACTCCGCCGACTCGAAGGCCATGGACATGCCGTTGCCCGTGACAGGTGGAATCATTGTCACCGCATCGCCGACACAGCATTCATCCACCGCTGCGGCCTGCCGTGGCCGCAATGACAAACCAGCGATGGAACAAAAGGAATCGGTGTCGAACACGGCCTCCGCCATGAGTTGCCGCAAGGGTGATCCGATCGCGCCGCGCAACCAGTCGGGCCAGGTCTGCGGCAAGTCCGTCACCGTTGTCCGGCTACGAAACAGCCCGCACACATTCACTTCATCACCACTCAAACGGCACAGTCCGATATATCCCACGCGTGAAAGATGCATTTCCAAATCCGCGCGCAGCGGGACATTACGCGCGTGCGCTTTCAAACCGAACAAGCGCCAGCCTTCGGCCACCGGTTGCGCCCGTCGTCCGGTAGCCCGCACAACGCCTTGCCCAAAGCCATTCTCCCGCCAGCGTTCGCCCACACGCAGGTCGCCGCCGCAGGCGCGAAACTCAGTGGCGAGCAAATTGTCCAACGCATGACGTGAGAGGCACAGCGCAGGTAGCGGCAATTCCTGGATGGGTGAACTGGCTCTGGCGGTGGAGAAACTCACGGAACGCGCGGTGAACGCGCCGGCTTGGATAATTTTTTCCTGCAGGCCGAGCCTTTGCAAAGACTCTAGCCCACGGCCGCTGACGAACTCGCCGCAGACGCGATGGCGCGGGTAGCGGCCCGCCTCCCAGACCGTCACCGGCACGCCGTGCTGACGCAAGCCGATGCCGAGCGTCAGGCCCGCGAGTCCGCCGCCCACGATGGTGATGGAATTCATCTTTTTACGGCGATCACAGGCCGCCGCTACAATCAAAGTCGTGCGGCGATGAAGCAATGGCTGAACAAACCTGCCGGTCGTTCTGCCAATTGCCAGCCATCGCGTGCCGGCCACAGCGCGGAAATTTCCTGCCCGGTAAATCCAGCGCGAACACTGACCACCGCATCGTGGCGCGTGACGGCATTGCAGCCGATCAAACCCAGCAACCGCGCGGCGGAGAGCGCCAGCGGCGAACGACGCGGCTCGCACGCCACAAACAAATTGGTTCGTTTCGCCGCCAGTCGAAATAATTCGCGCAACCGCTCCGGCAGGAAATGGTGCAGAACCAAATTGGCGACCAGAAGTTCGGTTCGCACCGTCACCGGCTCTGCCAGCCAATCGAAGACATCCGCTTGAATGACCTCGGCGCGCCAGTCCACGTCCGCGAACGCCTGAATGGTTTCGGCGCTGACGATGTTGAACTGATCCACCAACTGGACTTCGGCTGTGTGTCCGCGCCGCGCCAGTCGTCGGGCTAGTCCCAGCATGAAAGTGCCGTCGCCTGCGCCCAATTCGACAAGGCTGCGCGGGAGTTTCTGGCCGGTGCTGTTTTGTAGCGCACGATCCAAAATGTCGGCGTGTCCCATCAGCCCGTTGACGCGCCGCAGATCACTGCGCGAGCGGATCGCATCCGGATTGTCTGCGGAAATCCGATCTAATATTTCTGGTTCAACGCAGCGGTCCATGTGTGATGCAAAAGCAGATTCTTAAAACGGCTCACGCCACTTTCAACAGCGCGCCGTGGCAACTGAAGCCAGCGCCAAAGGACGAGAGCCACCACCAACCGCCCGGTGCCTTGTCCGCCAGCGCGGCTTTCAGCACGAAGAAAACAAACGGACTGCTGATGTTGCCGTGTTCGCGCAACACGGCGGCGCTGCGAGCCAGATCGGTTTCTGATAGCTCAAGTTTCTTCCGCAACGCGGCCAGCACCTCGCGTCCACCGGCGTGGAAAATCCAGGTGGTTATTTCTTTCCGCTCCACTTTTGATTGCCGGAGGATTCTCGTCATTACGCTGGCCGCGTGTTTGGCGGCGAGCGCGGGAACCTGCGGGGTCAGGATGTTGCGCAACATGCCGTCCTTCTGTTCGAAGCGAAGCAAATCCCGATCCGCCGCGCTCAAGGTGGTGTCCGCAATTTTCCATTCCACGCGACGGCGGCCCGATTTCGGCGTGCGCGACAACACTGCCGCGCCCGCTCCATCGGCAAACAAACAGGCACTTATCAAAACGCCGGGATCGTTGTCCAAATAGAGCGCCGCACTGCAAACCTCGACGCAAACGGACAGGACTTTGTTCGCGCGCTTCGAGGTCAGGAGCGCTTCCGCCATGCGCAGATTCGGCACCGCCGCGCCGCACCCCTGCCCGACCAAATCTAGCGCGAGCACGTTGCGGCGCAAACCAAGCTGTTCGGTCACGTAACTGGTCAGGCCGGGACAAAGATAGCCGGTGCAGGTGCTGATGATCACCGCGTCGATCTGGTCGGGACGCAAGCCTGCGTCGGCCAGCGCGCGTTCCGCCGCCTGGGTGGCGAGCGCGGGCGCATGGCGGGCGAACCGCGCGTGCAACGCGTCCGGCGTGAGTTGAAACGCGTCGCGTAATTCCTCCACCGCAAGATGGCGGGCGGCGATCCCATTGTTGCCGCGCAACACTTTTTTCAAAATTGCCTGGGCACGGGAATTGAGCCGGGAGAACTGCGGGCATTGCCGAAAGGCCTGCCAGCATTCGCGCTGCGCGTAACGCTGCGGCGGAACGGCAGTTCCTAATCCGATGAAAAACATGGCTGACTGTAGCGCAGTCCTGGCATTCGCACTAGCAACAATGGGAGCAGGTGGTGTGTTCCGGAAGTTGACTAACCGGAAGCACCCGCTATTTTGCGCGCCATGATCTCGTTTGCTGCCGTTTGCCGGGTCGCGGCCAGAATGCTGTTGTCGGTGTGCGCCGGATCGAGCTTTGCCTCCGTCGCCGACGCACAGGAGGCGCAGATCGCCAGAGGCAAACAGTTGTTTCAACAACACTGTTACCTTTGCCACCAAGCCAGCGGCCAGGGCACGACCGGCGTTTTTCCGCCGCTCGCGAAATCTGATTTTCTCATGGCCGACAAAGCACGCGCCATTCGGATTCTGTGCGAGGGCATTTCACAGGAGATCACCGTCAACGGCGTGAAATATAACGGCACGATGCCGCCTTCCACGCTAAACGACGCCGAGGTTGCCGACGTGCTGACCTACGTGCGAAATTCTTGGAATAATTCCGGCGACACCGTTTCCGCCGAAGAGGTGAAGAGTGTCCGCGCGACCACGCGGTTCAAGACCTACGACGAACTTGTGAAGGCCAGCGGCTTCGCCCCGCTGCCGAAAGCACCCGAAGGTTTCACGCTGCGCGAGGTCGTGCGCCTGCCGGACAATCCCACGCGCCTCGCCACCGACGAGAAGTGCAAAGTGCTCTACGTCCTGTGCAACAACGGCAACGTCTGGCGAGTGGACGTCGCGAGCGGAACCTTCCGGCTGCTGCTGCGGGGTGAACGCTATCTGGACAAAAAGCTGGGCGAACCGTCATGCCTGGGCCTGGCACTTGATGCGCAACGCCGGCTTTACATCGTCGCCAATCAACGCAACGAAACCGTCACGCCGGTCGCATGCGAAGTCTCGATTTTCCGCACCACCGATGTGAACGAGGGCGACCCGTTCGATCCGCAGCCGTGGTTGCGCGCATCGTATCCGTGGGGCATCGGGCCGTTCAACCACTGCGTGAGTCACCTGGCGTTCGGCCCGGACGGTTTCATTTACGTGAACAGCGGATCGCGCACCGATGGCGGCGAGCCGGGCAAGGATTCGAAGTATTCCACCGTGGGCGAAACGCCGCTCACCGCCTGCATGTGGCGGCTCGACCCGAAGGCGGCGAAACCGGAAATCGAAATCTTCGCGCGCGGCCTGCGCAACTCGTTCGGCTTTTGTTGGGACGACCAAGGCCGCTTGCTCGCGACCGAGAACGGCCCGGACTACGATATGCCGGAGGAATTGAACGTCATCGAAAAGGGCCGTCACTACGGCTTTCCGTTTCAGTTCGCCGATTCCAGCCAGAAGCCGTATCCGCACACGCCCGACGCACCGGCGGGACAGCGGTTCACCCGGCCGGTGGCGAATCTCGGCCCGGACGGCGGCGGTTCGCCCGGCCAGCCGATGTACACCTTCGAGCCGCATTCGTCACCGGCGGGCATCGTGTTTCTCGGCAAAGATTTTCCGGAAGGCTGGAGCGGGACATTCCTCATCACGCGCTTTGGCAACCTGCTGAAGAAACCGAAAGACGTGGGCTTCGACCTGCTCCAGGCGCGGCTAATGAAAAAGTCCGACGGCGGCTACGAAGTGACGGTGAAAACAGCGATTGCCCCGCTCGCGCGGCCCCTTGACATCACTCACGCCGGGCCAGGGCGCTTGCTCATCGCGGAATACACGCGCCCGCTCGACTTCAAGAGCGGGCTGCCGCAAATGCCGGGAAGGATTTTGGAGCTGGCGGTGAAAAAATAGCCACGGATTGAACACGAATGAAACACGGATTTTGGAAGAGATCGTCGACTGCTCCAAGGTTTGAGACCACATCCGTGTTTCAACCGTGTTTCATCTGTGGCTTATAGAACCATGCGCTCATGCGTCATTTTCAATCCGACCGCCCGGGGCGACAAGGCGCGGCGGTTTCGCCGCGAACTCGACGCCATCGGTGCGGAATGCGAACTGAAGCCGACGCAAGCCGCCGGAGACGGAAGCCGGCTCGCCGCCGAAGCCGTGGACGAAGGGTTTGATACCATCGTGGCCGCCGGCGGCGACGGCACGGTGAACGAGGTGCTCAACGGCCTGGGCAACGCGCCGGACGGCTTTGCGCGCGCGCGACTTGGCGTGCTGCCGCTCGGCACGGTGAACGTCTTCGCGAAAGAGCACGGCCTCCCGCTCGGCCTCCCGCAGGCGTGGGCGGCCATTCGCCGGGGCAACGAGCAGCGGATTGATTTGCCGACAGCGGAATTCATGATGAACGGGAAACCGGAGCGCCGTTACTTCGCGCAGATGGCCGGGGCCGGACTGGACGCACGCGCCATCGAACTGGTCGACTGGGGGTTGAAGAAAAAAATTGCGCAACTGGCCTACATCGTCGCCGGCATGAAGGCGATGCGCGGGCCGCATCCGGAAATCCATTTTTCCGGCGGCGGCCAGTCTGCGGTTGGCCAGTTGGTGCTGGTCGGCAACGGTCGGTTTTATGGCGGCAAGCTGCCGGTCTTTCATTCGGCGCACCCGGCCGACGGCTTGCTGGACGTGTGCGTTTTCCCGCGTGTCAATTGGTTCACCGTAATTCGCTATGGTCTGGGACTGTTGACGCATCGCGCGCCAGTGCCGTCCGATATGCAGTATTTTCAGACCGGCCAATTGACCTTGAGCAGCACCACACACGCACAGTTTGAGTTGGAAGGCGACGTGGTGGGCGCGCTGCCGGTGACGTTTTCGCTCTACCCGAAGGCGCTGCGAATTGCCGTGCCGTAGCTCTGGCGTGTTTTTGCTTTGACAGCTTGGCGCTTTGGGTTTGCTATCGGCCCAGTCAAATTCACTTCAGCGCGAACAAATCACGCTGATCAACTGCAAATAGATTATGTCTTCAAACCAAAAAATAAGTTACCGGTTCGGATTAGTGACGGCGGTTCTGCTCGGTGCGAGTAATGTGTTCGGCGCGGCACCCATTCCCGACGAATACAAGATAAACGGCTTCGCCATTGGCTGCCAGGCGTACACCTTCAACCGGTTCTCCCTGTTCGAAGCGATTGAGAAGACCGCCGAAGCAGGCGGCAAGACCATCGAGTTCTTTCCCGGCCAGAAGCTCACGAAGGAAGAGCCAGACCTCAAATGGGATCATAACGCGTCGGACGAGACCATCCAACGCGTGAAGGAGAAACTCGCCAAGCACAAGCTCCGCGCCGTCAACTACGGGGTCGTGGGCATTCCCAACGATGTCGCGATCGCTCGGAAGATTTTTGAGTTCGCCAAGAAACTGGAACTCTACGCCGTCACCACCGAATCAGTGGATGCGATTGACACGATTGAAATCCTCGTGAAGGAGTTCGACATTCGCGTTGGCTTCCATGAACACGGTCGCCAGCCCAACAATCCGAACTACAAAGTCTGGGATCCTTACTACATCCTTTCCGTGGTCAAGGATCGCGACCCGCGCATTGGTGCCTGCGCCGATACCGGCCACTGGCAGACCTCCGGGCTGAACCCCGTGTATTGTCTGCGGGCGCTGAAAGGCCGCGTCATCAGCAGTCACATGAAGGACAAAACCGACTTCGGTCCCGCTGCACACGACGTGCCCTACGGCGAAGGCGTGGGCGACATCAAGCGTTGCCTGGACGAGTTGAAGCAGCAGAATTTTCAAGGCCACATTTCCGTTGAGTACGAATACAACTGGGACAACTCGGTGCCGGATGTAAAGAAGTCCATTGATTTCGTGCGCGACTACAAACCCAGCAAGTAAACCAAGTTCCTTTCAGCGGCGGCGGGCAGGTGTCCGCCGCCTTTTTTATTTTCCGCGCGAGAGTTCACGTTGCCAGAAATGGTTGAGCACCGTGTGCCCCGCCACGTTCGTGCTCCGAGCGATGGCTTGCGTAATGTATTCTTTGGCCAGTTGCACGGCCTCGGTCAGCTCGCAGCCAAGCGCCAGATAGCCCGTGATCGCAGCGGAGTAAGTGCAGCCGGTGCCGTGGGTTTTCATCCTGCGGATGAACGGCGCAACGAGTAGCAACTCCGTCTCGCCGTCGTAGAAAATATCCACGGCCTCGCGCATTCCCGGCAAGTGCCCACCTTTGACGAGCGCGGCGCAACCAAACCGCGCATTTATTTCCCGCGCCGCGCCACGCAAATCCTCGACTGTGCTCAATCGTTTCCCGACGAGGATGCCGGCTTCATCCAAGTTCGGTGTAACCAATGTGGTCAAAGGGAGCAGCTCCCGTTGCAGGACTTTGACTGCTGCCGTTGCAAGCAGTCGCGCCCCGCTCGTCGCCACCATCACCGGATCGACGATCAACGGCGGGCGTTTGCCGTCTTGAAAAAACTTCGCCACCACGCGAATGATTTCGGCGGAGCAAAGCATCCCAGTCTTAGCCGCTGCCGGGCGCAATTCCGCGAGGACAGCTTCCAATTGCTGGCGGACGATTTTGGGTTCGGCAAGTTGGATGCCACAGATACTTTTCGGATTTTGCGCGGTGAGGCAAGTGATCGCGCTCACGCCATGCACACCCAGCGCGGCGAAGGTTTTCAAATCCGCCTGAATCCCCGCGCCACCGCCGCTGTCGGAGCCGGCGATGGTCAAAGCGACCGGCCATTGCTTTCGTTGAATCACGTCCGATTTTCAACCGGAAGGCTTCAATAAGGAAAGCAGTAAAGGAGGAAGCGAATTTCGGTCTGGATCAACACCGGGTTTCGTTTCCTGCTTTCCTGCCTTCCTGATTCATCTTAGGCTGCGCGCCATGCACAAAGATCAAGTCGCCGAAATCCTTTCTGAGATCGGCACACTGCTGGAGTTGAAGGGCGAGAATCCGTTCAAGACGCGCGCCTACGCCAACGCCGCACGCACGCTGGAGACCCTCGCCGAACCGCTCGACAAGCTTGTGGCGGAAAAACGCCTGGGTGAGTTAAAGGGCTTTGGCGACGCCCTTCAGGACAAGATCACCACGCTCGTCACTACCGGCAAGCTGCCATATTACGAAGAATTGAAAGCGTCCGTTCCCGCCGGTCTCCTCGACATGCTCCACATTCCCGGCCTCGGCCCCAAGAAGGTGAAGAAGCTCCACGATGAGCTGGACGTGGACACGATCGAGAAGCTGGAAGCCGCGTGCAAGGACGGGAAAGTCGCGACGCTTGATGGCTTCGGCGAAAAGACGCAGAGCAAGATTCTGGAAGGCATCACCTTCAACCGCACCTACGCGAGCAAACATCACCTGAGCAAGGCGTTGACGGTGGCCGAGCCGATTCTGGAAAGTCTGCGCGGGCATCCGGATGTGATCCGGTGCAGCACGGCGGGCAGTTTGCGGCGGTGGAAGGAAACCATTGGCGACATCGACTTCCTCGTTTCGTCGAAGAATCCCGCGAGTGTCATCGACTACTTCACGAGCCAACTGGGCGTGTTGAGCGTGAGCGCGAAGGGCGAGACCAAGGCGAGTGTCATCGTGGAGGGCGGCATTCAGGCCGACCTGCGGGTGGTGAGCGATTCGGAGTATCCCTTTGCACTGGCGTATTTCACCGGCAGCAAGGAGCACAACATCGTGATGCGCCAGCGCGCGATCCAGCACGGCCTGCGGTTGAATGAATACGGCCTGTTCAAATCCAAGGAGGAAACCCGCGACCCCAAACTGCTCGTCCCGTGTGAAACGGAAGAGGACATTTTCAAAACGTTGGACCTGCCGTACATCGCGCCGGAACTCCGCGAAGACCACGGCGAGTTTGCCGCTGGCGAAAAGGATGCCCTGCCCCGCCTGCTCGAATGGACTGATCTGCGCGGCTCACTGCACAATCACTCGACTTGGAGCGATGGCCGCGAAACGCTGGAGGCCGTCGCCGCGCACGCGCAGGAGTTGGGCTGCGAATATTGGGCCATCACCGATCACTCCCGCGCGAGTTTTCAAGCTAATGGCCTCGACCCGTTACGCCTGCGGAAACAGCTACAGGCCGTCGCCGAAGTGAACAAGTCCTACGCCGATGAAGGCAGCGACTTCCGCCTGCTCACCGGCACGGAGGTGGACATCTTGAAGGAGCGACTTGATTTCGAGGACGACCTGCTGGCGGAACTAGAAGTGGTCGTGGCCAGTCTGCACGTGGCCGGCAGCGACGAGGCGGACAACACCAAGCGACTGATTCGCGCGGCGGAGAATCCGTTCGTCCACATGCTGGGCCATCTTACGGGCCGGTTGCTGCTCGAGCGCGAGGCCTATCCCGTCAACCAGCACGCCGTCATCGACGCGTGTGCGGCGACCGGCACGTGGATCGAGTTGAACGCCAATCCGTGGCGGTTCGACATGGACTGGCGGCTCTGGCAATACGCGAAGGGCAAGGGCGTGAAATGCGTCATCAACTGCGACGCGCACCGGAACGAGCACGCGGGTTTCCTGCGGCTCGGCGCCGGAATTGCGCGCAAAGGCTGGCTGACGAAAGAGGATGTGATCAACACGCGGTCGCTGGCGGCGTTGCGGAAGGAACTGGCGAAAAAGCGGAAATGAATCTGTCCGGGAGCTTTCCTGCATTTCTAACAATCAAACGGCCACCGCGATGAAATTCACAGCAGCGAAAAAGGAATTCGATCTCCGATATTATCTTTGGGCCACCTCAGAATTTGAGAGGGAGATTGAAGAATCGTTTCCCACTCTGCGCTTATTCAAAGCCGGATCAACCTGGAAGACTTATCAATTCATGCAGCAGCTCGCTAAAAGTGGACAGTTAAATTTAGCTCACAGCCTTCTCAAAAGGTTCCACGCGGAAGCGGTCCAAGCCTTGGGTGAAAGCTGCTCAACTGAAGAAGAGTTGCTGCGTTCTCGGTGTGATGGATTCCGTCTTATTCCAGCGGGCCTGGATGCGGAAATTGAGGCGAGGAGAATGGCAGGAGAAAAAATTAGATTCGCGAGCAAGCGGAAGCTTCGGAAAGTCATGACGGCGCAGTTTAAGGCAGCCTTTGGGGATGAGTGTATAGGATTGGCATGTGTGGATGAGGAGCCAGATCTGAGATTCAAAATGAGACGCTCCGGGTGGACCGTTAACACTCGTTTTGATTTTGGCCGCAGTGAAACGCTCCTTAATTATCGCCAAAATGTCGTAAGTGATCAGACGATTAAATATCAAGGCAAAGAAGTGGCGATGGTAATGGGGTTCCTTCTTTCTTTCAATTCCAAGCTTGGGATATCCAGTCAGACTGAGTGGCCCTATCTTATGGATGAGGATATTGAGCCTACTTGTAATGCTGCGATAAAGCTCTGTGGGGATTTCTTTGAGGTTGCACCGAAGCTTTTGAAGGGACTTGAAGCTGACAAGGTAACCCCAGACGAAGAGTGACGAACTGACTTCCTGTTACGCGCTTTTTGGCGTCGTAGGGAGGTCAGAGACTCCTCACGTCGTCCCTTCTTCTTGGAGGGTGTTTGTCACTTCGCGGTGACGACCACGTAGTTTCGTTTGCCTTTGCGGAACAGGAGATATTTGCCGAAGAGCAGATCGTTCGCAGTGACGGCACGCAGAGCGCTGGCTTCGCGCACGTTGTTCAAATACACACCACCGCCCTCGATGTCTTTTCGTGCCTGGCCTTTTGAGTTGGAGAGTCCGCCATGGACGAGCAGATCAACCAGCGAGCAACCGGCACCAGCCAGTTTCGATTTCTCGATTTCCTTGGTCGGAACTTCGCCCACGATGTCGTTGAAAGTGTTTTCGGAAATCCCGGTCAATTCGCCACCAAAAAGAATTTCGCTGGCCCGCTGCGCCTCGTGAGTGGCGGCTTCGCCATGCACCAAATCCGTGACGGCTTTGGCCAATGCCTTATGCGCGGCGCGTGATTCTTTTGGCTGCGCATCAAGTTCTTTGATCGTTGGCTGGTCGAGAAAGGTGAAGAAATTCAGGTAGCGCGTGACATCACGGTCATCCGTGCGAATCCAGAACTGGTAGAATTTATAGACACTTGTCCTGTTCGGATCGAGCCAGATGGCGCCGGCCTCGGTCTTGCCGAATTTCGAGCCGTCGGCGTTGGTGATGAGCGGGAGCGTGAGGCCGAAGGCGTGGTGGCCGAGTTTTTTTCGGATCAAATCCGTGCCCGCCGTGATGTTGCCCCATTGGTCGCTGCCGCCGATCTGGAGTTCGCAGTTGTAATCTCGGCGGAGGATATAGGAATCAAAAGCCTGCAGCAGCATGTAGCTGAACTCCGTGTAGCTGATGCCCACCTCGCGGTCTTCCATGCGGGCGCGCACGCTTTCCTTGGCGACCATCATGTTCACGGAAAAATGTTTTCCAATGTCGCGCAGGAAATCGAGGAAGCTCACGTTTGCGGTCCAACTCGCGTTGTCCACGAGGCGCGCGGGATTCGCTTGCGTGTCGAAGTCGAGCAACTGGCGCAACTGCTGTTGCACGCAGGCGATGTTGTGGTCGAGCACTTCCCGCGTGAGCAATTGCCGCTCGACGGTCTTGCCGCTCGGATCGCCAATGGAACCGGTCGCGCCGCCGGCCACGGCGATCGGGTGATGACCGAGGAGTTGGAAACGGCGCAACGCGAGCAGGGGAACGAGGTTGCCGACGTGCAGGCTGTCGGCGGTGGGATCAAAGCCGCAGTAGAGGGACAGTGTGCCGGTCGCGAGGCGCTTGGGCAGTTCCG
>JBKJSC010000016.1:0-6111 GCA_046593035.1 Limisphaerales bacterium | reverse complement strand
CATCCCGAGCTTATTGCCGGATCGTATTTACAATGTACAGACAATTCTCACGCCAAGTCCATGACAGGCTCTAGCGCTTGTCTACTTTTTGCGCTGCCAAAACGTCTTGAACTCTTCACAAGTGATCATGCGGTCGCCGTTTGTGTCGGCTTCGTGAAAGGCTTCGGGCTTGTGGTCAACAACCGTGTTCGGTCGCGGGCTTCGGCCCGAAAACTCAAGCGGATCAGCTCACGCGCCAAACAAATCTGAAATAGGGAGCTTGTCTCCGGCAAAAAAAAGCGTACTTTCGCCGTTAATGAACCCGCTGGAAAAGCAATTCTCCGGCTCCGCGCGGAGCGTCAAAAGCAAATTCCTATCAGTGGTTTCCTTCGCCCTTCTTGTCGCCGCCACCACGTTCGCCCACCCGAGTCATGCCGCGGGTGCAGCCATCGTGCGCCCCTGGCACCTTGGGGTTCCGATCGTCACATACTGGGCCGGACCGGGGTTTCCAAATGGATCGGAGCTCAACGATGCTGCTGCGAGACAAATGGCTGAGGGTGGCTGGAATCTTGTGTGGTGCCGCGAGAAGGAGCTCGAGGTTCTTCCGCGTCACGGTCTGCGCGGCCAACTGACGGACCCGCTTCTGACGCCAGCCTCGCTCGACAAAGCAGAGCAGCGGGCCGCACTTGATGCGTTAGTTGCCCGCGTGCGCCAGCACCCGGCGCTCTACGCCTATTACCTCAACGACGAGCCGAGCGCGGCCGCTTTTCCCGCGTGGGGGAAGCTGGTCGCTTATCTGCGCGAACGCGATCCGGCTCATCTGGCTTACATCAATCTCCTTCCCGCGGGCGCCCCGAATGCACAACTGGGCACCACCGGCCACATGGTGGAGGCTTACAATGATTACTTGCGACAGTTCGTTGAAATTGTTCGGCCAAATCTGCTTAGTTACGATCAGTATCAGTTCAAGAACGATGGCGATACGGGTGGCTATTTCCTGAACCTTGCGCTCGTTCGTCAAAAGGGGCTGGCCACCGGCTTGCCTTTTTTGAATGTCGTTCAGGCAAGTTCCTGGCATCCCGGTCAAGCGTCCGTTCCGAACACTTCGCGGGTGCCCAATGGTGACGAAATGCGCTACCTGGTTTACACGACGCTGGCTTACGGCGCGCAGGGCATTTCCTATTACGTTTACTCTTTCCCGGGGCATCTGGGTGGAATGGCCATGGCGGATGGAACCCCAACTCCGCTCTATCACGCGCTCAAGACACTCAATCGCGAGTTCGTAGCGATTGCGAAAGAGCTCCAGCCGCTAAAATCGCTGGGCGTTTTTCACGCCGGAATGCAGCCTCCCGGGGCAGTGCCTCTGCCGCCAGATTTTGCCCTAAAACTCGACCCACCCGTTCCGGCGATGGAATACAAGCCCAACGCGCGGGTGCGAGGCGTCTTACTCAGTTCCTTTGGCGCTGCTGGAGCAGGAGCGAGCGTGCCTACGCATGTGTTCGTGGTAAATCTCGATTATACGACCGAACAAACCATTGGATTGAATGCTGTCTCTTCGCTGGAAGTCTTCGATGCGACCGCAGGGGCATGGGGGCCTGCGTCCAGTCCGCACCTGAATCTTCGTCTGCCAGGCGGAGCCGGGAAGCTGATGCGCCTGCGGCGTTGATATGGCTTTTCCCTATCTGAATCGTCCATCACCGATCCCATTGAAACCATTTCTTCGCCAGCGCGGTATTATCGGCGAGCCGCGATTCCGCCTCTACAATTCGAAAATCCGAGGTAACCCCATGAATCTGTTTCGAAGTATGGCGATCACCTTGTTTCTGCTCGCCGGGGTTCTCGGCTCCGCTCCGCCTCAACCGCTGGAGGGCGCCGAAAAGCCGATGAACGATGAGTTCGTGGACGTGCTGGCGGACAAGTACCGCCTGCCCGGCCCGGGCGATTGCCAGGCCGTCGTCCTGATCTTCACCGGTTACGACTGCCCGATCTCCAATCGCTACGCCCCGGAGGTCGTGCGGCTGTGCAAGGAATATACACCGAAGCAAGTCGCCTTTTGCATCGTCTATGCCGACGCCGGGATCACGAAGGACGCCGCCCGCAAACATGCCAAAGAGTTCGGCTACACGTGCCCGGCGATCCTTGACCCGGAGTTGAAACTAGCTCGTCGGGTCGGGGCCACGATCAAGCCCGAAGCCGCCGTCCTCTCCCCAAAGGGAAATCTCGTCTACCGGGGACGGATCGACAACCTCTACGCTGACTTCGGCAAGCCGCGGCCCCGGCCGACCACTCACGACCTGAAGGACGCTCTCGATAATGTGCTCGCCGGGAAGCCCGTCCCGGTGGCCCACACGAAGGCGGTCGGCTGCTTCATCGACTTTCCCTTCGGTAACAAGTAATCCCCCGTCAACCCATTCCGAATGCTTTTCCTCACCTCAGAGATTCGTTGGATGTTCTCGCACCGCCTGTTGCTCGTTGTCGGTATCGTGCCGCTCTTCGCTGGCCCGGCGTTTGGGAGTGAGTCCGTTCCGACATTCAACAAGGACGTGGCGCCGATCCTGTTCGCACGCTGCTCGTCGTGCCACCGGCCTGGGGAGGTAGCGCCGTTTCCGCTCCTGACCTATTCCGACGCAAAAAAAAGGGTGGCCCAAATCGTCCGCGTCACCCGTTCGCGCTACATGCCGCCTTGGAAAGCGGAGCCAACGGTAGACTTCATCGGTGCCCGCTATCTCAGCGACAAGCAGCTTGACGTCATCAAACGGTGGGCGGAAGGCGGGGCTAGCGAGGGGAACGCCGCAGACCTCCCCCAGCCGCCCCAATTCATTGACGGCTGGCAACTGGGGCCACCCGACCTCGTTGTCATGATGCCGAAACCTTTCACAGTCCCCGCCGAAGGGCCGGACCTTTACCGGAATTTCGTCGTCCCCATCAAGTTTCCGGCAGGCAAATACTTGAAAGGGGTGGAGTATCGGCCGGGCAACCGCCGCGTGGTTCATCATGCCGTATTGAGCACTGTGACAGGGACAGCTCGTCTGACTGATCGCGGGGGCGGTGTGGAGAGCGGGCTCAGTCCGCTGGGGACCGTCCTGCCCGGGTCGGTCGGCATCTGGGCGCCCGGAAAGGATCCGGTTTCGCTGCCCTCAGACTTGTCGCTCCCTTGGCCCACCGATGCTCAATTGGTGTTACAGCTTCACCTGCACCCCAGCGGCAAGCCGGAGGTTGAGCAGTCGTCGATCGGCTTTTACTTTACCGACCATCCGCCGCGCACACGGATCACGACCCTGACGATCCTCAACAAGGCGGTTGACATCGAGGCCGGGGATGGCGACCACCACATCACGCAAAGCATGATACTGCCGTATGACCTTGTCGTGATCGGCGAGTTCCCGCACATGCACTTGCTGGGAAAGACCGTGAGCGCCCAGGCAACGCTACCGGGTGGCAAAACCGTACCGCTCTTATCGATCAAGGATTGGGACTTCAACTGGCAGACCTACTACCAGTTCGCTCACCCGCTAAGGCTGCCCAAAGGGACGCGCATCAATGTGGAATGGACCTACGACAACTCGGCTAAAAACCCGCGCAATCCGAGCGACCCGCCCCGGCGGGTTACTTACGGGGAACAAACGACGAATGAGATGGCGGTAATGGTGATGGAGGTCGCGTCACTTGGGGAATCACCGACCCACGCCAAGTAGCTGCCGCTCGCGGAAACCGCCAAGGCCACCCAAGCTCCTATGAAACAACCGGCCAAACAAAGATAGCATTGACCGACGGAGCGCAGCGGAGGAACGTCAAACCTCCTTGGAGCCTGTGTCGGCTTCGTGAAAGGCTTCGGGCTTGGGTGATTCATCGATGGTAGTTTTCGTTGCGGTACATTACGATTTCTGTGCCGAGCACTACCCTCGCCTCGATCTATTTTGCTTTCGGTGGGTAATCACCTGTGAGCGTGAACAAATCAATTGCGCCTTGGACGGTGAACCCTTTTGGAGGTAGGCGAAAAGGGCCTTCTTTCGGCACAGCCTGTCGCACTTCGTCGCGGAAACTCGCCAGTTGCCGTTCCAGCTCCGGTCCGCTCAACGTCGTGTCCGCGCGAATCTCCCGTTCGCGGGCAGCACGCTTGGCCGCGCGGTCGAGCATCGCATTAAATTTTTGCGCATCGTAGGCCGTGGAGTCGAACATCTCCCAGATAAACGCCGAGCCCGTGTTGCCGTATTCGAGTTGCAGGTCGGGGCTGACCACCGAGCAACCCGTGAATCCATCACCGTCCCCCAACTTATACGCAAATCTCCAGCCAGCCATCGCTGGCCAGTCGAGCGGGAAGGCCGGGCTGCGCGGGGTGATGACCAGCTTGAGTGGAATGAACGATTTCGCCACGTTCTCCTGCACCGCTTTATCAGCGAGGGCGACCGCCCTCATCAAACGACCGCCGGGTCAGCACGGTGCGGCGGCAGGACCACCCTTGACGACGGAAAAATAGAGGAAAATCGGCTTGGCCTCTTTTTGTGCGCGAGCAACGGCCGCGCTCACATTGGTCATCCAGGCGATCTTATCCCACGGCTGACCTTGCTTCTCTTCGGTTGCGATGATTTTCTGCACCATTGCAGTTGCCTTCTGCTGATCCCATTCCGGGCGGGTCTGCGGTTCCGCGGAAGCGGCGCGGTGCGGGCAGAGCACGGCAATTCCCGTTAGGATTAGTAATGTTTTTACGTTCATAGGTGATGTCTCTTTAGTTTTATGGTTGACTGCGATGTGACTTGGATTCGAGCCACCTTTCAGTGACTCAATTGGATTCGGGCAACATTTACACGTTGGTTGATGAAGTCAAAAGGTGCTGCAACAGTGGTCGGGAACCGCCCGCGAACCAACCGCGGCAGGCGAGCAGGGGTATGAATAGGCAGTTTGTTCTCAAGGTTTTTTCTCTGCTTGTTTGCGCTGCCAATACACCTTGAACTCCTCGCGCGTCACCACGCCGTCGCCGTTGGTGTCGGCCTCGTGAAATGCTTGGGGCGTGGGTGATTCGTCGATGGTGATTTTGCCATCATGATTCTTGTCGAGGTGGTTAAACACCAGGCCACCGTCGCGCAGCGCCATTTCGAGCAGCGACGGTTCTTTGCCGCTCGGCGTGATGCTGGGCACATAATAGTCGAAATAGCCGAGCATCATTTCCTCGTCGGTCTGGGCACCCCATTTGACCAGGCGGGTCGGGTCGGGGTTGGCGGGATTGTTGGTGCTATTGTCATACCAGGCGGTACCGAGCAACTGGCTGCCCGCCGGCGCGTCCACCGGTACCGCCAGGCGATATTGAAGCTGCCAGTTGAAATCATAGCGCGGCACTTCCAGCAGCGTTCTTCTCTCTTTGTCGGGCAACTCCAGCTCGTAACGATACGCTTTGCCGCGCACGTGCATGTGCGGCATGAAGGACAGGAGTTTGGCGTCGAAGGGAACGGGGATGGCCCCGCGGACAACGTAGTTAGACGCGCCGGGCGGGATGCTCAGTTGCGCCGCGACTGCCGCGACGCGCACTTCATAGCGCGGCGGTGCTTTGGAAAAGATGAGACCGACGCGTGTTTGGTCATGCGTGGCCGTGCCATTGGGCGTATAATGAATCTGGAAGTGCAACGCCGCCCCGGCGGGAATCAATTTCGCGAAGCCTTCCGGGAAATTGACGACGTTATTGCCCGGCACATACACGGCGAAGAAACCGCCGCCTTCGTCCCCGCCTTTGCCTTTGCGTGCTTGCTCGAGTTTGTCCGGGGGAGTGACAAACACGAGCACATGATGCACCACCTCGCGGGCAGTGGGGCGCACTTCGATCGCGCGCACCCAACGGTCTTCGGCAAATTTCGTTTCCACGAAGACATTTCGATACGGCATCTTGCCGGTGGCTTGCACCGCGAGGGGTTCGGGAATCTGCACGATGGCGTCCGGCTTGCCGATTTCCCACTCCTTGGGAAAGACACGCGGCAGCGGAGCGTCGGCGGGGTTGCCTTCCTTTTTTCCGCCCGCCAGCCAGGCGAGCAGGTCGCGCTTATCTTCCGCCGGAAGCGTCCGGTCGTTGGCCCAGGGCGAGGCGGCACCGTGCGTGGGCTCGGCGAACCAGGGCGGCATCAGTCCGTCCGCGACGACTTTGCG
>JBKJSC010000005.1:0-4129 GCA_046593035.1 Limisphaerales bacterium | reverse complement strand
CTGCATTCAATCCTCCACCGTAAAGCCGACCTTGATGGTCACCTGCCAGTGCTGCACCTTCCCTTTGTTGATGTTGCCGCGCGTTTCGACCACCTGGAACCAGCCGAGGTTCTTGATAGTCTGGTGGGCACGTTTGATGGCCTTGTCCACGGCATCCTCAATGGAATCAGTGGAGGTGCCGGTGAGTTCAATGAGTTTATAGACGGGGTTGTTCATGTTCCTGGGATTTATTGAATGGTGCGGTGGCGACCAAATGGAACAGCCACGTATGGGGTTTCGCCGTTTAAGTTCTGGGTTGCAAAAGCAGGAGGAACAGAATGATTGTCAGCCAGCCTAATCCGGCGAGAGTCACTTGCCGAGGTGCTTGAGCATCTCGCGGCACTCTTTGGCGCAGTCTCGGCACGACTTGGCGCAGGCGGCCATGTGCTTGTCATCCGGGAGCTTCTCGCACGCCGCAGCGCAGTCGTCGCAGCACTTCGCGCAGCACTCCAGCATGGGGCGGGCGAGGGTGCTCTGTCGCGCACACAGGGTCGCGCATGTGTGGCAGCACTCCGCGCAGTCGGCGCAGAGCTGCGCTGTCTTGGCATGATCCTTCTTGCCATCGGCCAGCAACTTCAGGCAGTGCGTGAAGCACGAATCGCACTCGAGCTGACAGTCAGAGCAGACTTTGGCGCACTTTGTCAAATGCTCGGCGTGGACAGATAAATGGCCGCCGTGTTCGGCGGCTGACGTGGTGGTGATGGCGGCGAGCGACGCGGCGGTGGCTCCCAGGGTAATCAACATTTCTCGACGGTTCATAATGGTATCGTTGGTTGGTGGTCTGATGGTTTGGTTCGCGAAGTTCTATGATGGGATTTTGCGCTTGAACGTCCGTGCGGAGGTTGTGGCGTGCAGCGTGGAATTCATCGCCGACACCCTCGTTCGCGGAGAGTGGATGAGCCAATACCTTGTTCGCATCGCGCCCATACCCGCTGGCTATGGAGCGGTTGAAACGGACAGATCTACGACTTAAAGAGGGCTCGCTCCACGCCGCTTACACGGCAACCCGAGCAAGCCGCCTCGCGACCGTGGCTTCGGTGTCACTTTATCTTCGTTCAGCGGAACAGCACCGTCTTGGCAAAATCGGCGATTTCGTTTCCACGACCGTTCAGGACGGATTTTGCCATGTTGAGCGCGAAACCCGGGATTTGGCCCATACTGAGGTGGGGTCTCCGCAGCGAAAGCCGCCACCTCCTCATGTCGCACGTGGACCCATTCGATTTGGCCGGACTTCCGAATGGCCTCGGTGACTCCGTTCAGTGAGTCACCCGCGATCCCGTACACCCGCTTCACGCCGGCCGCAATAAGGCTTTCGATAAGGACTTCGGAGGCGTTTCTCATGGATTGAACACGCCGGACTGCCCCATTCGACGGCGTGCCACCGAATCCGGGGTTTCCGTCTGAATCAGCAAGAGCGCCTTAACGATTCCAAAGAAGCCGTCGAAGCTTTCTTTGTTATTCTCGTACTCAACAAACGCCTTTCGATACTCCTCGGCGTAGCGTGTGGCTTCCGCCAGATTCGAGTTCTTCGGGAGGTGACGGAGGACTTCCTGAGCCATCCCGTCGGCCTTGGCCGGTCCATAATGCTCTCGCATCTCCGCCCTGGCTTGGGCCATCGCAGCCTGGGCATGGATCGTTGCCAACTGAAGGAAGATCGTCCGCCACAAGTCATTCCAGTGTTGCCGGCGGTCGGCGGGTAGCGTCGCTCCCGCAGAGTCCCGCAGGCGCACTAACGCAGCCTCCACTTGCGTGCCGTGCTGCATGATCGTTTTCCAATTCTTCCTCGGGTCGCCCGAGTCGCTCGCCAGCGACTCATCAATTAGTTGGGTGTGCTGGCGGATCGCACTGAGACTGGCGGCCACAGTCTTCCCATCGACGCAAGCGACGTGAGAAGCCGCGCCCGGAAATGCCTTGGTCTCGTCGATCAGTTGCTGGATTGAAGCGTCCAGTTCGTGGAGCTTCTGCATGTCGCTGCGCAGGCCGGAATTGATTTGGGCAAGCAGGTAAAGGTCAGTGTCAGTAATCATCGTCTGCGTCTCCTTTGGAAATGAATGATGGTATCAAGGGTGAATGCTCTGAGCCGCCTGGCCGCTGGCTATGAGGCGGTTGAGACTGGCACAGCCAGAGGTTTGTGTGCCATTGCCGATAAGGCCTGGGCGATTTCGGCAACCGGCAGGAGGTAGCCTCACGGCTTTCAACCACGGTCTGGTTACACTCTCTTGCGGAAACCACCCACCAAGTAAATGAACAGACACACCACCAGAATGAAGCCAACGCTTCCTCCACCAATGGCGGGACCACCAAGATAAAAACCGCCGCCACCGAACAAGAGAAGCAGAACAAGGAGGAGGAGGATTGTATTCATGGCGGCAAGTTAACGCACCGCCGCAACTGTTCCAATGGGGGCTTCCCCCCCGCCTCAGCACCCCCATCCACCAGTCCATAAACGCGTCTTGTGGGTGGCGGACGGTCTGGATCGCAGACCGGCTGGAAAAGGAAAATGCAAAGGGGGAGGCGGTCGATAAATCCACCGGGCTCGTTCAACCCTTGATAGCTTTGACGCTCCTTCGCTGCGCTCCGCCGGTCAAAGCTATCTTTCTTCGTTAGGCATTCGGTGGACGGCCATATGTGGGAACGAAATCCAGATCCTCGCCCGCCATCAGACGGTCCATATAGTCAATCTGCATCGCAATGGCTCGCTCAATCGGGAAATCTTCACCAGGGCCTCCCCGAGCGCCAATGATAGCGCGCCACACCGGCGCTCGTTGTTCCTCAGGCATCGCGCAGAGCTGGACGAGGGTATCGAGCTGAGCGGAAAGGGCTGAGTGTAATTCTTGCCGCCGAAATGCTTTATACTCCAAACGAATCCCATAAACGAGCGCGGCAAAAGCGCCGGCGGTAAATAGGGCATTGAAGGCACCAAACATGTCTCCAAACTTCCCCCGCGCGTCCCAGAAGTCGCCTTGGAAAGGAAAGAGAATAACCGCCAGCCAGTAGAGCAGCCACACTGCGATCACTCCCGCAAGTAGAAACAAAAATGGGGCAAGACTAATTCGATGCTTACGAGATTGGCGGGAAGTCATTGATTCACCATCAAGGTTAAATGAAAAACGAACTGCGCCATGTTCAGGCGCCAGGCCGTTCCATCGTGGAGTTATATTCGCCGCGACGCGCGGCGCGATTGCAACTGGCTCGATGAACCAGAGCTTTCTGTGCCGCTGGCACATTTGCTTCCACGCCGCGCCAAATCTCCAAGGCCGGTTGCTGGATCGCGCGGGCAAACGAAAACGCCAACGCCCAGGGCAGTTGCGATTTGAAGCGAAAATTCATCGCGTTCAGGCGGGCGGAAGCCAACCCAGCGGATTGGCCACCCGACAGGAACGCAATCCCCGCAACCGCGGCGGGGACGGATCGGAAAAGACATTCCACGGTGGCATTGGCCGCCTCGTCCACGGTTTCCTGCTGGGGACAGATTAATCCAGGAAGCACCATGTTGGGCTTCAGGATCATTCCCTCCAGCATCACCCGTTGGGTGTAAAGCTGGTTGAAAACCGTTCGCAATACTTCCTCCGTCACCTCGCAGCACCGCTTCAGGGTATGCCCGCCGTCCATGAGCACTTCTGGTTCGACGACCGGAACCAGTCCCGCTTCCTGACACAACGCGGCATAGCGGGCCAGCGCGTGAGCGTTGGATTCGATGCAACCTCGGCTAGGAATACCAGCACCCACTGCAATCACCGCACGCCACTTGGCAAATCGTGCGCCCATCTGAAAATATTCCGCCAAGCGGTCGCGCAAGCCGTCCAGACCTTCCGTGATGTTTTCGCCGGGATGACCGGCCAAATCCTTCGCGCCGGCGTCCACTTTAATGCCCGGGATGATTCCCACGTCGTTGAGAACTTTGAGAAGTGGAGTGCCATCCTTCTTCTGCTGGCGAATCGTCTCGTCGTAGAGAATCGCGCCGCTGATACTCTCGCGGAGACCGGGCGCGGTAACGATCAATTCCCGGTAGGCGCGCCGGGCCTCCAGGGTCTGAGGAATTCCCTGCTTGGCAAATCTTTTGTTGCAGGTGGGATTGCTTTCGTCCATT
>JBKJSC010000091.1:0-18365 GCA_046593035.1 Limisphaerales bacterium | reverse complement strand
GAAGTAAAGCAAGTCAGTGCACGAGCAGGAAGACAAAAGCCATGATGACCAGCACCGCCACGACCCACCAAAACCAAGGAAGGCCGCGAGGCTTGGCGCGACCCGGTCCGAACTCTTCTTTGACAAATTCGTCGTAATCAAATTCGTCATCCGGGAGGCCGAGGTTTTCGGCGTGCGCTTTTTCCGACCAGCCGGTGCGTTCGTCCGAGCCGCATTCGGGGCAGGCTGTGGCGTGGCGCGGAACGTCGGCCCCGCAGTTGGGGCAAGTGTCGGGAGACATTTTGAAATGCGGGGTGCGGAATGGTTTCAAGCGCGCCAAAGTTCGCTCCGCGCTTCGCATTCCGTGTTTTGACTATCCCATTCCCGCGTATTCCTCGTCGGTCACGAGGTCGAGGCCGGTGAGCACGTAGTCGTGCGTGATGGCCTGCATGTCTTTGACGTAGTCGGGCAGCCGGGCGAGCGGACTGAAGCCGAGCAGGGCAAACATTTTCATCGCGCCCTCCTGCCGGCCAATGAACTCGGCCTCGACCTTCTCCAGGCCGCACGCGCGCGCAATCTCCACGACTTCGGTCACCAGCGTCCGGGCAAGGCCGCGACCGCGATAACCGGGATGGACATGCACGCTGACGCGCCCGATGTGGCGACGCCAACCGCCGAGCTGCTGGTGGAGCGTGCAAACACCGGTGACCTTGTCATCGGCAAACGCGAGCAGCGGAAAGTTGCGGCCCAGATCAATCTTTTCGCACCATTCGCGGGTGACGGCGGAATCGGTGACACGGTGTTTGATGACCATCAATTCCTGGCCGGGCAGCGAAAGGAAGAAATTGTTGAGCGCCTGCGCGTCGGTGGTTTCAAGCGGGCGCAGCCGGCAGGATGAACCGTCCTTGAACTTGACCTCTTTGGGGTATTCGTCGAGTGCGGAATCCAGGGACATAGTTTGTCGGGGTTGGGGTTAGTTGGGTTTGGTTTCGGACAAATCGCCGGCGATGCCCCGGCTGGTTTTGAACTGCCGCTCGTCAATGAGCGTCGGGTCAATGCTCCAGCGCGCGGCCAGCAGCGGAACTTTTTCGGCGTTGAAGCTCACCGGTGCCGGCCGGCTGAAGTCCGTCTGCTGGCCGGTTTCCGTGTAGTGGAAACAGCGCATCACGAGTTCGTTTTCCGCGCGGGTCATTTCGCCCTGGTTCCACAGGGTTTGCCCCGCCCAGGCATACGCGCGCACGACGTGACCGGCCTCCAGGCGCGCCCAGGCATGATGCTGCAAGACACGATTCAGGCTGAAGAACTGCACCTCGCCCAGCTTGCGGCTCAACCGCGTGAGCAGATGAAAACAACGGTCCACATCCTCGGCGGGATCCGGCAGACCCGGGCCGACGACCAGCACCCATTCGCCAATGGGCGGGGAGATGAACAGCTTGTGTTCGCGCACCTCGGCCAGCCCTTCTTCCCAGGAACAGGTCGTGGGATTGTGCAAGTTGAGCGCGGCCTGCACGGCGAGGGGCTGGTTGGTGCGGATGGCGAGCCAACGGCAGGGAGAATCGAACAGCGCGGTCTGAAACCGCAGTGGTTCTGGCGCAATGCTGACACGCGCAATGCGGCGGCTGACCAGTCCTTCAAACCGCCGGGCGCGTGCTTGGCGGGTGGCGAGCCAGACAAAGAAAATCCCGATGGCCAGAATGAACACCAGCATGAGGAGCATGAAAAAGACGACGACTGCAATCTTCTGGTCTGGCGGGAGACCATCCGAACTTCCGCGCACAAATTGCAGGAAGGTATTCATCGTGCCGCCAATCTACGCGGACTCCGGGGGAGAGCAATACGAAAACTGTTTTCCCGGCTTGCATGGAACGCGTGGACACAGTTTATTTTGCCGATCCGAACACCGGCACACACATGAATGCATTATCGTTGACCCTCGTTTCCGCCCTGCTCTGCCTCGACCTGGCCGCCGCCGCGACGCCGCCGGCGAAACGAAAAAGCGCCGCACCCAAAACGGCGGCGCCGGCTCCCCAACCGGGAGCGCCGTTTGAATTGCGCGACGGTGATCGCGTGGTGTTTCTCGGCGACACTTTGATCGAGCTCGAGCAGCACTACGGCTGGATCGAGTTGATGCTCACCACGCGGTTCCCGGATCGCAACGTCACCTTCCGGAATCTCGGTTGGAGCGCGGATGTACCGAATGGCGAATCACGCCTCGGCCTCAGTCTGGGTCAGGCCGGCACCGAACCGCCCGGCGAAGCGTGGATGCTGCTTCAAAAACAAATCACCGAGGCCAAGCCCACCGTGGTCTTCGTCGGCTACGGCATGGCGGCGTCATTTGCGGGTGAAGCGGGCCTGCCAAAGTTCAAGGAGGATTACAACCGCCTGCTCGATACCATCGAGAAGATTTCGCCGGGCGTGAGGTTTGTGTTGCTGTCGCCCATCGGACACGGAGAAGGAACGACGAGTGTTGGCACTTCGGCGCAGATGGACCGCCACGACGAGCAATTGAAACTCTACGTGGAGGCAATCAAAGGCATGGCTGAGAAACGCAACGCCAGGTTTGTCCAACTCTTCAACAGAATCATGGGAGACAATAAGCCACTGACCGATAATTATATCCACTTAAACGACGCCGGCTACAAACGTGCCGCCGCTTGGATTGATGGATCCTTAGTTGGCGGAGGAGTGGACTCAAAAGATTGGTATTCCAACCCTGCGGCCGAACCGCTGCGCCAAGTCATCCTCCGCAAAAACGAATTCTTCTTCCACCGTTCGCGCCCGGCGAACATGGCTTACATCTTCGGCTTCCGCAAAGCCGAGCAAGGCCGCAACGCCGTGGAGATGCCGAAGTTTGATCCGCTCATTGAAACTGAGGAGGGAAAAATTCGCGAGCTATGCAAGCATTTGAATGATTCAAAGTTCAAACCCGGCCCGGAGTTGCAGCCAGCCAAGTTGCTCGACAAACCTGCCGCCGCCAAACACACGCCGCAACCGACGCCGGAGTTTACGGTGGCTGACGGCTTCGAGGTCACGCTCTGGGCCGAAAATCCGCTGCTCGCCAAACCCATTCAGATGAATTTCGACGCGCAGGGCCGGCTCTGGGTGGCCAGTTCGGAAGTCTATCCGCAAGTCGAACCTGGTCAGGCCGCGCATGACAAAATCATCGTGCTCGAAGACCCCGATGGCCACGGCCACGCGGACAAGGCGACGGTGTTCGCCGACGGTTTGTTGATTCCCACGGGCGTCATTCCCGGCGACGGCGGTTGTTATGTCGCGCAAAGCACAGAGCTGTTGCACTTCAAACAAACCGATCCGAAGAAATTTGTTGGCGACCAGCGCCGCACCGTCCTCAGCGGTTTCGGCACCGAGGACACGCATCATAATCTGCACACCCTGCGCTGGGGCCACGACGGCCGGCTCTGGATGAATCAATCCATCTACACGCGCACCGAGACTGAAACGCCGCACGGCGTGCTCCGTCTGCGCAGCGGCGGCGTCATGGCGTTGCGCACCAGCACGCTGGAAATGGACACCGTCTTCCGCGGTTGGGTTAACGCGTGGGGTCATCAATTTGACGCCTATGGCCAATCGCTCCTCACGGACGGCGCGGGCGGCGAGGGCATCAACTGGGCCGTGCCAGGCGGCATGTACTTCACCTATGCGCGCGCCCGCCGGATTCTGCACAGCGTCAGCCCTGGCGCGTATCCGAAGTTCGCGTCGGTTGAAATTATTTACAGCGAACAATTCCCGCCCGACTGGCAGGGCGACGTGATCACCTGCGATTTTCGCGCGCACCGCGTCGTTCACTTCAAGATCAGCGAGCAAGGCGCCGGCTACGTCACCAAGGAAATGCCCGAACTGCTCCGCACCACCGATGTCACGTTCCGGCCCATCGACGTGAAGCTGGGCCCCGATGGCGCGCTGTACATCGCCGACTGGAGCAATCCGATCATCCAGCACGGCGAAGTGGATTTCCGCGACCCGCGGCGCGACCACGAGCACGGCCGCATCTGGCGCGTGGCCGCGAAGGGTCGGCCGTTGAACAAAAAAGTTGAACTAGTTAAAGCGAATAACAAAACGTTGCTGAACGAACTGCTTTCGCCGAACAGTTTCGAGCGCGCAAACGCCAGCCGGCTTTTGACGGAACGCGGCGAAAAAGTTCTCCCGGAACTGGCCGCGTGGACGAAAAAGCAAACCGAAGAAAAGGCGTTGCTGCAAGCGCTCTGGGCCTATCAAGCCATCAACAAAGTGGACCTCACATTGCTGAACCGTCTGCTCACCGCGCAGGACGCCCGCATTCGCGCCGCCGCCGTGCGCGTGTTGAGCGAGTGGGGGCCGCAACCCACCGCCGCCGAAGTGACGCGCCTAGTGGACGCCTCCGGCAGCACGCTCCTGCCCGTGACCTCGCGCAAGTCCGCCCTCACCCAAACTGATTCGCTCGCGCTCCTCGCTAAAGCCGTCGCCGACCAACACCCGCGCGTGCGCGTGGAAGCCTTGCGCGCGCTCGCGAAAATTCCCACTGCGCGCAGCGCCGAATTGGTGTTGAGTGCCGTGGACAACCTCGGCACCGATCCATTCCTCGAGTACGCCGCATGGCTTTCCATCAATGATCTCGTTCAACCGTTCCTCGCCGCGCTGGAGTCCGGCGCGTGGAATCCGGATGGTCGCGCGAAGCAACTGGACTTCGCCATGAAGGCCATTGAGCCGGCCCAAGCCAGCACGGTGCTCGCCAAGTTGACCGCGAATCGCCCCATCCCCGCCAACGGTGACGGCCCGTGGATTGAACTGATCGGCCAGTCCGGCGGCGCGGGTGAACTGCGCAAGCTGTTTGAGCAGGTGTTGCGGGGTGGCTTCGTGGAACCCGCGGCGCAGCGCGCGCTGACGGCCCTCGCGGAAGCGGCCCGGTTGCGTAACACCCGGCCCGACGGCAGCCTCGATGACCTCGGCCGCCTGCTGGGCGAGCGAAATGAAAAGTTTCGCGCCGCCGCCATCCGCCTGGCCGGCAGTTGGAAACTCGGACAGTTCACGCCGCAATTGCTCAAGACTGCCGGTGACGCCGCAGTGGCCGGTGAAGTGCGCCAGGCCGCGTTCGATGCCGTGCGCGAAATCGGCGGCAACGACGCGGTGACCGGTCTCCGTTCCTTGACGAGTACCGACCACGATCCAGCTATCCGCAGTTCCGCCGTGGTGGCACTGGCGTCGCTCAACGTCGGCGCGGCGGTGCCGCAAATTGTCGAGGTGCTTTCCGCGTCCAAGAACGAGGCCGAGGCGACGGCGCTCTGGCGTTCGCTCCTGAACATCCGGGGCGCGGGTCCCGCGATCACGCGTGGCCTGCCCAAGACCGGCCTGCCGGACGTGGCGGCGAAGACCGGCCTGCGCGTGGCGCGCGAAGGCGGACGCAAGGAACCGGACCTCGTGCTGGCGCTCTCGCGTTCGGCGAGCGTCGCGCAGGAGGAGCAATCGCTTTCGCCGGCGGAACTCCAGCAGCTTGCCGTCACCGTGATGGCGCAAGGCGATCCGGCGCGCGGCGAAAAGATTTACCGACGCGCGGAACTGGGCTGCCTCACCTGTCATTCGATTGGCGGCGCGGGCGGCAAGGTCGGCCCGGACATGACCAGCATCGGCGCGAGCGCACCAGCGGATTATTTGATCGAGTCGATTCTGTTTCCCAACGCGAAGATCAAGGAAGGGTTTCATTCCATCCAGATTGAAACGACTGACGACCAGGACTTGAGCGGCATCCTCGTGCGCGAAACCGGCGCGGAACTCGTTTTGCGCAACGCGCAGAACCAGGAAATCTCCCTCGCGAAAAGCAAAATCAAAAACCGCGCCAACGGTTTGTCCCTCATGCCGAGCGGGCTGGTGGACGCCCTGAGCACGGGTGAACGGATGGATTTGTTTCGCTTCCTCGCCGAGTTGGGCAAGCCGGGCGCATTTGATGCCTCCAAAGGCGGCGTGGCGCGGCTGTGGCGAGTGCGCTTGCGCACGCACACGGACGAGCAGGCCGGGCCGGAGCAGGCACCAAACGCCCCGTTCAACGACCGCGACTGGAGCACTGTCCTGTCGCTGGTGGACGGACGTTTGACGGGCGAGGATTTGCGCGGAGGCCCGATGAGCAACGTGAACAAATATATTGGCGTGGTCGCGCTCTACACCGCGACGCAATTTCAAACTGCCAAGGCCGGCCCGGTGAATTTCAAACTCGCCGGGGTCGCCAAGGCGCAGGTCTGGATCGACGGCAAACCCGCCGGCAACAGCGGCGACATCAAAGCCGAACTGCCCGCTGGCACGCATACGATTGTAGTGAAGCTGGACTCGCGGCAATTGCCCGAACAAATCACGTTGCGTTCCGGCGATGTGACGTTCGTGGTGAACTGAGTGCGGCGGGAAGATGGGAGCTTTCCGCTTGGCTTGCGTGAAGCGCATGAATAACTTCGGATAAACAGGATTGGACCTTCGGCTACTAACGCGCACGTCATGAAGAAATGCACTTGGTGTGGGAAGGAATACGAGGATACGGCGACCGTTTGCGACATTGACTCGAAGCCGCTGGAAGTAGTCGCTCCCCCGCCAATCACCCAACCATGGCAAAGTTCGCCCACGGATGAGGCACCCGTTCCATCGGAGAGTTTTCTGTTTCCCCGGCAGATAGGCCGTGTGTCATTCGTTGTGCGATATTTGCTTTGTGGGCTATTCATGTTCGTCTTTGCGCTAGGCGTATTTTCATCCGCCCTAATACTATCAATTGTCTCTATACTGATCGCCTTGTTCTATTTCATCCGCCACGTCGTGACAGCGAGGCTTAAAGACATCGGCATCCATAGCCTTTTTGCTCTTCTTATTTTTGTGCCAATTGTGAACATCGTGTTCGTGTTGATTCTCGCGCTCACTCCCAGGAATGGTTTCAAGAAACAGTAACCGAATAGCGTGGCCTAACCGGTATCAGTCCGGGCGTTCAAAATTCGGCCAACCCGTTCGGGATAATCGGTGAAGATTCCGTCCACGCCGAGCGCGTTCAAGTGAGCCATCTCGTCCGGCTCGTTGATGAATCAAAGGAGGGCCACCAAGTTGTGGAAGAAATTGCCTCCGATTGCTTCACTTTCAGATTTCGGCTTCAACCGCCCAGCGTCTGAGTGAGGGTCACGAATTGTTCCAGACTGGCAGCCTCAGCGCGGACATGCGCGGTCAATTGCGCCTGGTCAAAGGCCCGCTGCAGCGTCTCCACCGGCCAGTCTTGCTTGAGCAGCTTGAACATCATTTTACGGCGTTGCGAGAAGGCGCGCTTGACTACTTTCGTGAAGACTTGGGCTTGGGCCGCGTTCAGCAAAGGTTCCGGCCGGAGAACCAGCGTGACGCAAGCGGAGTCCACGTCCGGTGCCGGGAAAAAGCAGGACGCGGGAATTTTGAAGCAACCCTTCGGCTGGTACTGCAATTGCACCAGCAACGCGAGCAGGCCGTAAGCGCTTTCGCCCGCCTGCGCGACGAGGCGCTGGGCCACTTCCAGTTGCAACGTGGCCACCATGCGCGACGGTCCATGCCCGCCCTGCGCCAGTTCAACGAGGATCGGCGAAGCAACGGAGTAAGGGAGATTGGCCACCAATTTCCATTCCGACCAATCGGCGGGTTCGCGACGCAAATAGTCCAGCGCATCATCGTGCCGCAAAACAAAGTGGCTGGCCGCGCGGAATCGTTCGCGCAGAAAATCGACGAGCCGCCGGTCCATTTCAATCGCCAGCACTTCGCCGGCCTGGGCCAGCAACAACTCCGTCAACGGCCCCAGCCCCGGCCCGATTTCCAGAACCTTGTCGCTCCGGCTCAACTCGGCGGCGGCCACGATGCGCCGAAGCTGATTGCCATCGTGCAGGAAATTTTGACCGAGCGACTTGGTGAGCTGGAGGCCGCGCACGGTGAGGATTTGCCGCATTTCGGAAAGCGTCATGAAGAGCGGAATGAGGAACAACGAAGAAACAAAGTAACGAAGAAGGAGCACCGTTTAATGCGCTTGCTTTGTTTCTTTGTTCCTTGGTTGTTCATTCTATTTTTGATCCAGCACCCGGCCCAGCTCATCAACCGTCCGCCGCAACTGGGTCTCCGTAATCGTCAGCGGCGGCGTGAAACTGATGACGTTGCCGTGCTCCCCTTCCGGCAGCAGAATAAAACCGCGATGAAGCAGCGTCTTGATCGCGCGGAGCGATTCCTCCGTGGCCGGGGCACCATCTCCACGCCGTAATTCCAGCCCGGCCATCAGGCCAATCCCACGCGCGTGACAACTCACTTTGAACTTGGACTGTTGCAATTGGATCAATTCACCGAGCACCACTTTCCCCAGCCGCGCGCTGCGCTCGACGAGCTTCAGCCGTCGAATCTCCGCCAGATTTTCCAGCGCCATCGCGCAGCCGACGGGATGACCGAGGAAGGTGCTCGTGTGAATCGCTTCGCCCGTGGACGCAGGCCAGGCGGCGTCCATCAAATCCGCCCGCCCAACACAGGCGGACAACGGAAAACCGCCGGTCAACGCTTTGCCCAGGCAAATCAAGTCGGGCACCACTCCACTGTGCTCGCAGGCGAACCATTTTCCCGTCCGTCCAAAGCCAGTGAGAATCTCGTCGAGGATGAGCAGTGTGCCGGATTCGTTGCAAAGACGGCGCAGCAGTGGGAGAAACTCCGGGGGCGGGAAGTTGATGCCGCCGCGGCCTTGAATTGGCTCGACCAGAATCGCGCCGGGCTTCTGCTTCACGAGCAAACGGCGGACTTCAGCTTCGGTTTGCGCGAGTTGATCCGGGCGGATGGGAAACGAAGCGAAATGTCCGAACTCGCCGAGTTGCGAGCGGAATGGCCCGCGAAAATGTTCGCGATGCGTGGCGTTGAGCGCGCCATAGCCGAGACCGTGGTAAGCGCCGGTGAACGCGATGACGCCGCGTTTTCCCGTGGCGAGCAGCGCGGTCTTGAGCGCGGCTTCAACGGCTTCAAAACCGGAGTTGCAAAAAATGGTCTTCGCCGTCGCGGCCTTAACTTTGAACTTTGGACTCTGAACTCTGAACTTTGGCTTCGTCCATCGCTCAAACGTGACGCAGCTCAACTCCTGCGCCAATTCCGCTTTGAGCGCGTGCGGATGCACGTCGCCCATCGCGTGCAGCAGCTTCGCCATTTGCCGCTGGCCGGCTTTCACCACGCGCGGATTTGCGTGGCCCGCCGCCGCGACGCCGAAAGCCGCCGTCAGATCGAGGTATTTATGGCCGTCCACATCCCAGACGTGGACGCCCTTGGCCCGTTCCCAGACAATCGGCCACGAGCCGTCCGGCTCCATGAACGTGACGTTGGGCGATTCGTAGCGGCGAAGTTGTTGGAGGATTTTGGTAGTGCGGCTCACTCAAACTCCTCTCTGTTCGGGCGGCCAGATGACCTTGTGCATTTGCAGTTGGAAGCGGACCGGCAAGGCGTCGGCCATGATGCGCTCCACGAGTTCGAGGCGCGTGAGCGGAGTCTGGCCAGACGGGACTGGCTTGAGCGACTTATCCTGCTGATGCGGCGCGAGCGGCGCAACCCACGAAAAAAGCAACGGGCAAATGGCTGCGAGCTTGTGCGCGGCGATCTGTTGTTTGGCCCACTCGTAGTCCTCCACGGTGCCGATGACAAATTTGATTTCGTCCGTCGCTTGCAGATGCGCGAGGTTGTCCCAGCGATTCCGCGCGCACTCGCCGCTGCTGGGACATTTCAAATCCATGATCCGCCGCACGCGCGAGTCCACGGGCGCGATGTCGAGCGCGCCACTGGTTTCCAAGAGCACGGTGAAGCCGTCGTCGCACAACGATTTCATCAACGGCAAGGAGTTCGGTTGCAGCAACGGCTCGCCCCCGGTGAGTTCCACCAGCGGCAAACGATGCGTGTCCACGGAGCCGTTGAATTTATTGGCAAGCGTTGAAATCTGCGTCCGAATATCCGCCAGCGACATCTTCCGGCCCTCGGTGAAAGCGTAGGCCGTGTCGCAGTAGGAGCAGCGCAGATTGCACGCGGTGAGGCGGACAAACACGCACGGCAGCCCCGCGAAAGTGCTCTCGCCTTGGAGGCTCAGGTAAATCTCATTGACGGTCAACGTGTCGGACATCCGGCGCAATCTACCGGCTGCGACGTGAATAGTGAATAGCGAATAGTGCCGGGCACATTCAAACGAAACGATGCATGGAAGCCACGGATGGAGACAGCCCTGTCGATGTTTCATCCGTGTTTCATCCGTGGCTCTTGAATGGTTTCGGCTAAATCGCGCCGGGGGCTTTGCGATGCTTCATCCCGACGATTTCAGTCGTGGCATTTTCTTCTCCACACTTGCCACTCCCTCGTTCTTCCCCTAGCCTCCACGCACCTATGAACAAAGCCATTCGCCTGAAGCTTTTCCTGATGATGGTGCTCCAATTTTTCATCTGGGGTGCCTGGCTGCCGCTGATCTTTGGCTATTTGCCCAGCCTCGGTTTCACGCCCGGACAGCAAGCCTGGATTCTCAATGCGTTTCCGATCGCGGCCATCGTGGGCATGTTTTTCAGCAACCAGTTTGCCGACCGCAATTTCGCGGCGGAGAAATTTCTCTCATTCAGCCATTTGGTCGGCGGGTTAGCAATGATCGGCTTGGCGTTCACCCGGGAGTTCTGGCCTTTCTTTGGGCTGATGCTGGTTCATTGCCTGTTCTACGTGCCCACGATTTCGATCACTAATTCGATCGCGTTCACGCAAATGAAGGACGCGCAAAAGGAATTCGGCATCGTCCGCATGGGTGGCACGATCGGCTGGATTCTCGCCGCCTGGCCCTTCACCTTCATCCTTGTGGACTGGGCCAAGGTGGACGCGGCCAAGACCGATGGTTTTGTGTCCTGGCTCGGCGCGGTGCTGGCGAACGGCCTTAGCGGCCAGCCGTTGCAAGACGCCACCAAGTGGACTTACATCGTTGCGGGCGTGGCTTCACTGGCACTGGCAGCATTCAGTCTCGTTCTGCCCCATACTCCCCCAAACAAGGCCGCCCATTCGGAGAACAAGCTGGCGTGGGTGGAAACAGGCCGGTTGCTGGCGCATCCTTTCGTGCTCGTGCTCTGGCTTGTGACTTTCGTGGACGCCTTCGTGCATAACTGCTATTTCAACTGGACCGGAACCTTTCTGGGCAGCACCACGGTCGGCATTCCCGGCAACTGGATCATGCCCGTGATGAGCATTGGTCAGGTCGCGGAAATTCTCACCATGTTCATCCTCGGCGCGACGCTGAAGCGGTTGGGTTGGCGCACGACGATGGTGATTGGCATCCTGGGCCACGCGGCCCGATTCGCGGTTTATGCGTTTCTGCCGCAACACAAAGAGTTGATCATTTTAGTCCAGGTGCTTCACGGCATCTGCTATGCCTTCTTCTTCGCCACGGTGTACATTTTCGTGGATGAATTCTTCCCCAAGGACGCCCGCGCCAGTGCGCAAGGATTGTTCAACGTGATGATCCTTGGCATCGGTTCATTGGTGGCCAATTCCGTCTGTCCCTACCTCATCCAAACGGTTTTTACGCATGACAAAGTGACTGACTTCCAGAGCCTGTTCCTCGTGCCGCTGGCGGCGGCGTCGCTCGCGGCGCTGGCTCTGGCTTTGTTCTTCCACCCACCGGCAAAGGCGCAGGCTGCCAATGTCAGCGCGCCGACGCACTGAGGCGCTGGAGAGTAAGATTAGAAACAAAAAGCTCCGCTGGTTCGCAGCGGGGCTGAAATTGGTTGCGGGGGTAGGATTTTAACCTAATTCAGATGCCTTGTCTGTGTTGCTCATAGTTGCGATTTTGTGCGAGGGTTTGAGTCCTGTGCGGAATTTGTGTGGTAACTTTTGTCGGTCAAAATCAGTGCGGGATTTGTGCGGTGATTTTTTAAGGTTTTCAACCTAACACCTTCGGACGCGATCTGTCGTCTCCTGTAAAATGCTTTCTGCTTTCCGTTTGCCCGCAAAGTCCAATAATGTCCCGCCATGCCGAAACGGGACGTGACTGATTTTATTTCGCACTGGAAGGGCGCAACTGCGTCAGAACAGTCCATCAGCCAGCAATTCCTTTGCGATTTGTGCGATCTCCTTGACGTGCCGCAGCCAGGCAACCAGCGCAACGGCTCTTACACCTTTGAGTTTCACGTCAGCGAAACGCAGCATGACGGCACAAGCAAGGAAGGCCGCATTGATCTCTACAAACGCGTTTGTTTCATTCTCGAATCCAAAAAGTTTCAGGAAAAAGTTGCCGAGCAAACCGCCCTGGAACTTGCCGCCGAACAAATCGGCGCGATTGGCAAGCGCAAGAAAATCGCTACGCCCGTGCGGGACACCGACCGCTGGGATGATGCCATGCTCAAAGCCTTCGTGCAGGCGCGCGATTACGTCCGCGCGCTGCCGACGGATGAACCCGCGCCGCCGTTTTTGCTCGTGGTGGACGTGGGGCACGTCATTGAAGTCCGCGCCGATTTCTCGCTGACCGGCCGCGCTTACCAGCCGTTTCCCGATCCGCTCACCTATCGCATCAGTTTGGATTCGTTGAAGGATGAAAAAATCCGCCAACGGCTCAAGCTCATTTGGACCGACCCGCAGAGCCTTGACCCGTCCAAACGCAGCGCGGAAGTCACGCGCGAAGTCGCCAAGCATCTGGCCGAGCTTGCCAAGTCATTTGAGAAAAAACATTCGCCGAAAATCGTCGCCGAATTTCTCACACGCTGCCTCTTTTGTATGTTCGCCGAAGATGTCGGCTTGTTGCCGAACGCGGACGGCAAAAAAGGTTTTACCGAACTGCTAAACACTTTGCCCGCCAACGGTGACGGCTTTGAAACCATGCTCCGCACCCTGTTTGCGGAAATGAATGAAGGCCGCAGCAAGGGCAATGATGTTTCCGTCATTCTCCGCCGCAAGCTGCTCAAATTTAATGGCGGCTTGTTTGCCGACAACACCGTTTTACCGGTGAACGGCACGCAGCTTGGTATTTTGCGCGAGGCGGCCAAACTGGAATGGCAGCACGTTGAACCCGCCATTTTTGGCACGCTGCTCGAACGCGCGCTGGGCGGCGAAGGCGAGCGGCACAAGCTGGGCGCACACTTCACGCCGCGCAGCTACGTGGAACGCCTCGTTTTGCCGACGGTGATTGAACCCCTCCGCGCCGAATGGGAAAATGTCCGCGCCGCCGCCGTCGCTCTCGGCAAACGCGGCCAGATTGAAAAGGCGCGGGCGGAGATCAACCGCTTTCACGAACGGCTTTGCGAAGTGAAAGTGTTAGACCCGGCCTGCGGTTCGGGCAATTTCCTTTACGTCGCGCTGGAACATTTGAAACGACTCGAAGGCGAAGTCTGGGATTTTGCCGGGCAATTCGGCGAAAGTTTCAAACTGGAAATGACCGCGCACACGGTTGACCCGCACCAATTTCTCGGCCTCGAAATCAATCCGCGCGCCGTGTCCATTGCCGAGCTGGTTTTGTGGATTGGTTATCTGCAATGGCACTTCCGCACGCGCGGCCAGACGATGCCCGCCGAGCCGGTGCTGAAAAATTTCAAAAACATCCAATGCCGCGACGCCGTGCTGGAATACGACGGCGAACCGCAACCGGTGACGTGGAAAATGGCGTTGGAAAATCCCGACCTGCCCGGATTGCCGGATAACGTGCGCCTCCTCTCCCGGCCTTCGGCCACCCTCTCCCCCGCTCGGAGCGGGGGAGAGGGACGGGGAGAGGGGGCGACCGACATCATCACCGTCTGGGATCGGCGCAGCATGAAACGCGATTTGGTGACGGGGCGCGACGTGCCGGACGAATCCAAGCGCGTGCCGTTGCTCACCTACACCAACCCGCGCCCGGCGGCTTGGCCGCCAGCAGATTTCATCGTCGGCAATCCGCCGTTTATCGGCACGGCGCGGATGCGGGAAGATTTGGGCGATGGCTACGCCGAAACGCTCCGCGCCGCTTATCCCGCCGTGCCGGAATCCGCCGATTTTGTTTTGTATTGGTGGCACAAGGCGGCGGAACTTGTCCGCACCGGCAAGGCGCGGCGATTTGGCCTCATCACCACGAACAGCTTGCGCCAGACGTTTGCGCGGCGCGTGGTGCAGACGCAACTTTCCGCCAAGCCGCCGCTCTCGCTGGCGTTTGCCATTCCCGATCATCCGTGGGTGGACACGGTGGACGGCGCAGCCGTGCGGATTGCGATGACCGTTGGCGTGCCGGGCGAACACGCGGGCGAATTGCTCGAAGTCAAAACGGAAACGGAACAAGCCGACGGCTCGGCAAAAATCACGTTCGACACAATCCGTGGAAAAATTTCTGCCGACTTAACTACTGGCGCAAATGTGAACGGCGCAAAAACGCTCAAAGCGAATGAAGGCATGAGTTGTCCGGGCGTTCAATTGATGGGTGAAGGATTAATTGTCACACCAGAAGAAGCAAAAGAACTTGGCTTTGGCAAAATCAAAGGTTTGGAGAAGCACATTCGTCCATATCGCAACGGTCGAGATTTAACCGACACGCCGCGCGGTGTTTATGTCATTGATTTGTTCGGATTAGAAGTTGAGGAAGTGCGGCTGCGTTATCCCGCTGTTTATCAGCGTGTGTTGACCCGCGTAAAGCCAGAGAGAGAAACCAACAATCGCGCAAGCTACCGTGATAAGTGGTGGATTTTTGGCGAGCCAGTCAAAACCACTCGCGAAGCTCTCTTTGGTTTATCACGATTCATTGCCACAATAAAAACAGCAAAGCATCGCACCTTTCAATTTTTGGACGCTTCGATTTTGCCGGACAGCAAACTTATTAGTTTTGCAAGTGATGACGCTTTCATTCTCGGCATTTTAAGCAGCAGAATTCACTCCGTTTGGATTCAAGCCACCCAAGCCTTACTCGAAGACCGTCCAACTTATGTAAAATCGAACAGCTTTGAAAAATTTCCGTTTCCGTTGTGCGGGGAACGCGAGCAAGCGCGCATCCGCGAATTGGCGGAAGCGTTGGACGCGCACCGCAAACAGGTGCAAGCCAAACACGGTGTCACACTCACCGGCCTTTACAACGTCCTCGAAAAACTGCGGGCGATGGAAGCAGCCAACCCCCTCGCCCCGCAGCGAAGCGCGGGGAGAGGGCCGGGGAGAGGGGCGGCTGAGTTCGCGGAACCAAGCACCTCCTCTCCCCAACCCTCTCCTCCACTTCGCGGAGGAGAGGGAGCTACTGCGTCCCCCCTCGCACTGACCGCCAAAGAAAAACTCATCCACGACCGGGGACTGGTTTCCACGCTCAAAAGTTTGCACGACGACCTCGACGCCGCCGTGTCCGCCGCCTACGGCTGGCCGGCCAGCCTGACGGACGCGGAAATTCTGGAACGGCTCGTGGCGTTGAACGCGGAGCGCACGGCGGAAGAAGCGCGCGGCGTGATCCACTGGCTGCGCCCGGAGTATCAAGCGAGAAGTCAGAAGTCAGAATCCAGAAGTCAGAAGGAAATGGATTTGCCGGATCGCAAAGTGAAACCGCGTAAATCGAAAATCGTCATTCGCAAATCGAAAATGGTTTGGCCGAAATCATTGCCAGAGCGCGTGCAAGCGGTGGAAGCGGCCTTGCACGCCGCCGCCGCGCCCGTCGCGCCCGCCGATCTCGCCCAGCAATTCGCCCGCGCCAAGCCCGCCGACGTGAGGGAAATCTTGGAAACGCTAATTGCGATGGGACGCGCAAGAAAAGCGGGCGAAGGGAAATTTAGAATTTGATCCTGAAACATACCGTGAAAATGTTATGAGCAAGCCCGTCAAGAAAAAGACCGTCCGTTATTACAGCCGCAAATTGATCCGCGATGAATTTATGTCGCTGAACCTGTCGCGACGGCGCAAATACCAGTTGCGGCGCGTGAAGGCCGGTCTGTGCGTAAAGTGCAACAATCCGCCCGCGCCGGGATGCGAGTTGTGTGTCCAGCACAAGGTTGCCGTGGCGCTGGCGGGGCAAAAACAACGGAACAGCCCGCGTCCGAACAAAGGGAAATGGGTCAGCCTGGCGAAAACGAGTGGCTTCATGCGGCAAGCGGCGAAGGGAAATTCAAAGCCTAAACCTTGATGAAAACTAAAAAACAAAGAAGACAGCGCCAAGCCCGACCTTTCGCGTTGTGGCGCAACTTGCCGACGGCACAAACCTAAACGCGCACGTCACCGGCTCGCCAGTGCCAGTTGCGGATGCAGGCAGTCAGGCGGTGGTGGTGACTGACACACTGGGGCAATCCACGGCCACAGGTGACAAAAGCATTGCAATTGCCGGATTGGGCGGAACGGCAAACGCTGGTCTGGCGGGACTGGCCTATGTTTTGGGGTTTTGGCCATCGACCACACCACCGCCTGTTCCCGTAGGTGGTCTGGCTTTTTGCGGGGCGCGCGGTGTGGCCATCACGGGTGAAGGTGGCACAGCCGACACGGGCGACAACGGGATTACCGCCGCGCTGCTAGATGGAAACGCCATCGTGCAAGGCCGAGGCGTCGCCATTGTGCAGGGCAGTGGCGCGGCCAATGTAACGGGACTGGGTTTTGACGAAGTAGGAGCCAGCGGAGTTGCCATAGCCATCAATTCAGCAGGTAGATTTGATGCCACCGCAGCGGCTGGCCGGGGCGGAGTATTGGTTTTGGGCTACTTTGACGGGAACGGCAAACGGGCGTTCAGCGTGGCAAAGGTGGACGGCAGAAAAATAAGGGCGGGGAAGCCTTACAAGGTGAAGGACAAAAGCGGAAAGTTAATTCTGGAAAATGGGGCGTTGCGACGATTCGGGGACAAAGCAAAATGAAATTTCACCCGCGTCAGAAGCCAATTGCCAATGCTGCCGGGGACGTGCTAGGTTCGCAACGTCATGCAAGTCACCGTGGAAATGCCCGATCAAGTCGCCCGCCAATGGGGGGCAACTCCGGATGCGGTGGGCCGTCACGTCATGGAAGACGCGGCGATTGAAGGCTATCGGGCCGGACGCCTTTCGCAGCGGCAGGTCGGCGCCATGCTGGGGCTGGATTACTGGCAGACGGAAGCCTTCCTAAGTGAGCGCGCCGTGCCGTTGAATTATTCCCCCGCCGATCTCACGGCGGACAACGCCACGCTGGAAAAGATTCTCTCCCGTCCGTGAGCGTCGTTGTTTCTGATATGTCACCGTTCCGAAGTTGTCTGGCTTGACAGGGTAAATTTTGGTGGGATTGTTCCCCACATGAGCACGAGCATAGTCACAACGAAGAACCGAACCAGTATCCCTGGCGACATTGTAGAAGCCGCGCAACTGCGGTTAAATGATGAACTCCACTGGACGGCAGACAACAACGGCGAAATTCATATTCAAAAGCTCCGTCGCGCACCCGCCCGCGCGGGCAGGCTCATCGAAGACAAGGCTACGGGAATGCTCTACTGGTCAGTCCCGTTCACTTATCAAGAAATGGAAGACGCCGCGCTCCATGCCAACCCAACCCGCGAATGACTGAATACTTTGACACCCCGATACTGGTGTTCGCCTGCGGACAACACCCGGAACTTGGCCCCAAATCCCGGCGGCTGATTGCCGACGCAAAAGACGGCGTGACGACTCCGCATGCGCTGGCCGAGTGCTTCAACACTCTGACTTACCGGCTGGGGATTCCACCGGGGGCCGCGCAGAAATTGATCGCCAAGATGTCCGGGAAATTGAGGTTTCAATCGCTCTCGGAAACGGATTACCGCCTCGCCATTGGTTTGGTTGTGGAGAACGGGCAGACGGGCGACAAGATTTATGACGCGCTCCACGTCCGCGCCGCCATGCTCTGCGACGCAAAGAAAATCCACACGTCCAACAAGCGGGATTTCTCCCCGTTCCATCCGCGCGCGGAAATTGTCAAGATGCCGGTGCCGACGTAAAACACCTGTCCCGCTGCCACGAACTATCAGGGAGTGAAGTGCCACCAGCCTTGTTCGTCTTCCCGCAGCCAGAGTGCAAAGCGTCGGGAAGGGGCAAGCGCGCGATAGGCGTTGCTCTTGGGAACGTGGTAAGGCGCGGCTTTCCGGAGTTCCGCCGCGTCCCGCCGCCGGAGGGGACGCGCCCCGTTCTGGAAAATGTCCCGAAAAACTAGGATGATGATGGGCTGCGAAACGGGAATTTCCGCCCTGGCGGTGATTTCCGTCAAAGGTGTCGGCTCAAAATTCCCGTCGGGTGCGTCCGGCGGGGATTTCTTTTCGTTGTCAGAGATCAGCCAACCGAGACTTGCGCCGAGTCCAAGGAGTATCAGGATGGGATTCATAATGTGAGGGGTTAGTTGTGAGCAGGAAAATGGGGATTGCTAAACAGGTATTGATTGTGATTCTGGCACAAGTTCGCCGCCACATTTCTTGGCGATGAAGAACAAGCTGCTGGCGGCCAGGTTGACCTTGGATTTACTGTAACTATGCG
>JBKJSC010000278.1:0-39059 GCA_046593035.1 Limisphaerales bacterium | reverse complement strand
CGCCGCTGCTGATGCCGGACAACGACACGGTCTGCAAACCGCCATCCTCGTTGATCGTCACGGTCAAGACTTGGGCCGGGTCACCCACGCCGCTGCTGATGCCGGACAACGACACGGTCTGCAAACCGCCATCCTCGTTGATCGTCAGGGGCGGGATCGCGGTCAGCGTCGGCGGGTTGTTCACGCCGTTCACCACCACCGTGAAGGATTGGCTGGTGGATTTGGCCGGGCCGCCCGCCGTGGCGTCGTCCAGCACCGTCACCGTGATGATGGCCGAGCCGCTGGCGTGGCCACCGGCGTGTAACTCAAACTCCCCGTCGCGCTGGCGCTGGTGTAGCTCACCGTGGGGGTGGGGATCAGCCCGGTGTTGCTCGAGGTCACTGACACCGAAAGAACCTGAGTCTCGCCGGGACCGGCGGTGATGCCCGCCAGGTTCACCGTCTGCAAAGTGGGCGTGGCGCTTTTGTTGATCGCCGCCGGAGTGGGGATCGGATTGAGCGTCGGCGGGGCGTTTACCGCGTTCACGGTGATGGTGTAGGTCCGCACCAAAGTATCCACGCCGCCACCGGCCGTGCCGCCGTTGTCAGTCAGCGTGACCGTGATCAGTGCGGTGCCGCTCGCGTTGGGCACCGGTATGTAACTCAGGAAACCGGTCGTAACGCCGACGTTGTTGAAACCGCCCCAGCTCACGACCGGAGTGGGAATCAGCCCCGGATTGCTCGACGTCGCCGTGATAGTAAGGGTCTGCGCGTTCTCGGCGGGATTGGGACCGCGAGTGATGCCATTCAGACTCTTAGTTAGCGTGCCGCCACCGCCGGTGTTCTCAAAGATCGTATCGTCGGTGAGCGCGGTCATCGTCGGCTGCACATTCTGCGCCCGCACCGAAGTCGCCAGCAACAATGGAAGTAATATCGCCAGCAAACCGAAGGCAAGCAGACGGCGGGAAAGCCAGCGGAAGGCGAGGGGACGGGACGGGCGGGGCGGGGTGGATGTTTTCATAGTGGTTGGGGTTGGAGTGCTGAGACGAAAGCGGTATCTAAATTCTTTGAATCGGTTTTAAAAAATCCCGGCGCGAACGTGGTCAAGGTAGGTAATTAAGATGCCGAGTCAATATGTTTTTCAATTTTGTTTCAGTTAGTACGGACGAAATTGGGCCGACCTGGCGCAAAAATCAACCAACACATCTTACAAACCACCCACAAAAAGTGGTGGAGGCGGCGGGAGTTGAACCCGCGTCCTTGGCAAACAAACCAGCCGCGACTACATGCTTAGTCCGGAGAAGGTTTTCTGCTACGCGATGGCGTCCGAACTCGATTCGCGCTGCCTAGTCTGCATGAGATTTTCTCGGTCGCCGGCGCGCAGTCTCCGCCGTCAACCATGCCTGCAATGGCGTTCATCCAACGTAGCAGGTGTCTGCTGGTGAACGTCGCAGCCTTAGGCCGCGAGAGCGAACTCTTCGTTAGCTTTTGATGTTTGGTTCGATTTTTAACGAGGCCAACGAACCATCCTCGGCATGCCGCCTCTGGCGCATTTCCCAAGTCGAAACCAGTGCGCCCCCTCCAACGCACCCACTATCGCCGCTCCGCCCACCGGGGTCAAGCGCCTTGACACGGCGGGAGGGAACGCGGTGAACTCACCGCAACATTCCGTGTGCGTTTTCACGCGGGCAAATCCATTGAACTCCTCAATTCAACCAGCGGGAACAAAAACGCCCAGCCTCCGCCTGCGCGTCACCGCCACGGCGGAAACGATTTTGCGTTCCGGCCATCCGTGGCTGTTCGCGGACAGCATACGTGATCAGAATCGCGCTGGTCAAATCGGCGAACTGGCCATCGTCTTCGACCGCAATGATCGCTTCCTCGCTATCGGGTTGTTTGATCCGGATTCGCCGATCCGCTTGCGCGTGTTGCACACAGGCAAGCCTGTAAAACTGGAAGCTGCCTGGTGGCGCGACCACCTCCTTAAAGCGCTGGATCGACGCCATGGTTTGTTCGACGCGCAAACCACCGGCTTTCGCTGGATCAATGGCGAGAGCGACGGCTGGCCGGGTTTGGTGCTGGATCGCTACGGTTCCACGCTCGTTTTGAAACTCTACACAGCCGCCTGGCTGCCGCGTTTGCCGGAGATCCTCGCACTCATTAATACTGAGTTGCCTTGCGAACGTATCGCGCTCCGCCTGAGCCGCAACATTCAATCCGTCGCGCAGCGGCAATTCCATTTTGAAGACGGGCGGGTCATTAGCGGCACGCCGCTGCATGAGCCAGTGGTTTTTCAGGAACACGGCCTGTGGTTTGAAGCCGATGTGTTGCGCGGACAGAAGACCGGTTTTTTTCTGGATCAACGCGAGAACCGGCGGCGGGTGGAGTCGCTGGCGTGGGGTACGGAAGTATTAAATGCCTTCAGCTTTACCGGAGGCTTTTCGCTATATGCAGCGCGTGGCGGCACGCGGTCGGTGACGGATCTCGACATCAGCTCTCATGCGCTGGCGGGTGCGCAACGCAACTTCGCTTTGAATCAATCCATCACCGCCGTAGCGGGGTGCCGCCACGAATCAATCCAGGCCGACGCGTTTGAATGGCTGCGGGAAAACCGCGCCCGGCAATTTGATTTGATCGTGCTCGACCCGCCGTCACTCGCCAAACGCGAAGCGGAACGCGCGGGTGCGCTGGGCGCGTACCGGCAGTTGGTCACTTCGGGCCTGGCGCACCTGCGACCTGCCGGAGTGCTCGTGGCGGCTTCATGTTCGGCGCATGTCACGGCCGGGGAATTTTTCGAGACAGTGCGGATGGCGGCGCAATCTTCCGGAAAGCATTTCAAAGAGTTGCAATTCTGTCTGCATCCGCCGGATCATCCGGCTTCGTTCAAGGAAGCGGAATATTTGAAGGCGATTTATCTGAAGTTCTGACTGCCACGATTCCCCTGCCCTTCGCGCAAAAAAGCGGGGCTGGCTTACGCCAGCCCCGCTGTGAATTTTTAGTCGTTGTTCGAGACGCGACTTAGTAGTCCATGCCGCCGCCCATGCCGCCATGGCCGCCGTGACCGCCGCCCGCCGCCGGCTTTTCCTTCTCGGGAAGCTCGGTGATGAGGCACTCAGTGGTCAGGAGCAGGCCCGCGATGGAACTCGCGTTTTGCAGCGCGGAACGGGTGACCTTCTTCGGGTCCACCACGCCGGCCTTGACGAGGTCTTCATACACGCCCGTGGCCACGTTGTAACCTTCGTTGCCTTTGCGCTTCTTGACTTCCTGCACGACGATGGAACCTTCCACGCCGGCATTGGCCACCAACGCGCGGATCGGTGATTCGATGGCGCGCTTGACGATGTCCGCGCCGATTTGTTCGTCGCCTTGAAGCTTCAACGCTTCGATGGCCGGCAAGCAGCGAATGAGCGCCACGCCACCGCCAGGAACGATGCCTTCTTCGACGGCCGCACGGGTTGCGTGCAACGCGTCTTCGACTCGCGCCTTCTTTTCCTTCATTTCGGTCTCGGTCGCGGCACCCACTTTGATGATGGCTACGCCCCCGGCGAGTTTCGCCAGGCGTTCCTGAAGTTTTTCCTTGTCGTAGTCCGAGGTGGTTTCCTCGATCTGGCGGCGGATTTGATTCACGCGGCCCTGGATCTCGGAGGACTTGCCGTAGCCTTCCACGATGGTGGTGTTTTCCTTGTCCACCACGATGGTCTTGGCGCGACCGAGGTCGGCCAGTTCCAGACTCTCCAGCTTGATGCCGAGGTCTTCGGTGATGCACTTGCCGCCGGTGAGGATGGCAATGTCTTCGAGCATCGCTTTGCGGCGATCACCAAAGCCCGGCGCTTTGACGGCGCAGACATTGATGGTGCCCCGGAGCTTGTTCACGACGAGCGTCGCAAGGGCTTCGCCTTCGACTTCTTCGGCGATGATCAGGAGCGGCTTGCCCGCGTTGGAGACCTTTTGGAGGAGCGGCAGCAGGTCTTTCAAGCTGCTGATCTTCTTCTCGTAATTGAGGATGTAAGCGTCCTCGATCTTCGCTTCCATCGATTCGGCGTCGGTGACGAAGTACGGCGAGAGATAACCCTTGTCGAACTGCATGCCTTCGACGACGTCGAGCGTGGTTTCAATCGACTTGGCTTCTTCCACCGTGATGGTGCCATCTTTGCCGACCTTGTCCATCGCGTCAGCGATGATCTCGCCGATGGTGGTGTCCCAGTTGGCGGAAACGGTCGCGACCTGCTTGATCTCTTCCTTGTCCTTGACCTTCTTCGCGATCTTGGCGAGCTGGTCCACGGCCGCGTCCACGGCCTTTTGAATGCCGCGTTGCAGGCTGATGGGGCTGCAGCCGGCGGTGACGTTCTTCAAGCCTTCGCGATAAATCGCCTCGGCCAGAACGGTCGCCGTGGTGGTGCCGTCGCCGGCGGTGTCGCTGGTCTTGCTGGCGACTTCACGCACCATTTGCGCGCCCATGTTTTCATAGGGGCATTCGAGTTCGATTTCCTTGGCGACTGTGACACCGTCCTTGGTGACGGTCGGGGAACCGAATTTTTTGTCGAGGACGACGTTGCGGCCTTTGGGGCCGAGGGTCGCGGCGACGGCGCGGGTGAGTTTCTGCACGCCCTTCAGGAGCGCCTGACGAGCGGCCTCGTCAAACAGGAGTTGTTTTGCTGCCATAGTTTTGTGTCTTTAGTTAAGAGTTGTGAGTGGTGAGTTATTCGAGAACGGCCAGAATGTCGTCCGAGTTCAGGATTTTGTATTCCTTGCCATCTAGTTTGATTTCGGTGCCGCCGTACTTGCTGACCAGCACGACATCGCCCTTTTTAACTTCAAACGGAACTTTCTTGCCGTTGTCGTCAACTTTGCCGGTGCCGAGCGCGATGATGATCGCCTCTTGCGGCTTTTCCTTGGCGGAATCGGGAATGATGATGCCGCCCTTCTTGACTTCCTTCTCTGCCGCCGCCTCAACCAGAACGCGGTCGCCGAGAGGTTTTACTTTTATTGCCATAGTTTGTCTTTTTGTTTGTTGTTGTTTTGATCGGTTTGTTAATCAAATCCCGCCGCACACGCCGCAGGAAAACTTGCTCGCCCGCGAACCACGCTGAATGACGCGCCCAACTTCGGTCGCGTTCTTCCGCGTGCCTCGCGGGAAATTGTTTTAGGTCTTCTTCTCGTCCACCACTTCGGCGTCGATGATTGGGCCTTCGTCTTTCTTGCCGCCCTCGCTCGCACCCGTCGGCTCGGCTTTCGGCTGACCGGCTTGCGCCTTTTCCGCCTGGGCTTTTGCCGCCGCTGCCTTGTAAAGCTCGGCGGAAACAGCCTGGCAGGCTTCGTTTAATTTTTCGCTGGCCGATTTGATGGCGGCACTGTCGCTGCCCTTGAGCGCTTCTTTCACTTCCGTCACGGCACTTTCAATTTTGCCCTTGTCGTCGCCGGAGATTTTGTCGGCGTTATCCTTGAGCATCTTTTCGGAGCGATAGACGGCGCTGTCCGCTTCGTTACGCGTCTCGATTTCCTCGCGCTTCTGCTTGTCCTCCTCGGCGTGTGCCTCGGCGTCCTTGCGCATCTTCTCGATTTCTTCTTTCGAGAGACCGCTGCTGGCCGTGATGGCAATCTTTTGCTCCTTGCCAGTTCCTAAATCCTTGGCGCTGACGTGCAGAATGCCGTTGGCGTCGATGTCAAAGGTGACTTCGATCTGCGGCACGCCGCGCGGCGCGGGCGGGATGTCGGCGAGGTTGAAATTGCCGATCCGTTTATTGTCGCGCGCAAACTGGCGTTCGCCCTGCAACACCTGGATTTCCACGCCGGGCTGGCTGTCGCTCGCGGTGGAGAAGATTTCCGACTTGCGCGTCGGGATGGTGGTGTTGCGTTCAATCAACTTGGTGAACACACCGCCAAGCGTCTCGATACCGAGTGAGAGTGGCGTCACGTCCAGCAACAGCACGTCCTTCACTTCGCCCTTGAGCACACCGGCTTGAATGGCCGCTCCCACGGCCACCACTTCGTCAGGGTTCACCCCTTGATGCGGCGGTTTGTTGACAAGCGTATGGGCGGTTTCGACCACGCGCGGCATGCGGGTCATGCCACCGACCAGCACCAACTCGTCGATCTTTTCAGACGCAACACCGGCATCTTTCAAACAATTCTTCGTCGGCATAATCGTACGCTCAAACAGTGCGTCGCAAAGCTGCTCCATTTTGGCGCGCGTCAGCTTGGTGCTGATGTGCTTGGGGCCGCTGGCATCGGCGGTGATGAACGGCAGATTGATGTCGTACTGTTGCGCACTGGAGAGCGCGATCTTGGCTTTCTCGGCTTCTTCCTTGATGCGCTGGAGCGCGTCGGGCTGCTTGCGGAGATCCATTCCGTTCTCGCGCTTGAACTCGTCGAGAATCCAATCCATCAGCGTATTGTCCCAATCGTCGCCGCCGAGGTGGGTATCGCCGTTGGTGGCTTTGACTTCAAAGACGCCGTCGCCGATTTCCAAAACTGAAATATCAAATGTGCCACCGCCCAAATCATAGACGGCAATTTTTTCGTCCTTTTTCTTGTCGAGGCCGTAAGCAAGCGACGCGGCGGTCGGCTCGTTGATGATACGGAGCACTTCGAGACCGGCGATGCGCCCGGCGTCTTTCGTGGCCTGGCGCTGGGAGTCATTGAAATATGCGGGAACCGTGATGACCGCTTGCGTCACTTTTTCGCCCAAACGCGTCTCGGCGTCGGCCTTGAGCTTGGCCAGGATCATCGCGGAAATCTCCGGCGGACTGAATTGCTTCGGCTTGCCATCGACTTCGACTTCGACGGCAGCATCGCCATTGGATGCACGTACGACCTTGTAGGGGACGCGTTTGATTTCCTCCTGCACTTCGTCGAATTTGCGGCCCATGAAGCGCTTGACGGAATAGACGGTGTTGCGCGAGTTGGTAACCGCCTGCCGCTTGGCCGCGTCGCCAACGATGCGTTCCCCGTTCTTCGCAAACGCCACCACTGAAGGCGTGGTGCGTTTGCCTTCGGAATTCTCGAGCACGAGCGGTTCTCCACCTTCCATGACCGCCATGCAGGAGTTCGTTGTGCCTAAATCAATGCCAATTACTTTTGCCATACAAAAAATATTTTCGGACAAGTGACTAAGCAATGGCGGTGCCACGAACTGGTTATTGCTTTAAGGCCTTATCCATCAATTCGTTGTTTGAATTGATCCGGCGAACCCCTCTTCCAACTTTAGCGCCATGAGAGACACCGTGGCACGACTCAAGGGCGTTTGGCGCAGATCAGTGACACAGTGTGAGATGTGTGTTCCGACAAATCTCCGTTGGGCCGACTGCTTGCACCCGCGATCAATGCCAGAGTTCCGAACGGTCGCGTAACTTATGGAGCAGTCGGGCGTCAGCGGCGGGAAAGTCGTATTGGGCCAGTTCTTCCGAGCCAATCCAAGCGACCGCCTGGCAGCCGATGGTTTGGGGTTCGTGGTTCAACAGCGCGCACCGGAAAAATCGCAAGTGGACGGTTTTCTCAGAGTAGCTGTGCGTGATGGTTTCCACCAACTCGCCCACTTCCACGTCGATGCCCAATTCCTCCCGTAGTTCGCGCCGCAAACATTGCTCGAAAGTCTCGCCCGGTTCCCGCTTGCCGCCGGGAAATTCCCACAGACCGCCCAAATGATCCTGGGGACGGCGTTGGGTAATGAGAAGTTTGCCTGTGCGGAAAATCAAGCCGGCGGCCACTTCGACGGAGGCATGAGTTATGAGTGATGAATTATGAGCAGAGGCTGGCGCATCGGTTTCCGCCCGCTTCATACCTCATGCCTCATACTTCATCCCTACCTTCCAATGCTCTTGTAGATGAAACCGAGCCGCTCCATCTCCTGCATATCAAACAAGTTTCGCCCGTCGAACAGGATCGGGTGCGTCAATGCCTTGTGGGCACGCGCCAAATCAAGCTGTTTGAACTCCGGCCATTCCGTTGCGATCACCAGCGCGTCGCAGCCTTCGGCGACCTCATTCATGTCCGCCACGTAGGTCACATCGTGGAGCACGGCCTTGGCTTTCTCCATCGCCTTGGGATCGTGCACGCGCAGGATGGCACCCTCTTTTTGTAACCGCTGGCACAGTTCAATCGCCGGGGACATCCGCACATCGTCGGTGTTCTGCTTAAACGCCAGACCGAGCACGCCGATTTTTTTATCCTTCAGCACCCACAGCGTGTCGATGATTTTTTTGACGAACCGGTCCATCTGCTGCGCGTTGATCCGCTGCACTTCTGTTAATAACGTAAAATCGTAACCCAGTTGCCGGGAGATTTGAATGAACGCGCTCAAATCCTTGGGGAAACAACTCCCGCCAAAGCCCAGTGACGCATCGAGAAACCGTCGGCCAATCCGCACATCCATCCCGATGCCATTGGCCACTTCCTGCACGTTCGCGCCGGACGCTTCGCAGATGACCGAAATGGCGTTGATGTAGGAAATCTTCAGGGCGAGAAAAGAATTCGCCGCGTGCTTGATCAACTCCGCCGAGTTGATGTCGGTAACGATGATCGGCGCGTTAAATGGTGCATAAACTTCCTTCATCGCCGCCACGGGCCGTGGCGAGCGCACGCCGATCACGATCCGATCCGGGTGCATCAAGTCCGCCACCGCAAAACCCTCGCGCAGAAATTCTGGATTGCTCACCACGTCGAAATCCACCTTCGCCTTGTTGTAGCGTTTGATCGTCTCGGCCACTTGATCGCCGGTCCGTACCGGCACTGTGCTCTTATCCACCACGATCTTGTAACTGGTCATCGCCAGCGCGATTTCCCTTGCCACCTTTTCGATGAAACTCATGTCCACTCCGCCATCCGCCAGCGGCGGCGTTGGCACGGCGATGAAAATGACGTCGGATTTCTCCACTCCTTCCTGGGTGCTCGCCGTGAAGTTCAGTCGTCCGGCAGCGACGTTTTTCTGGACCAACTCTTCCAAGCCCGGCTCGTAAATCGGAATGCCACCCGCCTGCAACAGCTTCACTTTCCCGACGTCATTATCGACGCAGGTCACGTGATGGCCAACCTCCGCGAAGCAAGCTCCCGTGACCAGTCCAACATAACCCGTCCCGATGATCGTTAGTTTCATCCTAAAAAATGTAGTTCAAACGCGGATGCCGAACCTTGGCGTCCACCATCGGGTTCACCCCACAGATAAACACGAAACCTGTCTACTCATCCGTGTTTGTCCGTGTGCATCCGTGGCTCACAGTTTCTTTGCGGTCTGTGTCCGTACCTTCACCCGCGCTACGGATTTTTCTTCGCCGGGCTGGTGTTTATCAATACCGGAGCGGAGTTGGTTTGCGTCTCCGCTTTGGGCATGACCTGCACCTTCGGCGTGGTTTTAACCGGGTTGGCATTGGTCGCGCTGGCTTTCGGCGGAACCGGCAGTTGGGTGACCTTGGGCAGCACGGGCGGCTTGGCGACCACCAACTGTGGATTCTTGATGAGCAATTGCTCCCGACGCGAATCAACTTCACGCGTCCAGACATTCGGTTTTTCTAGCGGGGCCAGTTCGTTGTATAATTTTAACGCCTGCTCCGGCTGCTTCTTGACTTCATACAAAAACGCGCTCGCCAGCTTCGCCTGCGCGGCGGCGGCATCGTTCGGATACGCGCTGATCACCTGCTCGTAGGCCTTGATCGCCTTCTCCGTCTCTTTCAAGGCGTCGAGACAGGCCGCCTTGCCCAAAGCCGCGGCCGCGAGCAACGGGCTGTCGCCGCGATCAGCGTACTTCGTGGTGAACTCCTCAAATTTCGCACTGGCTTCCTTGAAATTATTTTCCGTGAACAGCGCGCCGGCCGCCAGCAACAGCGCATGTTCCGCCGCGCTCGTACCCGGATAATCCCCCGCCACCTTGAGATAAGCCGATGCGGCGGGGCTGACGGGTTTGCCGCCCGCCTCGGGCGCTTTGTTCAGCGAGACCAGCGCATCACCGGCCTTCAATTCCTTTTGCGCCTGCAAATAATCATACACGTACCAGCCCGAACTCACGACGGCCACCGCGACGACCGCGTAAATCAACTGCTTCTTGTTCTGGTCCAGCCAGCCCAAAAACGCATACACCCGGGCCGTTTGTGTCTCTTCTGAATTCATATAAGGCGGGGAATCTTTGAGAGGCGGCTCAAAAAGGCAAGCTTGAAATGGGGTGGATGGATAGTCCACCGCCGAAAAACGGCTCTAAATCACGCCGGATGCTTCCGCCAAAATTTAGTTCTGTTCATTTCCTTGATTCTGTCGGAAATAAGCTCATGCAAGAATTTGACACGCTGGATGGCGCACTTCTGATCGACAAACCGGCCGGCCCGACTTCGCACGACATCGTGGACGCCATCCGCGCGAATTTCCGCATCAAGAAGGTCGGCCATTGCGGCACGCTCGACCCCAACGCCACTGGCCTGCTCCTCATCGTGCTGGGTCGCGCGACCAAGCTTTCCGAGAAGCTGATGTCCGACGACAAGGTCTATGAAGGCACAATGAAGTTTGGCGAGGCGACCGACAGCTACGACGCCGACGGCGAAGTCACCGCCACCCGGCCCGTCCCGCCCACGACTGTGGAAGTGTTGAACCAACTGGCCGATACTTTCGTCGGCGATATTTTGCAAATACCACCGATGGTCTCCGCCGTAAAAATCAAAGGCGTGCCGTTGTATAAACTTGCGCGCAAAGGCATCGAAGTGGAGCGCAAGCCGCGCCTCGTCCACATTTACAGCTATCGTTTCGCGGATTACAGCGAGCCATTCGGACAATTTCGAGTCGCCTGCACGAAAGGAACGTATGTCCGTTCGCTGGCGCATGAGCTGGGGCAAAAACTCGGCTGCGGCGCGCATCTGAAAACTTTGCGCCGGCTGGTTTCCGGAAAGTTCGATGTCGCCGATGCGGTGGAGTTCGAGCAGGTGATGCAAATGACGCCGGCGGACATGACGAAGCGGGTGATTCCCTTTCTTGAGCTGGCGCGGTAATTATCGACAAACGATGTTACCGCGATTTTCCCCGCCATGAAAATCCTTGCCAACGCCCGTGAATTGCAGCCCGGCCCGCGCAAAGTCTGCGCCGCCATCGGTGTGTTTGACGGCGTCCACCTCGGCCACCAGCAAGTCATCCGCCAGACGCTGGCAGACGCGCGGCAACATGAAGCGCTCGCCGTGGTCATCACGTTCGACGGCCATCCGAATCGTGTCGTCGCGCCCGACCGCGTGCCGCCGATGATCTATTCGCTGCCACAACGGCTCCGGGCCATCGCCTCGCTCGGAGTCGATACCACGCTGCTCATTCATTTTGACCGCGCGTTCAGCGCACAAACCGGCGAGGCATTCGTGCGTGGACTGGCGCGGGACTTCGGCCGCGTCCACAGCATTTGCGTTGGCAGTGAATTTACTTTCGGCCACAAGCGGAGCGGGAATGTCGCGCTGCTGAAAACGCTCGGCCAGGAAATGAAATTCACCGTGCATGGCCTGTCAGCCGTGGCGCTTGATGGCGAAATGGTCAGCAGCACGCGCATCCGCGAGGCGATTCGCGGAGGTGATCTGGATGCCGCGAGTCAGATGCTGGGGCGTGCCTATTCACTCGCCGGCACCGTGGTGCGCGGTGATCAGTTGGGCCGCCAACTCGGCTTTCCCACGGCCAACCTGGAAGTTGCGGGATTGGCGTTGCCGCCCGCCGGTGTCTATGCGGCGCACGCCAGCGTGGAGGGCAAACAGTGGCAGGCGGCGGTGAATATCGGACGCCGCCCCACGGTGGCGCAGCCGAAAGCGGCGTTGCAGGTGGAGGCGCATTTGTTGGATTTCAACGCGGAGATTTACGGCGAGGAAATGGAAATTACCTTCGTGGAAAAATTACGGGATGAGCGGAAGTTTCCTTCTGTTGATGAACTCAAGACGCAAATCCAACGCGACCTCACCGCCGCGCGCGCCACGTTTGATTGAGTTCTCAGTTATCCAACACCGCCATGAAGTTGAAAATCTACGCGTATTCGAACTGCGGCACTTGCCGGAAGGCGCTTCAATATCTGGCCGCCAAAAGCATGGATTGCCAAGTGATTCCAATTCGCGAGCAACCGCCCAGCCGGACGGAGTTGCAGCGAATGCTTCGGCTTTACGGCGGGAACATCCGCAAACTTTTCAACACCTCCGGCCAAGATTATCAGAAATTAAATCTGAAAGCGCGGCTGCCCGGCTTGAGCAAGGACGAAGCCATCGATTTGCTGGCGGGCAACGGCAACCTGGTGAAACGTCCGTTCGTGCTGACGAAAAATGACGGACGGGTCGGCTTCAAGGAACTGGAGTGGGAAACTTTGGCGTGAGAATTTGAAGGCGTTTCCGCTTCTCCAACCCAATCTATTTCGGCTTGGCCGACGACGACCGCTTCGCCTCCGGCGGCAAAATCTCGTGCAACAGCTTGGCCAGTTCCTCCACTTTGTAGGGCTTGCCCATCACGCCGAGAAAACCGTGCTCGCCAAACTTGGCCATGACGGGATCGGAAGAGTAGCCGCTGGAAACAATGGCGCGAACTTCCGGATCGTACGCGCGCAATTTCTTGATCGTTTCCTTGCCGCCCATCCCGCCGGGAATGGTCAGGTCCATGATCACGGCGTCGAACGGATGGCCATTCTCCTTCGCCTGGCAATACATACGGATCGTCTCCACTCCGTCGCGCGCCAGTTCCGCCTGGTAGCCCAGATGTTCGAGCATGGTTTCCGCCAGCTCGCGGATCAACGGTTCGTCGTCCATGACCAGCACCCGGCCGGCGCCACGCAACGGTTCCTCCCGTATGCGCAACGGCTCGATCACCGGCTTGTCCGACGCCGACAGGTAAATATAAAACGAGGTGCCCGCCCCCAGCGCCGATTCCACTGTCAGCAGGCCGTCGTGTTTCTTGATGATGGAGTAGGACGTGGCCAACCCCAGCCCGCTGCCGGTTTGCTTGGTGGTGAAATAAGGATCAAAAATTTTCGCCAGGTGTTCCGGATCAATACCGGTGCCGTTGTCCTGAACTTGAATCCGCACATACTTGCCGACGTGCAACGGCAGGCCACTCTCCTCGCCCAAGGAGAGATTCTCCGCGGAGACCCGCACAATGCCGCCATCCGGCATGGCTTGAACCGCGTTAATCACGAGGTTGTTGAGCACCTGGCTGATTTGCCCCGGGTCGATCTCCACCGGGCGAAGGTCGTCCGGCAGGGCGAACTCGCATTTGACGTTCGCCCCGTGGGAAGCGAAGTCGGTCGTCTCACGAATCAGCTCGGTGATGGAGGCGGTCTGTTTGATCGGCGTGCCGCCCTTGGCGAAGGTCAGCAGTTGCTGCGTCAAATCCTTCGTGCGCACCGAAGCTTTCTCCGCCTCCTCCAGTCGCGCGAAGATTTTGTCGTCGGGGCTGCAATGCAGTTTCGCGAGCGACAGGTTGCCGATAACCACGGTCATGATGTTGTTGAAATCGTGCGCGATGCCGCCGGCCAGCAGGCCGAGAGATTCGAGCTTGCCCGCGCGCAACAATTCCTCTACCGACCGTTTCTCTTCGGTGATGTCGCGAAACACCAGCACCGTGCCGATCACTTCGCTCTGCGAGTTGTGGATGGGTGAACAACTGTAGGAAACCATCCGCTCGCCGTCGCTCTGCCGGAGCAGCGCCGTCCGGTTGTTCAACTCGATCACCCCCTCGGCCTGCAGCACCTTGGTCACGGGATTTTCGCAGATTTCACGCGACCGCACATCCAGGATGCGGAAGATTTCCGCCAACGGCCGGCCCACGCCCATGATCTGGAGGGTGCTGGTCAATTGCTCAGCAATTTTGTTCATCAGAATGATGCGCTCGGAGGTGTCCGTCGCAATCACGCCGTCGCCGATGGAACGGAGCGTCACCGCCAGCCGCTCTTTTTCTGCCGCGAGCGCGGCCTGGACTTGTCTGCTCTCCGTCACATCGGAGGCCAGCGAGGCCACGCCAATGACGTTGCCCGCGCTGTCCACCAGCGGCGTGTTGTACCATTCGCAGGTGATGACGCGCCCTTCCTTGGTGGTGTTTTCATTGACGCTGCGCCGGCCCCCTTTTTGGGCAACCAGATTTTCCCAGACTTGCTCCACCTGCCCGCGCGCACTCTCCGGCACCAGCAGTCCGATGGCGTGTCGGCCAATGGCTTCACTGGGCCGGTAACCAAAAATCTTTTCCGCCGCCGGATTCCACTGGGTGACTTCAAAACTCAGGTTCCACTCGATGACCGCCAGCGGCGTCTGCCGGACATGTAGCGCCAGTTTCTGTTCCGAGCGCCAGCGGGCTTCCTCCGACTGCTTGCGATCGGAGAGGTCCAGCATCGAGCCGATCATGCGCACGACCTTGCCATCGTCGTCGTGGACAATGTAGCCGCGGTTCATCACCGTTGCGTACGTGCCGTCGCCGCGCCGGAACCGGCCGTCGTCGGCCCAAAATTCCCCGCCCGTGTTGATCGCCGATTGCAACCCGGCAAGCACCCGTTCCTTGTCTTCGGGATGCAGCTTGTCCTTCCACCAGGCGAAATCCTGCCCGACTTTGTCTTCCGCATATCCAAACATCGACTGCATGGCCTCGTTCAACACCAGCCGGTTGGTCGCCACGTCCCAATCCCAGATCACGTCGTTCGTCGCCCGTTCCACGAGCCGGTAGCGCTCCTGCGTCTGGCGCAGATCTTCGCTCAACCGTTCCGCCACGCTCCGGGCGCGGGCTTGGATCAACCCGATGGTAAACAGCGCAACGCTGACCATCACGCCAGCCAACAATACAATCAGCGGCACATACACCAGCAGCTTTTCGATATCCTTGATCCGAAAATAAACCAGGAACGTCGGAACCAGGGAAATGACGAGGATCAGATACGCCGCGCCCATGCGGCGAAAATGATCGCAAAGCGAACGGATATTCCATTTCATAGGTGCCGAGGCACTGCCTACGATAAGTCGAAATCCCGCGCTGGCAAACATATTTCCCTTTGTGAACCAGCTCTCGGACCGCCAAACGGATTGGAAATTATTTGCGCGCATTTCTGAACACATTTGCTGGCAGACTTGTCGATGGGGCATTAGGATCGTCAAAAATGAATACTGGGATTAGCGCCATCAACGAAGAAGTGCAGTCGGCCAGCGCGTTTGCGCCGCCGCTGTTCAACGAAATCAACAAAGTCATCATCGGCCAGAAATATCTCGTCGAACGGCTGGTCATCGGCCTGCTCGCCAACGGCCACGTCCTGCTCGAAGGCGTGCCCGGTCTCGCCAAGACGCTCTCGGTGAAAACCCTCGCCAACTGCCTGAGTGTCAAATTCTCCCGGCTCCAGTTCACGCCGGACATGCTTCCCGCCGACGTCATCGGCACGCAGATTTACAACCCGCAATCCGGCGGGTTCACCACGCGGCGCGGCCCCATCTTCGCCAACCTAGTGCTCGCCGACGAAATCAACCGCGCGCCCGCCAAGGTGCAGAGTGCCCTGCTCGAAGCGATGCAGGAGAAGCAAGTCACCATCGGCGACCAGAGCCACAAACTCGAGGAGCCGTTCCTCGTCCTCGCCACGCAGAATCCCATCGAGCAGGAAGGCACCTACCCACTGCCCGAGGCGCAGGTGGACCGCTTCATGTTGAAACTCAAAATCGAGTACCCGACGCGTGCCGAGGAACGGCAGATTCTCGACCTCATGGCGCGCACCAGCCAATTGCCCACCGTGAACCCGGTGGTCGAGCCGAAGCAAATCTTCCGCGCGCGCGAGGTCATCAACGACATTTACGTGGACGACAAGGTGAAGGATTACATCGTGGACCTCGTCTGCGCCACGCGCGATCCGGGCCACTACAAGATCCAACTGCAAGGCATGATCCAACTCGGCGCCTCGCCGCGCGCGACCATCTCGTTGACGCTCGCCGCCAAGGCGTACGCCTTTCTGAAAGGTCGCGGGTACGTCACGCCGCAGGACGTGAAAAGCATCGGTATGGACGTGCTGCGCCACCGCGTGGCCATCACCTACGAAGCCGAGGCCGAGGAGAAGACGAGCGAATCGGTCATCCAGAAGATTTTTGATGAACTGCCGGTGCCGTGAGGTATGCCGACCCTTTTTATTGCCGGCTACAAATTCCGCTTTTACTCGTCCGATGTGAACGAGCCGCCGCACGTTCACGTCATTCGGGCCGAACGCGTGGCGAAAATCTGGCTTAAATCACTCGAAGTCGAATCCAATCACGGCTACAATAAACCAGAGTTGAACAAGATTTTGAAACTGATCGAACAACACGAAACCAAACTATTGGAGGCCTGGCATGAATACTTTAACCGCTAAATCCACCGCGCATGTCAAAGCGCAAAGTGTCCATTTCACCAATGGCACGCTGCACCTCCGGCTCGACGATGGCCGCGAGGTGAGCCTGCCGCTCGCCGAAGTGCCGTGGCTGAAATGGCTCGCCACGGCGACGCCCAAGCAACGCGCCAACTGGTCGCTGGAGCCAGGCGGCTACGCGATTTACTGGCCGGACTTGGATGATGGCATCGAGGTTTGCCACCTGCTGGATCTGCAACCGATTACGTGAACGCGCGCGTGGCCATCACCTACGAAGCCGAGGCCGAGGAAAAAACCAGCGAATCGGTCATCCAGAAAATCTTTGATGAATTGCCGGTGCCGTGAGGCCAATGCAGAACTTCGAACGAAGAATGTAGAATGAAAATTTGCGCGGCACAGACGAGGCCAATCACGGGAAACGTTCAGAGTAATATTGAAAAGCATAAGATGATGATCAATCTGGCCGTTTCTCATGGAGCAGATTTGATCATTTTTCCAGAACTGTCGTTGACTGGTTACGAACCGCGACTGGCAAGAGAACTGGCAACCACTGCCGACGACGTCCGATTTGGAGTTTTTCAGGAAATCAGCGATGCCAAAAAGATAACCATCGGCGTTGGAATGCCGACAAGAAGCAACACGGGGATTTTCATCAGTATGATTTTGTTTCAGCCGCGAAAGTCGAGGCGCGTTTATTCAAAGACTTATTTACATTCGGATGAAGTTCCATTTTTTGTTGCAGGCCAAAGTTCCCCCGAATTGGAAATTAGCGAGGCCCATCTCGCGCTAGCGATTTGTTATGAAATATCAGTTCCAGAACATTTGGACACTGCTCTGAAAAGCCGGCCAGAGATTTACTTTGCGAGTGTGGCTAAATTTGCGAAGGGGATTGTCAAGGCTCTGGAAAAGTTGTCTGACATTGCGAAACAACACTCGATGATTGTTTTGATGTCGAACAGCATCGGATCGGCGGATGGAAGTGTGTGCGCCGGGAAAACCTCGGTTTGGAACAGCAAAGGCGCGTTAGTCGGGCAACTAAACGATGTGAACGAAGGAATATTAATGATCGACACCGAAATACAAAAAGCAGTTCAAGCACTGATATAAGGTGCTTCAGGCATGATTCCACGCGAGATTCTAAAAAATCCGGCAGATCGAGATTCGCATGAATCGCATCGTGACCGAAACGCTAGCGGGCGCTCTGAACACAAAGGCCGGAGTTTTCCCATGATTCCCCGCGAGATTCTCAAAAAAATCCGGCAGATCGAGCTGCGCTCGAACCGCCTCGTGACCGCGTCGGCGGACGGCGGCTGTGTGCGCCGCACCAGCCGCAGCACTCCCGAATTTTCCAACGCGCCCACGAACCACCACGCGCTGCGGCTGGGTCTGCGACCACAGCCGCGCTCCAAAGGAGAATCATTTCAGCCGTTGCCGCAGTTCTCTTGGATTCCGTGCGCCGTGCCAGATGGTGCTAATGACCACTTCAGAAGTTTCCCGCTTGATGGCGAAATAAACAGAATACTGCCACGGTTCAGGCATTTTGGCTCGGCGGGTCAAACGGCTGGCAAAAGGAAATCGTTCCGGATCTTGGCAAACGGTTTTGAAAAAGTCACGCAACTCTTGGGCGAATCTTTGCCCCACTCCCGGCTTCCGCTTGTCGTAGAAACCAACCGCCTCGGCAAATTCCCGTTCCGCCTCCTCTTCAATGACAACCCGAAAACTCATCACTTGGCGCGAAATCGTTTTTCGATGTCGGCCACTACGTCGTCAAGCGGGCGGCAGCGTTCGGGATGCGCCAAGGCGCGTTCCGCGCGGCGGTCGAGTTCGGCAATCTGCTCCGGCGTCAGTTTGCCGTCGAAATATTCCTCGCGGACTTTTTCGGCAACTTCATATTGTTCCGCAAACGGCAAGCGGTGGATCTGTTCCATGATTTGCGTCGCACTCATGGCGGCAATTTACTCCTTTGATTTTCACGCGCAAGCCGAGTTTTTTCCATCACGCATCACGCATCACGCATCACGCCACCCATGATTCCCCGCGAGATTCTCAAAAAGATCCGGCAGATCGAGCTGCGCACCAACCGCCTCGTGAACGAAACGCTCGGCGGGCAATACCACAGCGTCTTCAAGGGCCAGGGCATGAATTTCGAGGAGGTGCGCGAATACCAGCCGGGCGACGAAGTCCGCGCCATCGACTGGAACGTCACCGCGCGCATGAACCATCCGTTCGTGAAAAAATTCGTCGAGGAACGCGAACTCACCCTCATGTTGCTCGTCGATCTGAGCGGCTCCGGCCTGTTCGGGTCCGGCGAACAATCCAAGCGCGAACTCGCCGCCGAGATCGCCTCCGTGCTCGCCTTCTCCGCCATCCGCAACAATGACAAGGTCGGGCTGATTCTCTTCACCGACGAGGTGGAAAAATTCATCCCGCCGCGCAAAGGCCGCCGCCACGTCCTGCGGGTCATCCGTGAAATCCTGTTTTTTGAGCCCAAGAAGCACGGCACCGATCTGAAGCGGGCGTTGGATTTCCTCAGCCGTGTCACCGTGCATCGCGCCATCGCCGTAATGCTTTCCGATTTCATGGAACCGAGCACGCCGACGCGGTTCGGCACCACGGATTATTCCAACGAACTGTCCGAAACCCTCACGCAGGCCTCGCAGGTCGCCATTCGTCAGGCCAATCGCCGCCATGATGTGGTGGCCGTGCAAATCACCGACCGCTACGAACTGGAACTGCCGCCGCTGGGCCGGTTGGTGTTTTGCGATGCGGAGAGCGGCGAGGTGGTGGAGGTCAACACCGGCGACCTTCGCAAACGCCGCAAGTTTGCCGAACGGCGGTTGCTGGCCCAAACGGAACTGGCACGCATGTTCCGTTCGCTCGGCCTGGACTCCATTCAACTGCGCACCGACGAACCGTACGCCGCCGCGCTCGGCCGATTTTTTGAAGCCCGCGAGAAACGCCGCCGTCATGGATAAAATGAGTTCCGAGTTTCGAGTTCAGCGTTCAGAGTGGAACGGCGCAAGGAGCGGCCGATGACGACCAATTCCCCCGCCCTCGTCCTGCCTTCGTACTACACCGGGCCCACCGACACAAACGAGCTGCGTGACATCCGCGCGCCGGTGGAAATCCCCGTGGATCTGACTTGGCTGTGGTGGACGCTCGGCGCGCTGGTGCTGGTCGCGGTGCTTTTTTGGATTGCGCGAAAGTGGAAGCAAGCAATGATGCCGGTCGTGGCCGTGCCCATCCCGGCACATCTGCGCGCGCGACAGAAATTACGCGACGCGCTGGCGTTGATGCACCAGCCGCTTCCCTTTTGCGTGGCGGTTTCCGACACCATCCGTCTCTATTTGGAGGAGCGTTTCAACTTCCGCGCGCCGGAACGCACCACGGAGGAATTTCTGCTCGAATTGAAAGCGACAAGTCTTGTGACGCCGGAGCAGAAGGAAAGCCTCGCGGATTTTCTTTCGCGTTGCGACTTGGTGAAATTCGCGCGCTACGAACCCGGCCAGCCGGAGCTACAGCAAATTTACGATTCCGCCGTCCGGTTGGTGGATGGAACCGAGCCTCCGCCGCCAGCGAATTTGAAACCGGAAATGTCCGCAGCGAAATCGCCCACCACCACATGAGCCTGGTTTTCCTCCATCCGTGGGTGTTGTTGCTGCTGCTGGCGTTGCCGGTGCTGGCCTGGTTGAAAGGCAAACGCGGCGCGCAGCCGGCGTTTCTGTATTCGTCGGTGGAATTGGTCAAGGGCTTCAGCGGTCTGACGCGCTCGAAGGCCGGGAGCATTTTGAAAAGCCTACGGTGGCTGGCACTGGCGTTGTTTATCATCGCGCTGGCCCGTCCGCAACTGGGGGAAGGCGAGGCCAAGGTCAGCGCCAGCGGCATCGACATCGTGGTCTGCGTGGACATGTCCCGCAGCATGGAAGCGGAGGATTTCTTCGATGCGAACCGCAAACGCATCAACCGTCTATTTCTCGCCAAGGACGTGTTGAAAAACTTCGTGCTCAAACGGCCGAGCGACCGCATCGGGCTGGTCGCTTTCGCCGGGCGCGCCTACGTGGCCGCGCCGCTGACGCTTGACCATGATTTTTTGCTGCAAAACCTGGCGCGGCTCGACTTCGGCGGCATTGAAGAGGGAACCGCCATTGGTTCCGGGTTGATCGCGTCGGTGAACCGGTTGCGTGACATCAAATCGAAAAGCAAAATCGTAATCCTCCTGACCGACGGCCAGAGCAACATGGGCAAAGTCCCGCCGCTCACCGCCGCCGAGGTCGCCGAAACGCTCAAGGTGAAAGTGTACACCGTCGGCGTTGGCACGCACGGCGTCGCGCCATGGCCGCGCATCGATCAGTTTGGGCAGAAAGTTTACCGGGATTTGCCGGTGGACATCGACGAGGAAACACTGAGAATAATCTCCGAAAAAACCGGGGGGAAATACTACCGGGCGGACACGTCCGAATCGCTGCGGAACATATACAGTGAAATCGACCGGCTGGAAAAAACCGTGGTGGAACTGAAGAAATTTCAACGCTACCGTGAGGCGATGCACTGGCCCCTCGCGACCGGGCTGGGACTCTTGTTGCTCGAAATCCTTTTGGCCCATACCGTGTGGAGGAAATTGCCGTAATGAAATTCGCCGTTCCCCAAGCCCTCTGGCTCCTGCTGCTCCTGCCGCCGCTCCTGGCGTTCCTGTGGTGGGCTTGGCGCAGGAAGCAAAGCCTAGTCGCGCAATTCATCCAGTCGCGGCTGCTGTCCCAGTTGACCGTCGGGGTCTCGCTGACGCGCCAGAAAATCCGGCTGGCGCTGCTCGTCGTGGCTGTCACCGGAATCATCCTCGCCCTCGCCCGTCCACAATGGGGTTTCACCTGGGAAGAGGCGAAGCAAAGCGGATTGGACATCGTCGTGGCCATCGACACGTCGCGGAGCATGCTGGCCGAGGACATCAACCCGAACCGACTGGAGCGTGCCAAGCTCGCGGCGCTGGACTTGATGAAGATTTGCAAGAACGACCGGCTCGGGCTGGTCGCCTTTGCCGGTTCCGCGTTTTTGCAATGCCCGTTGACCCTTGACGAGGAGGCCTTCCGCCAAAGTGTGGCCGCGCTGGATGTGAACATCATGCCGCAGGGCGGCACCGCGCTGGCCGAAACGATCCAGGCCGCCGAGAGCGCGTTCAAGGATGAGGCGCAAAACCACAAAGTGCTGGTGATCCTGACCGACGGCGAAGATCACGACGGCGGCGCGGTGGCGGCCGCACAGAAGGCGGCGAAGGGCGGATTGAAGATTTTCACAATTGGCATCGGCAGTTCCGAGGGCGAACTGATCCGCCTGCCCGGCGACGGGGGAAAAAATAATTTCCTCAAGGACGCCAGCGGCAACATCGTCAAGACCCGGCTCAATGAAACCCTGCTCCGGCAAATCTCCGGCGCCGGGGCGGAGGGCGGTTTTTATTTGAACCTGCGCGGCATTGACACCATCAAAACGTTGTATGATCGCGGCCTGGCCCATCTGCCGAAAGGGCAGATCACTGAGAAGCTGGTGCGGCGGTACCACGAAAAATTCTACTGGCCACTCGCGCTGGCGATTGCTTTGCTGTTGACCGAAATGTTTTTGCCCGACCGCCAACGAGTCCAACGCCGCAGTGCCATCGCAGGAACCGCGAGCGCCGAGGCGTTGCGCCAGGCCGTGACGCTGCTCGTGTTACTGGCCGCGCCGCTGGCTCTGCTGGCTTCGCCGGCCAGCGCGTTGCGCGAGTACCGATCGGCGAAATACGACGACGCGCTCAAGGAATATCAGCGGCTTTCGGAACTCAAACCGGAGGAGGCGCGGCTCTATTACAACGCTGGTGCGGCGGCGTATCAGGCCAAGAAATACGAGGTGGCGGCGCGGCACTTCAGCGCAGCGGTGGCCTCGCCGGATGCGACCTTGCAGCAACGCAGCTTTTACAATCTGGGCAACACGCTCTTTCGTTCCGGCGATGGCCAGGAAGAACCGGAGAAGAAAATCGAGGCGTGGGAACAGTCGGTTAAATTCTACGACGAAGCGCTGAAGTTGAATCCGCAGGACGCCGACGCGAAATACAACCGCGAGTTGGTGCTGAAAAAGCTGGAGGAACTAAAGAAACAACAGCAGCAGGAGCAGGAACAGGAGTCGAAGGACGGCAAGAAGGGCAAGAAGAACAAAAAGAAATCCAAAGGCAAGTCCGACCAGCCCGGCGATTCCGAAGGCGAGCAAGATCCCGACAACAAGGACGAGCAGAAGAAGCCAGCGGGCAAGAAGCCAGAGGAAAAGAAGGAACGCGGTCCGGGAGAAGAGAAGAAAGAAGGCGAGTCCGGCGAGTCCGATCCGGATAAAATCGCCGAAGCCCTCGCGGCCCTCGGCCAAATGACGCCGCAACAGGCGATACAATTGCTCGACTCCCAAAAGGGCGAGGAGCGGGCGCTGATTTTCCGGCCGCCGAACAAGGGCAAACCGCAGAACCGGGTCTTCAAAGACTGGTAGGACGGCAATTAAGATTTTCATTGTGCATACGAGCGCAACCCCACTGATGACCAGCACGCAACCGCCCTGGCGGCGGCGGATTGTTAGTTCCCTTCGCCTAGCACAAGTGGCACGGACCTGGTGTGGCATCGCGCTCCTCGGCGTGTTGCTGCTCGGCGCGCGATCCGGGATGGCGGTGACGTTTAGCGCGAGTTTGGATAGTGACACCACCCATGTTGGAGAAGGTGTCATGCTGCGGTTGGTGTTTGTCGGCGGCACGCCCAGCGCGCTGCCGCAGTTGCCCCAAGTGCAGAACCTCAGTATCAGCTACGGCGGGAACCAGCAGGCCGCCATCACGGAAAACGGCGTGACGACCCGGACGCTCACGTTCATTTACGTGGTGACCCCCACCCAGCCCGGCGACTACACCATTCCGGCGTTCAACGTGCAGGTGGGCGGCTCGCTCTTGCCGACTCAACCGCTCAAGCTGAAGGCCATTGGCAGCGGTGAAAAACTTCCGAATGGCGGCACCGAGAAACTGGCCTTCACCAAATTGATCGCCGGCAAGAGCGAGGTGTACGTGGGGGAAGTCTTTCCCGTTGAAATCCGGCTTTATTTCCAAGCAGGCCGGGATGTCCAGATGCCCAACCTGCGCTGCGATGGGTTCACCGTCGGCAAGATGATCCCGATGCAAACGCAGGAGCAAATCGGGAACCAGATTTATACCGTATTCATTTTCAAAACGCTGGCCGTGCCGGTCAAGACCGGCAAGTTGAACTTCGGCCCCGCAGAATGCAACGTGAACGTCCAGGTCCGGGTTAATAGTGGCAACGATCTCTTCGGAGCGCGTTACACGCTCCAGCAGGTTTCCCCGGCGAGCGAGCCGCTCCCCATCAACGTGCTGCCCTTGCCCGCGAAAAATGTGCCCGCCAGCTTCACCGGTGCCGTGGGCAACTACTCGCTGGCTTACAGCGCCAGCCCGACCAATCTCATCGCCGGCGATCCCGTCACCGTGAAAATTCAAATCTCCGGACGCGGCGCACTCGACAACATTCTCCTGCCCGACACGAACATCTGGCATGATTTCAAGACCTACCCGCCGACCAGCAAGATCGAAATGCCCGACCCGTTGAATCCGGCGGGAACAAAAACCTTCGAGCAAATCGTCATGCCGCAGAACGCCGAGGTCAAGGAGCTGCCGCCGTTTTCGTTCAGCTATTTTGATCCCGAACTCAGAACCTACCGGACACTCACGCAGCCCGCCTTGCCGCTGGTGGTTCGCCCCCACGACGCCGCGCCCCAACAACCGACCATCGTCGTAACTCCGACCAATGCGAAGGACGCGCCTGTCGCCCGCGAGATCATTCACATCAAAACCTATCCCGGCACGATCAGCACGATCCAGCCGCCCCTGCTGCGGCAGACGTGGTTCCTCGCCCTGCAAAGCGTGCCGGTGCTGGCTTGGGTGGCCGCCGTGATGCTGCGGCGGCGGAGCGATTCGTGGACGAACAATCCGCGCTTGCGGCGGCAACACCAGGTCGCGCAATTCATCCAGGACACCCTGCCGGAACTGCACCGGCTCGCCCAGGAACGGCAGGCGGAAAAATTCTTCGCCGGCGTGTTCCGCCTCTTGCAGGAGCAACTGGGCGAGCGGCTGGATCTGCCGGCCTCCGCCATCACTGAGGCGGTCATCGAAGAACGGCTGCGCCCGCTCCACGTGCCCGAACCCACCCTGCTCTTGCTGCGCGAACTCTTTCAAAGCTGCAACCAGGCCCGTTACGCGCGCCTTCCGTCCAGCCAGGAATTGGCGGCGTTGCTCCCGCAATTGGAAACCGCGCTCCGCGAATTGGCGAAGCTGAAAGCCGCCGCGTGAACACCATGAAACGGTTTATTGCCAATTGCCGGGTGGAGAACAGCGGGACTGTCACCCGTTGGTTTGCTCTGCTGGTTTTGCTGCTCGCCGCCATGACAGCCTCCGCGCACGCGGGCGATTTCACCGCCGAATTCGAGCAGGCTAACAAATTATTTGAGCAGAGCAAATTCACGGAAGCGGCGGCGGCCTACGAAAAGCTGCTCGACAGCGGCCATTGTTCCGCCGCGCTGTACTTCAATCTCGGCAACGCCCTGCTCAAGAGCGGGCAGACCGGCCGGGCCATCATCAGTTACCGGCTGGCCGAACGGCTCACGCCCCGCGACCCCGATCTGCAAGCCAACTTGAAATTCGCCCGCGACTCCGCCACCGGCGGCACGCCCGACAACACGGATTTTTGGTGGCGCTGGCTCGGTACGTTGAGCCTGAACGAATGGACGCTGCTCACGGTCGCCGCCGGATGGCTGTGGTTCACGCTGTTGATCCTTCGCCTATGGAAACCGGCTTTGAAAAAATCGTTGCGCAGTTACATCGCCACCACCGGAGTCATCGGCGGCGTGCTGACGCTGTGCCTGGCGGCGGTTTGCTGGCAACAAGCGTGGCTCCCGCGCGCGGTGGTGATCGTTCGCGAGGCGGTCGTGCGCTACGGCCCGCTGGAGGAATCACAGGCCGCCTTCACCGCGCGCGACGGCGCGGAGCTGACCGTCCGTGATAAAAAAGGCGGCTGGCTCTGGGTGACGGATAACTCTGGCAAACTCGGCTGGGTGCGGCGGGAACAGGTTTATCTGATGACCGCCTCGGCCGGACTCTACCAACCCGCGGTGAAGAATCCCGGGCGGTAATGCGCGGTTCCAGGACTACCCCCGTAGAACGCCACAACAGGTCAGCGGTTGGCGTTGCCTCGGATCGAGTCGGGGGCCAGCCCTCCCCTTCGGAAATTATTTTTGGCAATCGGTCTAAACCAACTGCTCCACTTCATCGCCCTGCACGATCAACTCACCGCCACCGGCCTGGACGAAGCGCGCCTTTTGAAAATAGAATGGATGGACAACCTTTTCCCCGACCTGAATTACCGGAACTGGGCGTGAACTCTGATAGCAACCGTTGTGAAGAAGGCGGGGAAATACGAAGCGCACCGAAGACGCCGGTTTATTTCGCCTGAACCGTTGAGGCAAACTTGCCAGAGCGATTCCGGGCTGGACAATGCACGCTACTTGTCCAAACCTTGCGGGCGAGCCAAATTCCGTCATATCATAATTTTTGAAAGATCGAATTTTCAATTTTGTATCTAAAATCAAGGGGAACCCCTTACTTAGAACAGTCGATGAGGCTGCGATAAAGCAAGCCGTAGTTCTGCCATTACTTCGTATCCTCGGTTGGGATGTTGAGGACATCAATGAGGTCTTTCCGGAGTATTCTGTCGAGGGCAAGCGTGTGGACTTCGCACTACGTGTTCAGGACGAAAACGAATTCTTCATTGAAGCGAAACGTCCTGGAGAAAACCTCGAAGAACACGAAGAACAACTGCTTGAATACAGTTTTCGGCAGGGTGTGGAGCTTGCGGCGTTGACGAATGGCATGACGTGGTTTTTCTATCTACCAACAAGGAAAGGCGACTGGTCGGCAAGGCGTTTCTACGCAATCGACATAGATGAGCAAGACCCCAACGATGTGGCTGACAAATTCGTTGCGATTTTGTCTAAATTTAGCGTCACAGGTGGCCAAGCTTTGGAACATGCCGAAGCGATCTACAAGGGCCGTATTCAAAAGCAATTGGTGGAGGAAACGTTGCCAAAGGCATGGGGCAAAATTCTGGCCGATCCAGAACCGCGTGTTGTAGACCTCATCGTTGAAATAACTGAAAAGATGTGCGGTTCCAGACCAACTTCTCCACAGGTGGAGAGCTTTTTGAAATCGAACACCACCCACTCACCTCTTGTTTCACTCTCATCCTCGGCCAAGGCTTCAAAAATAACACCATTTCAGACGAATAATCCGCCGCCGACGGCGGCGGCCCGGACAGACTACTCTCTTAATAGCCTTTTGAATCAAAGCGGCGACCGACACAGGCGACGAACTACGCGAGCTAGGGAAGTCAGAATCGGAAGCCATAGCGAACCAATTCGTGCTTGGAACGAAATTCCTATTGTCGTGGCAAATTGGATACTCAAACAAGGTAAGTCCTTGCCAAAGATTCACAATTTCATTCACCAAACTGACTCAGGATTCTCGCCGTCTGCTAACACAAAGAAACTCAATAACGGATGGTTTATTGAAATCGGCGACTCCCAAGGCACATTGATCCAGAAGGGGAGAAGACTACTTGACGACTGCGGAATGCGTAACGTGAGCTTTCGAGTCTTGTTGGAAGACGGAACTGAAAAAGCCTTTTAATGCATCCGTCGGCACGGGAAGTCGAGGCACCCAGCGACATCATCCAAGAAGTGCTGGAAGTTCAGACTGGAGAGTGACAGCAACGATGATTACTAGCCACACATCCGCTGGAACGCCGCCTCGTCGAGAATCTTCACCCCGAGTTTTTGTGCCTTCTCCAGTTTCGAGCCAGCCTCAGCGCCAGCAAGAACGTAGTCCGTGTTTTTGCTCACGGATCCAGTGACGTTGCCGCCAGCATTGCGGATGAGAGCGGAAGCCTCGTCGCGCGAAAGCGTGGGCAGCGTGCCGGTCAGCACGAATGTTTTGCCGGCGAGAGGGCGCGCGTCCGCAGCCTTCGCCGGACTCGGCGCGGTGCCGGCGGGATGAATCCCAAGTTGGTGAAGCCGGTGCAGAACTTTCTTCCCGCCGGGCGACGCGAAATAATCCAGCACCGACGCGGCGGCGACCGGACCTACTTCAGCGAGGCTCGCCTTGGCACCGCTCTTATCGAGGCGTGCCTCGATGTCGGCAATCTCTTCGGCGAGTTCCATGTTCCGTGCTTCGCGGCGAGCCTTGTCCGCTTCGTCCTTCGGCGGATTCTTGCGCGACCGGGGCGAGATGGCGGCGCGTTCGATTCCCTTTTCGCCAAGGGCGCGGATGTCGCGCAGCACGGGCGACACGACCATTACGTCGAGCGAGTGGTGGACTTGCGCGAGTTGCCACGCGGTCTGCTCACCGACATCGGGGATCGCTAGCGCGTGCAGCCAGCGGCGCAACGGCAGCGTGCGCGCCCGTTCCAGCGCCTCGATGACCTTCGTCGCGTTCTTTTCGCCGAACACGCGCGGCTCGTCGTCGGTGCCGAGGTTGAGTTTGCCGAGTTGCTCCACCTTTAGGTCGAAGAGATCGAGCGGTTCGTTCACCAGTCCGCTCTCGACAAGCTTCTCGGCCACGATGCCGCCAAGCGATTCGATGTCGAGCGCCTTGCGTTGGCAGAAGTATTCGACGCGGCGCGTCTTCTGCGCCGGGCAACCGGCGACGTTCTGGCAGCGCCACGCGACTTCCTCCGCGTCACCAGCGGAAACCTTCTCCTTTGCAATCGGCCCGCCGCACGCGGGGCATTTGCCGTGAACGTGTTTGAACAGATCGAACTCCTTCGCGCCCGACGGACGCTTCATCTTCATCACCTCAAAAATTTCCGGGATGACCATGCCGGCCTTGCGGATGACGACGGTGTCGCCGATGCGGATGTCTTTGCGGCGAATTTCATCTTCGTTGTGCAACGTCGCGCGAGAGACGGTTGAGCCTTGCACGAAGACCGGTTCGAGTTCCGCGACCGGCGTGAGCACGCCCGTGCGCCCGACCTGCACGGTGATGGCCTTGAGCACGGTCTCCGCCGGCGTGATCCACGGCACGGGCTTGTGGACAATGGCGTAACCGGGCGCGCGCGTCTTGGCCGGGATGCGTTCCCAATCCGCGATGCGGTTGACCTTGATGACGACGCCGTCAATTTCGTAGGGCAGCTTGCGGCGCAGGTCGCGGTCCTCGTTGTAATGGCAGACCACTTCGTCGCGGTAATGCTGGATAACATCCTCAATGTCCTTGCACACCCACCACGCCCGCTGCGTCGGCAGGCCGAACTTCGCGAGCGCCTCGAGCATCTTCGCGTGCGTCTCGAACGCGATGCCCTCGCACGCGCCGACGGCGTAGAACACAGCGCGAATGGGCCGCTGGGCCACGAGCTTCGGATCGAGCTGCTTCAGTGCTCCGGCCGTGGCGTTGCGCGCGTTGGGAAAAGTCTTCTCGCCAGCGGCGGACATCTTTGCGTTCAACGCGTCGAAATCCTTTGTCGCGATGTAAGCCTCGCCGCGCACTTCGAGCAGCGCGGGTGGATGCTTCAGATTCAACTCCAGCGGAATCGCGCGCACGGTCCGCAGGTTGGCGGTGATGTCGTCGCCGGTCTGTCCGTCGCCGCGCGTGACGCCGAGCGCGAGCTTGCCGTGCCGGTAATGCACGCTGAGCGACACGCCGTCCACCTTCGGCTCCATGATGTATTCGACATGCACGCGGTCGAGGTATTTGCGGATCGTGGTGTCGAACGCGCGCAGTTGCGCGAGCGTTTTCTCGTCTTGAAGTTGGTTGCGTCGGTCGCGATCTGGCTCCTCGTCCTTGGTTGGAAGGTCGGACGCCTCAATCTTTTCGAGCGAGAGCATCGGCTGGAGATGCTTCACGCGCTCGAAGCCTTCCGACGGCGTGCCGCCAACGCGCTGGCTCGGCGAGTCGGGCGTGGCGAGTTCGGGATGCGCTTTCTCCAATTCGAGCAACTCGCGGTAAAACACGTCGTATTCGCGGTCGCTGACGGCGGGTTGGGCGAGGACGTAGTAGGCATGATCGTGCGCCCGGATTTGCGCCATGAGCGCGGCGTGGCGAGATTGGGCTTCGGCGTGCGTCATTGGTGAAATTACAGACATGGCAGCGGCAAATTGCACGAAATTATTCGCCGCGTGGAAACTTTACCCGGCGGCGGTTTTTGCTAAAGTTGGCGCGCGATGAATCCGCCGAGTTATCAAATGCGCCGCGCAACATTGGAAGATTTGAACGGCCTGCGCCTGCTCTGGCGTGCCGAACAACTCTCCGCGCTGGAACTGGAAAAACACTTCACGCAATTTCAAGTCGCGCAGGCGGAGGGCGGCACCCTCGCGGGCGCGCTGGGCCTCCACGTCATCGGCACACACGGACGGATTCACAGCGAGGCGTTTCGGGATTTCGCGCTGGCCGACACGCTCCGCCCGTTGCTCTGGCAACGCCTGCAGGTGGTGGCGCGCAACTTCGGTCTGACGCGGTTGTGGACGCAGGAAAGCCCGGCGTTCTGGCGCGAAAATGGTTTTGCCACGTCCGCCCCCGAACTCCTGGAAAAACTGCCGCCCGGTTTCGGCAAAGCGGAAGGCGACTGGATCACGCTTAAACTCAAGGATGAGGTGTTGTCCGGATTGACGCAGGAACAGGAGTTCGCGCTCTTCAAGGAAGCGGCACAGGCGGAAACGGAAAAGGCCTTTCGCCAGGCGCGGACGATGAAGCTGGTGGCCACCTTCGTGGCGGTGGTGTTTGTCGTCTTGGTCGCCGTGGCGGGAGTTTACGTGGTGCGGTATCTCAACTATCAGAAGACCCACGGTGCGCCACCCGCCCTTCCCGCCAAGAAAAAATAGCCGCCCTAAATAGTACCGTTGGGCACGGGCAGCGTGCCGGATCAAGCCGCCGGAGAAAACTCATCCGCGTTGTAGGAACTGCGCACCAGCGGGCCGCTGGCCACATGCGTGAAACCCATTTGCTCGCCCCGCAACTTGTAAGCGGCGAACTTCGCCGGCGGGATGAATTCCACGACGGGCAGGTGCTTGAGCGTCGGCTGCAAATACTGGCCGAGCGTGAGAATGTCGCAGTGGGCGCGGCGCAAGTCTTCCATCGCGGTGAACAATTCGGCCTCGGTTTCGCCCAGGCCGAGCATGAGGCCGGACTTGGTGTGAATCGTATCGCCGCGCTTTTCCTTCACCTTCGCCAGCACGCTCAACGAACGGTCGTACGTCGCGCGATGCCGCACGGACGGCGTGAGACGGCGGACGGTTTCCAAATTGTGATTGAAGATGTGCGGGTTCGCGTTCAAAACATTTTCAATGGAAGCGTCGCTCTCGTTGAAATCCGGAACCAAAACTTCGATGACGATGCCGGGATTCAATTGCCGCACCGCTTCAATCGTCTGGCGAAAATGCTCCGCGCCGCCGTCCTTCAAATCGTCCCGCGCGACGGCGGTGATGACGACGTGTTTTAATTTCATCCGTCGCGTGGCCTCGGCCACGCGCAGCGGCTCGTCGGTTTCGAGCGCGAGCGGCTTGGCCGTCGTGACCGCGCAGAATCCGCAGGCGCGTGTGCAACGGTCGCCCGCGATCATGAAGGTGGCCGTGCCCTTGCTCCAGCATTCCCAATGGTTCGGACACTTCGCGCTTTCGCAAACGGTGTGCAGTTTGAGTTCATCGAGCAGGGCGCGAGTGTGCGAGAACGTGTCGGACACGGGCAGCTTGAGGCGCAGCCATTCCGGCAGGCGCGGACGTTTCAATTCAATCGTGGTCATCCAATTTTAGCCACGGAGGAAACACGGATTCGGGAGGGCGCGGTTCCACTCGCACCCAAATCGTTTGTCTTTCCGTGTTTCATCTGCGGCTGTTAAAATTTGTTTTCCTTCCACCATACTTCGAGTTCATCCGCTCCGAAGTCTGCGAGGATTTCGCCGTCCACGTCAATCACCGGCGCAAGGGTCTGACCGGAGAGGCGGCGCATCTCGTCGAACGCGGCACGGTCGGCGATGACATTGATCTCGTCGTAGGCGATGCCGCGTTCGTTGAGCCAGTCTTTGGCCTGCTCGCACCAGCCGCAGTAGGGTTTGATGAAGAGACGAACTTTCATGGGCATCATTCAACCACAGATGAAACACCGATGGAATACAGATGTTTATTCAATCAGGAAAACAGGAAATCAGGAAATAAATGCTTCTCCCACACTTTGCCGATTCCTGCCTTCCTGCCCTCCTCGTTAGATCCTTCCCCGATTTTCATCCGTGGCGAGAACAATGGCTCGGTTCAGGATTCGGTGATGAACGTGTCACTGTCTTCATACCCCGGCGCGCAGCAGCAGAGGAGCTTGAGCGGTTCGCGACCGGTGTTCCAGAGCTTGTGTTTCTGGCCCGGCGGAATGGCGATGGCATCGCCGACCATGACGGGCCGCAATTCGCCGCCGATGCGGATCTCGCCCACGCCGGCGGTGATGAAATAAATCTCCTCGGTCTTCGCGTGGTAATGCTCCAGCGTACTGCTGCCCACTGGCACACGCGCTTCAGCCAGGCTTTGGTGGCGGATGCCGGAGTTGCGGTGGGCGAGCAACTCGCGAATTTCCGAGCCGTCTTTGGTGGTGAAGGCGGGCGCGTCGTTCAAATTCTTGATGTCCATAAAATCATCAGGGCGGACTTAATAGCACCCACTGGCTTCGATCGCAAACAGCATTGCCACAAATGTCCGTCGCGTCATTCCCGACTGCAACTCGCCGCAAATTCGTTTGCTCGGCGGGCGGCACCAGCTTAGGCTCGCGGCATGGATCACTCGCCCGGCTTTCTGAAACTCGTGAACGACGCCAAATCCCGCGTGCGGGAAATTTCCATCGACGACGCTCGCGTGCGCCTGTCGCAAAATTCCAAAGCCTTGCTGCTTGACGTGCGGGAGGATCATGAATGGAAGCTTGGCCACGCGGTCGAAGCACGGCATCTTGGCAAAGGAATTTTGGAACGCGATCTGGAGAAAATGTGTCCCGATCCCGACACGGAAATCATCCTCTATTGCGGCGGCGGCTTTCGCTCGGCGCTGGCATGCGATGCGGCGCAAAAGCTGGGTTATCGGCGGGTGTTCTCGTTGATCGGAGGTTACAAAGGTCTTGTCGCCGTAAATTGGCCGATGGCCAAAGGGGAATAACACGCCGAAGATGGCGGTTACTCGACTCGCGGCTGTCTCTCACTCATCGCTCCCCCGACGACGCTTTGGGAAGCGCGCGGACTCATGGCTCCAACCCACTGGTGAATGAGTTCCGCGATGAGTTCATGATGTTTCGGCATCCCTAGATCGGTCCAGCGCACTTTGTCATAACTATAACCAAAAATGCCATAGCCTGGGCTGGCGGATAGTTTTGGCGCGAAAACGTCGACCCCGGTGGAGTCGCTCTTGACCAGCAGGATTTCGTCACCGCCGATTTGGTAGTAGCGCAACGGATGCCGAACCACGTCCGCCCAGATGCCGCGCCCGTAATTAAGCCGCTGCACGAGCAGTACGTGGAGAAAGTCGCTGAGTTTTCCGGATCGTTTTTTGAAGATCAACAACCGGGAAATATGGCGGCAGCAACGGCGGATGTCCCTCTCTCCAAAATGCGCCCGGCCTTTCCTGAAGCTGTGGCAGGTGCAGGTGTAGCGGGTCAAATCCACGGTATAAACTTCATCCCCGCGTTCCGAATCCACCTGCCGCTTGCCGTCCGGTCCCGCTTCGAAGTGTGACAATTGAATGACGGAAACCGGCTTCTCAATGACCGTGGGGGAACCGTTTCCAAACGCTAAGGAAACCGGCGAGCCGATCCGTGGGTCTGGATGATTGGATAACATGACTCCAATTCACTGATCACGAGTTGACCATTCGACCGATTTACTTGTCTCTGCCAGTCTTTCCATAACTTCGCTGAATTGCCATCGAACTGTTCATCCCCTACCTGACCTTCCTCGGTTTCGCCATGCGTCAAGGCTCCGACTAAATCAAGAACCCCTCCTTGGCGTCTATGTCCCGGTTGACAAGGGAGACGATATTCGAAAGTCCAACGCCTGTCTATCATGTGGCGACATGATTTTAGCATCATGTTTCACATGATTGATCGATCATGCGAAACATGAGTCGCGAGGTCGTCGAAGAGCCGGCAAGCAACAAACATTATCGGTTTACTCGTCGGGCGGAACGGATGGCTGGGCCGGTTTCTGCGGAGGACGGACAAAGAAGGGCAGCGACACCTCGTGCCGGCCATTGACCGCCACGTCAATCGAATAGCCGCCGAATTTGCTGAGGACGAGACCCTGGAGGTTGATAATGAGGTTGGCGACGGAGGCCTCGTCTTCATTGCGAAACTTCACGTTGATGTTCCCGTTCAAGGTGGGAACGATGGACTTGCCGTCCTCGTCCACGACGTCGATGCGGATCGGATGGTCGCCCTCCTCGATGCGGGTGAACCGCATGCGCAACACCACGGCGCACGCGGGATGGGTCACGGGAATTTTTGCCGCCCAGATGCAGTCGAATGCGCCGAGCAGGTTCAGCTTGCCCTGGTTTTCCGTGGCCGCGTCACACAGCGCAATAACTTCAATGTTCATGCCCGGCGATCATAGGCATCGAAGTGCCACGGGCGAGCCATTTCTTCGGTGCTCGCCAGAATTTACTCGGGCACTTCCTCGACCAACGCCGCGCCGCGCCGACCGGTCTTGCCCCATTTCACCTCCGTGAGCAGCATCAGCATCGAGCCACCAATCAGCGCCGCGCTGATCCAGCCCAGCTTCGCCATGGACAATTCGCGGACGAGATGAAACGCCACGGCCGGCGCGACCACGCCGCGCACGCCGGTGAAAAAAGTATGCACCGACATGTAATCCGCCACCCGTTCCGGGGGCGCGAACTTGGTCACCCACAAACTCCAAGCCACGTCGCCACCCGCGTTGGAAATGCCGAAGACAATCGCGCCAAACACCAGGCCCGGCGTGTCGTGGCTTGTGAAAAACGACACGATGCCCAGCGCAAAACCGAAGTTCACGATGACGCGCAGTGAGAAAAAATTCATCCGATCAAACAACCAGCCCCAGATGGGACTCATCACCAAACGCGCGAGGTTAGGAATCACTCCGACCAGAAGCGCGATCTCGCTCACTTCCAACGCCAGCTCGTAGCGCGGGTTGGCCAGATATTCCACCCGCAGCGGAATCATCATCAAATTGGCGAACCCCATGAGCATCCAGGCTCCCAGCGTCCAGCGGAACAACCGGTCTTCCCGCACGAAACGCATTGCCCGGAACGGATGCGTGCCGCCCGCGACCGTCAACGGCTGCGATGGACAACGCGACAGGCAGTAACTGCCAAACGCATACGCGACCGCGAACACCAGCAACAGCCAGCGGAACCGCGCGATGTTCGGCCCGGACAACGCCGTGCCCGCCAACTGGCTGAAGCCCGCCGCCACGCCGATGCGGATGATCATCGATTTGGAAAATAATCCACCCCGCTCGGTTTCGGGATAATTCTCCTGATAAATCTGCGTCATCAACGGAATCACCGCCGCAGAGCACGCCATTGCCAACACGCTGCCCACGACAAAAACCGGGAGGATCGGCACCAGCGCCGTCACCAAAAAACAACCCGCCCCGACCAGCGCCAGCCGCGAAGCCGCCATCGCCACCGGCCAACCCAGCGCAGCCACTCCCGACACCACCAACGGACTCATCAGCAGCCCCACGCTGCCGCCGGCGGCAATCAGCGCTTTGGCCGTGGCCCCGGCATTAAACCAGCGCACTGCAATCAACAAAAGGAAGGTGCTGCCCGCCGACTCGAGGATTCCCGCAGTGACCGCCCGCCACCGCTCGTAGCGAAAAGTAAGCCGTGTGCGTTGTTCCATCACGCGGCAGAGTGAGGGATTGCCCGCTGGTTACGCAAACTTAGAATTGCCGGGCGCGAGCCGCGAGCCGCAGAAGCAGGCTAGTCCAGCCGCTTCACCCGGGCATTTTTGTAGCGAACCACGCTCTTGGGATCGTGCGCTTGAAACGCAAACGTGCCGCTGTCCAGCTTGCGCGTGTAATCCTTGCCCGGTTGCGCGCCTTCCGGCTCGGTGTATTCAAGCACGATCTGGCCGTCGATCTTCACCGTGACCTTGTTGCCCTTGACGATGATGTGCTGGGTCCACCATTGGTTGTCCTTCGCCGGCGTGGAAGCGAGGTTTACCACGTCGTAAAGACTGCCGGTCTTTTTCCAATCGCCGTGGCTCACATTCACCTGGCATTCGAAGCCGTATTTCGGCCAGCTCGTCTCCTGATATTTCGTGTGAAAATAAATCCCACCGTTGGAATTCGGGTCGGTCATCACGTCCACCTTCAGTTCAAAATTTTTGAACGGCTTTTCATCGCCGACGTAGTAGAGATGGCACCGCGAACCGCGCGCGACGAACGCCCCATCCTCCAGCTTCCACGTGTCGAGATTTTCATTGGCCGGCTTCCAGCCCGCAAAAGATTTGCCGTCCATAATTTTCACAAACCCTTCCTCGGCATCCGCGGCGCAAGCGTGGAATGACAGGGCAACCGCAAAAAGTCCGGCAATGAGTAATCGTTTCATAGTGGCGGCGAGTGTGGCGGGTTCGTCCCCCGGCTGGCAATTGAAATTCGGCGGTGGCCCAGGCGTCCGACATGCGGATCAATTCCAAGGAATGGATTTTGCATTGTATCGGGAGACGAAGTTTTCCACAGTGGCCGGACTCATGGGCGCACAATGGAAACAAGCCGGGCGCGAAGTCAACGCGCAGAAGAAGGGCCAGTTGGTTGTCAAACTGGTGCGCGAAATCATGGTCGCTGCCAAACTGGGCGGCGCGGAACCCGACCTGAACGCGCGCCTCGCCGCCGCCGTCGAGAAGGCGCGCAAGGCTTCCGTCACCCGCGACACCATTGAACGGGCCATCAAGAAGGGCGCGGGTTTAACAGATGAGAAAGTCATCTTTGAACTCGTCACTTACGAAGGCTTCGCGCCGCACAAGGTGCCCGTCGTCGTCGAATGCCTCACCGACAACCGCAACCGCACCGCACCGGAAATCCGCAACATCTTCAAGGCTGGTTCGCTCGGCCAACCCGGCAGCGTCGCCTTTTTTTTCAATCACCTCGGCGTCGTCGAAGCCACGCACACGGACGCCGCGCGTGACCCCGAAGGTGACGCCATCGAAGCGGGCGCGCAGGAAATCGAACCACTCGAGGCGGATGAAGTTCCCGCCGGCCAGAAGGGCGCGCGTTTCCTGACCGACCTCAAAGACCTCGACCATGTGGCCAAGTTTCTCAAAGCCGCCGGCTGGAACATCGTCGCGTCCGAGATCCGCTACGTTGCCAAAAACTTTGCCGAACTGGACGCTGCCGCGCACAAGCAAGTCGTGGATTTCCTCACCGCCCTCGATGACCACGACGACGTGCATCGCGTCTATGCGGCAATGAAGTAAACTATCGGGGGAGTTTTCAGCGCGCCCGCAGCAGCGATTCCCGCACGACCGGCAGAAGTGCCTCCGCAAGCACCGCATGTCCCGTCGGATTTGGATGACACTGGTCTGTTGTCCACTGGCCGATGTCGATCCCGTTGGCCTCCTGTTTCGACCAAACCTCAAAATGATCCACGAGCGGAAAGTTTTTTGCACGCGCCAGTTCCCGGCTCGCGGTAACGAATTTTTCGAGCCGGACGTTCGGATGCTCGCCCACGCCATTGAGGGACGCCGCCTTGCCCCAACGCGGCTCCGTCATCAGGATTGCCTGGATGCCCGCCGCGCGCAGCCGTTCGACGAGGGTCTGGAGATTGGCGGCGAAGGTGGCGCTCGTCAGGCGCGAGTCCGTCCGGCCTTGATCGACAAAACTGTCATTCGTGCCGTACATGATCGTCACCACATCCGGGCGTTCTTGAATCACATCGCGATCCAACCGCGCCAAGGCCAGGTCGGTTCGCTCGCTGCCGATGCCGGAGTTCCGCACGTCCAGAGGGAAACCTTCCTGCCGTAAACGCGCTTCGAGCAAAGCGGCAAACGTCTCGTTCGTTGCCACGCCGAACCGGACACCTTTGGTGATCGAATCGCCGAGCGTGATGACTTTGAGCCGCCGGTTGGCCGCCGTCACGAGCGCGTTGGGCCGCGACCAGTTCACGCGCGCGACATGCACGCTGCCGTCGGCTCCGCGCGGATGCGCCTGGCCGCCGGTCATAAACTCCGCGTCCGTCACCCACGATTCATCGGCGGTGATGGGAGCCGCGCCGAAGTTGCCAAGCATGACGCCACGCTCCGGGATCAACACTTTTTCGGTGGCGCGCAGGACACGGAGTTTTTCGTGATCCACCTGCGCGAGAAACAAGGGCGCGCGATTCCGCGCGATGTGGTCATTGTTCGCGCCCCGGCGGGTGTAGCTGAGAAACAACCCGTCGCTGTGCGCCAGCCAATGTTGCTGGGTGTTGTAGCTGCCCAATTCCTGACCGTCATCGAAGGTCCAGGGACGCGGCGGCGCAAAGTGCAGGCCGTCGTCGCTGGTCGTGACAAAGCCGCGCGCGTCGTTGCGCAGCGTCAGAAAATATTTCCCGCGAAACAACACGAGTGACGGCTCGACGAAACCGCGTCCGCCGGTGAAGGTAAGTTCGTCGCCGTGACGCACGTAGCGCAGCGTCTCGCCGTCGAACGCACAGAGCAGAACCGTGACCGAGTAATCACTGCCCGTCGGGCCTTTGAAATAAACCGGGATCAGCACCGAACCATCCGGGCGGACCAGCCATTGCACGCAACCGGGCGCGACGAGGAAAAACTTTGCGGAGATTTCAGGCAGGGCGAGAAATTTCCACCTGGACCAATTGCCGGTTTTGGGATCAAACGTGGCGTAGGCGCATTCGTGCGAGCGGGGCTGGTCGAGGAGTTGCGCTCCGCGTGGGTTGTAGCGAACCTTCGTGCCGATGGCAAGCAACCGGCCGGTGGGCGCGTGCCAGCCGGGCGTGACATCCGCCACGCTGACCGTCGTGCCGTCCGGATCCACCTGCCAGGCCAGTTCGGGAATTTCCGTCGGGCCGGTCCACGTCCCGCCGCCGTCATCCGTCCGCATGAACCAAAGGCCCGAATAAAAATCGTCGGCCACCAGGTGCTTCTGCAGCGTCATGATCACAACCGGTTTGCCCGCGCGCCCCAGTCCTGGAATCGCGGCGACCCGGGGATGGAACCAGCAGAATTGCCGGCTCAACTCGCGGTGCGGCACGTCATCGCGAATGGTGAATTCGAGTCGTGGCGGCACTAAAGGCGACTGCGCACCACCGAACGTTTCCGCCGCACCAGCGACAAGAATGAGAAAAAAACGGATGGCGAAGCCAAGACCACCGCGCAAGACCGCACGGACGGCCAAAGCATTGCGGTCAGAATTTTCCGGCGCGTTCGGAATCAAGGGTGTTCGCGGGGATGGTGTCACAAACTCGATTCCTCGGCGGGCTAGTCCCGCAAAATATGGCAGTTGTAACCGCCGGGATTCTTCACCAGATACTTTTGGTGGTAGCCTTCACCTGGATAAAAATCCGAGGCCTTGGTGATCTCCGTCACTACCGGACGCTTCCACTTGCCCGATGTGTTCACCTGCGCTTTGACGCGCTCGGCGGTCTGCTTCTGTTCGTCACTGGTGTAGAAAATGGCCGAGCGATATTGCGTCCCCACGTCGTTGTGCTGCTGGTTCAGCGTGGTGGGATTGTGCATGCGAAAGAAAAAATCC